>NZ_JBEZKA010000001.1:223295-607694 GCF_040651435.1 Streptomyces sp. NPDC048479
GGCTCCAGGTCGCGCGCCGGCCGGGCGAGCACCCCACGCACCCGGGCCGGAACTCGACTGCGCGCGCACCCAACCCGAGGCCCGGGCATCCCACGTGCCGAGCCGGGACGCGGCTCCAGGTCGCGCGCCGGCCGGGCGAGCACCCCACGCACCCGGGCCGGAACTCGACTGCGCGCGCACCCAACCCGAGGCCCGGGCATCCCACGCACCTGGCCCGAGGCCCGGCTGCGCTCGCGCACCTGACCCGCGGCCCGGCTGCGACTCGCGCCGGGCCCCGACGCAGCTGCCGTCGCGAACCCTGACAGGCGCGGCATCCCCGTACAGCGTGGCCACGCACCCGCAGGCCCGGCAGCCCCAGGCCGCCCCGGCGTGATGGCCGCACCTCGCACTCGGGGCGCGGGCGCGGGCGCGGCCCGGCTGCGGCGGATCCGGGCCCCACCGGGCTCGATCCCGACGCGCACAGGTGACGTCGCCCCCGCTCCGAGGTGCACGCGGCGCCCGAATCACCCCACTTTCGCCCGGCACCCCGTGCCCCTTTTCGCGGCACCGAATGCCAATTTCTTCAGATTGAGAAGTTTCCCGCTCCAAGCTTTGATCGATCATCGATCAGCGACTTACAGTTGTCGCCGGGTTCACCAACCCCTCGCCCTGTCCTGCCAGACAAGGCTCCTTTCTCCACCCCCCTCCTGTCCGGAAGGCGGCGATCATGACCGACCCCGTAGGCAAGCTTCCGAGCGAGCTCGACCAGCTCCCGGACCGTGATGCTGAGGAAACCGCCGAGTGGGCGGCGTCCCTCGACGCCGTCACCGAGCACGCAGGACCGCACCGCGCCGCGTATCTGATGCGCCGTACCCTTCAGCACGCCGAGACGGCCGGAGTTCCCGTGCCCCGGCTGCTGGAGACGGACTACATCAACACCATCCCCACCTCCGCCGAGCCCGCCTTCGACGGCGACGAGGCGATGGAAGCCCGCATCACCGCGTGGAACCGCTGGAACGCGGCCGCCATGGTCACCCGTGGCTCCCGCTTCGGCGTCGGCGGCCACATCGCCACCTTCGCCTCCGCCGCCTGGCTCTACGAGACCGGCTTCAACCACTTCTTCCGCGGCAAGGAGGGTGACGGCTCCGGCGACCAGCTCTACATCCAGGGCCACGCCTCGCCCGGCATCTACGCCCGCGCCTTCCTCGACGGCCGCCTGTCCGAGCAGCAGCTCGACAACTTCCGGCAGGAGGCGGCCGGCAACGGACTGCCGTCCTACCCGCACCCGCGCCGGCTGCCCTGGCTGTGGGAGTTCCCCACCGTCTCCATGGGCCTCGGCCCGCTCTCCGCGATCTACCAGGCGCGCTTCAACCGCTACCTGGCCAACCGCAGCATCAAGGACACCGCGGGCTCGCACGTCTGGGCCTTCCTCGGCGACGGCGAGATGGACGAGCCCGAGTCGACCGCCGCACTCGCCCTCGCGGCCCGTGAGCGTCTCGACAACCTGACCTTCGTCGTCAACTGCAATCTGCAGCGCCTCGACGGTCCGGTCCGCGCCAACTTCCGTGTGGTGCAGGAGCTGGAGGCCCAGTTCCGCGGCGCGGGCTGGAATGTCATCAAGACGCTGTGGGGCTCCGCCTGGGACGAGCTGTTCCAGCTCGACACCACGGGCGCGCTGGTACGCCGGCTGCGCGAGGTGCCGGATGCCCAGTTCCAGACGTATGCGACGCGTGATGTGGCGTACATCCGCGAGCACTTCTTCGGGGCCGAGCCCGCGCTCGTCGAGCTGGCGAAGCTGATCGGCGACGCGAAGATCGCCGAGTGCTTCTACGCCTCCCGCGGCGGCCACGAGGCCCGGAAGGTGTACGCGGCGTACAAGGCGGCCGTCGAGCACAAGGGCACGCCGACCGTGATCCTCGCGCAGACGGTGAAGGGCTACACGCTCGGCAAGGGCTTCGAGTCGAAGAACGCCAACCACCAGATGAAGAAGCTGACCATCGACGAGTTCAAGGGCATGCGTGACCTGCTCGGACTCCCGATCCCGGACAGTGCCTTCGCCGACGGCCTGGTGCCCTACGGCCACCCCGGCGCCGACTCCCCCGAGGTCCGCTACCTCCAGGAGCGCCGCGCGGCCCTCGGTGGCCCGGCCCCGGCCCGCCGCGTACAGGCGGTGGCGCTGCCCGCGCCCGAGGAGCGTGCCTTCAAGGCTCTCGAAAAGGGCTCCGGCAAGCAGGAGATGGCCACCACCATGGCCTTCGTACGCCTGGTGAAGGACCTGATGCGGGACAAGGAGACCGGCAAGCGCTGGGTTCCCATCGTCCCTGACGAGGCCCGCACCTTCGGTATGGAGTCGCTCTTCCCGTCGGCAGGCATCTACTCCCCGCTGGGCCAGACGTACGAGCCGGTCGACCGTGACCAGTTGATGTACTACAAGGAGGCCAAGGACGGCCAGATCCTCAACGAGGGGATCACCGAGGCCGGCGCCATGGCCGACTTCATCGCCGCCGCCACGTCGTACGCGACGCACGGCGAGCCGATGATCCCGTTCTACATCTTCTACTCGATGTTCGGCTGGCAGCGCACGGCCGACCAGATGTGGCAGCTCGCCGACCAGCTCGGCAAGGGATTCATCGTCGGCGCGACCGCCGGCCGTACGACGCTGACCGGCGAGGGCCTGCAGCACGCGGACGGCCACTCGCAGCTGATTGCGGCCACGAACCCGGCGTCGCTCAACTACGACCCGGCCTTCGCGTACGAGATCGCCGTCATCGTCAAGGACGGTCTGCGCCGGATGTACGGCCCCGAGGCCGAGAACGTCTTCTACTACCTGACCGTCTACAACGAGCCGAAGCCGCAGCCCGCGATGCCGGAAGGTGTCGAGGAGGGGATCCTGCGCGGTCTCTACCGCTTCAAGGAGGGCGTGGCCCAGGCCGCGGACTCCCCGCGGCTGCAGCTGCTGGCCTCCGGCACGGCGATCCACTGGGCCCTCGAGGCACAGCGACTGCTCAGCTCCGACTGGGGAGTTACGGCCGATGTCTGGTCCGCGACCTCGTGGGGCGAGCTGCGCCGTGACGCGCTGGAGTGCGACGAGGCACTGCTGCGCGGCGAGCAGCGCATTCCGTACGTCACCCAGGCGCTGGAGGGTGCTCCGGGCCCGGTGCTCGCGGTCAGCGACTGGATGCGCCAGGTTCCGGACCAGATCAGCCAGTGGGTCGAGCAGGACTACTCCTCGCTCGGCACGGACGGTTTCGGTCTCTCCGACACGCGTGACGCGGCCCGCCGTCACTTCGGCGTCGACGCCCCGTCGATCACGGTCGCGGCGCTGGCCCAGCTGGCCAGGCGCGGCGAGGTCCCGGCCTCGGCCGTGAAGGAAGCGCGCGAGCGCTACGGCCTCTGACCTCGGCCGACGTACGACGAACCCCCGGTGGCCGCTCGGCCGCCGGGGGTTCCGTCGTAGGTGATGCTTGACCCTGACACCGTGTGAAGCCGTGCACTAGGGGGCGTCATGTTCACCATCGGAGACTTCGCCAGGCACGGCCGTGTGTCGGCCCGCATGCTGCGTCACTACGACGCGATCGGGCTGCTGCGTCCCGCGCGGACAGATCCGTTCAGCGGCTACCGCCACTACGCGGCGGCCCAGCTCGCGCAGCTCAACCGCATCATCGCCCTGAAGGATCTCGGCTTCACGCTGCAACAGGTGCAGGAGATCCTGGAGGACCGGGTGAGTACGGAGGAGCTGCGCGGGATGCTCACCCTGCGGCAGGCGGAACTGGAAGCGGCGATGGCCGCGTCGGCCTCGCGGCTGGCCCAGGTCGAGGCGAGGCTCCGGTCGATCGAGAGCGAGGGGCACATGCCCAGTCAGGACGTCATCGTCAAGAGCATCCCCGCGGTACGGGTGGCCGAGCTGACCGCCACCGCGGCAGGTTACGAACCCGAGCACATCAGCCCGGTCATCAGCCCTCTCTACGACGAGCTGTTCAAGCGTCTGGAGGCGGCCGGCGTGACTCCGACGGGGCCCGGCATTGCCTACTACGAGGACGCGCCCGAGGGCGACGGCGCGATCCTGGTGCACGCGGGAGTGACGGTCGCGGCCGGTCCGCAGCCCGGCCAGGACTTCGAGATCGTCGATCTGCCGGCCATCGAGCGGGCCGCGACGATCGTGCACCGCGGCCCGATGGACGCGATCGTGCCGACGGCCCAGAACCTGGCCCGCTGGATCGACGCGGGCGACCACCGCTCGGCGGGGTATGCGCGCGAGGTCAACCTCGAATGCCCGGCGGACCGCGAGAAGTGGGTGACCGAGCTGCAGGAGCCGCTGGCCTGACTTCCGTCGGCGCCCGTGGCCCGAGTGCCTCCGTCATCATGGGGGCATGCGTGCTGCCCGGCTGATCAAGATGGTGCTGCTCCTCCAGGCCAGGCCCTCCATGACCGGCGCCGAGCTGGCGCGGGAACTGGAAGTGTCGGAGCGGACCATCACCCGGGACGCCCTCGCGCTGTCGGAGGCCGGTGTCCCGGTCTACGCCGACCGGGGCCGGGCCGGCGGCTACCGGCTGGTCGGCGGCTACCGCACCCGGCTCACCGGGCTCGGGCGCAGTGAGGCCGAGGCCCTCTTCCTCTCCGGGCTTCCGGGCGCGCTGCGGGAGATGGGGCTCGAGGACGCGGCGTCCGCGGCACGCCTGAAGGTGTCCGCGGCGCTGCTGCCCTCGCTGAGGGGCGCTTCCGATTCGGCGGCGCAGCGGTTCCATCTGGACGCGCCCGGCTGGTACCAGGAGCCCGAGACGCCGGCGCTGCTGCCCGCGGTCGCCGAGGCGGTGTGGGACGACCGCCGTATCAAGGCCCGCTATCGACGCCGGGACGCCGAGGTGGAGCGGGAGTTGGAGCCGTACGGACTCGTGCTCAAGGCGGGCGTCTGGTACCTGTGCGCCCGCGCCCGCACGGCCTTCCGGGTGTACCGGATCGACCGGTTCACGGCGGTGGACGGGGACGGCGAACTCTTCGACCGCGACGAGGACTTCGACCTGCCCGCCTTCTGGGAGGAGCGCGCGGCCCAGTTCGTACGCTCCATCCTCCGTGCCGAAGTGGTGGTCCGGGTCACGGAGGTGGGCGCGCGGCGGCTGCCGTACGTCACGGACCGGGCGGCGGCCCGCGAGGCGCTGGCGGCGGCGGAAGGGCCGGACGGGCAGGGCCGGGTGACGCTCACTCTGCCGGTGGAGTCCCACGAGGTCGCGTACGGACAGTTGTTCGGGCTGGGACCGGAGGTGGAGCTGCTGGAGCCGCCGGAGCTGCGTGCTCTGTTCGCCGAGTCGGCGGAGCGGGCGGCCCGGCTCTACAGATAGCCGCGCTACCTGTAATCAGCCAAGGAGGGCTCCGCCCCCGCCGCCTCCTGGAGCATGAAGGCCCAGACGTCCGGCCGACTGCCGTCCGTGTCCATGACGCCGTACTCCTTGGCCAGCGCTCCGCTGGAGAGCGACTGTCCGTTCCAGCGGGCCCGCTCCGGGTCGGCGGCGAGTGCCGCGACTCCCCGGCCGAGATAGACCGGCGACTCGGAGAGCGCCCAGTGCGGCTGCTTCTCGATCCCGTCGCGCCAGGTCTCTTCGGTGAGGCCGAAGATGTCGAGCATCTCCTCGGAACGGATGAAGCCCGGGGTGACCGCCACCGCCGTGCAGCCCACGCTCTTCAGCTCCTCGCCCAGAATGAAGGCCATCCGGATCGGGGCGTTCTTGGCGAGGTCGTAGTAGAAGTTCTCGCGGAAGCCCTTGTTCGTCTCGGCCGTGCCGTCCGTGACCTCGATGACCAGGCCGCCGGACTGCCGCACCAGCAGGGGAAGAGCGATGCTGCTGGTGATGATGTGGCTCTTCGCGCCGAGTTCGAGCATCCGCAGCCCGCGGTCCAGGTCTACGTCCCACATCTTCGTGTTGAAGTCGAGCAGGTGATTGCCGCCCCAGATGTCGTTGACCAGGATGTCGAGCCGACTGTGGTCCCTCTCGATCCGCCCGACCAGCGCCCGCACCTGCACCGGCTCCAGATGGTCCGTCGGTACGGCGATGGCCTCGCCGCCCGCCGCCGTGACCAGTTCCGCCGTCTCCTCGATGGTCTCGGTCGCCCGGCCGACCTCGCTGACCTGCGCTCGGGTGGTCCGTCCCGTCACATACACGGTCGCGCCTGCGGCGCCCAGCTGTACGGCGATGGCGCGGCCCGCGCCCCGGGTCGCGCCCGCGACCAGTGCGATCTTCCCTGCCAGTGGCTTCCCTGCCGGTGGTGTGTCCGTCGTCATACGCCGACCGTCGCACGGATACCCGACATCCTCTGTCCGCCATTCAAAAGAGTCAGCATTTCGGCGGCTCCGCGTGCGCCGCCCCTCGCCAACCACGATGCTTGTCCCGTGATGGACGAGACGGAGTTCTGGGAGATCATCGACAGCACCCGCGAGGCCGCCGAGGGTGACCCCGAGGATCATGCCGATCTGATGGTCGAGCGGCTGCTGCAGCTCGACCCCGACTCCGTGCTGGACTTCGCCCGGCACTTCGAGGCCCGCTACAACCGCGCCTACCACTGGGATCTGTGGGGTGCGGCCGCCGTGCTGCTCGGCGGTGCCAGCGACGACGCCTTCGACTACTTCCGCTGCTGGCTGATCGGGCAGGGCCGGGAGATCTTCGAGGGCGCGCTGCACGACCCGGACTCGCTCGCCGAGCTGCTGGACGAGTTCGACGAGGACATCGACGGGGACGGCGAGGAGCTGGGGTACGCGGCGGACGAGGCGTACGAGCAGCTCACCGGCGTGGTGGCACCGGATCTGGGAATCCCGCCGCAGACCGCCGAGCCGCTGGGCACGCCGTTCGACTTCGACGACGACGCGGCTCTGGCGCAACGTTTCCCCAGGCTCTGGGAGCGCTTCGGAAACGTGTGAGAACGGTCCTCACGAGAAGGTTCCTCATGAGACCGGCTCTCAGGTGACCGGTTCTCAGACGGTGAGGCTGCGGCCCATCATCACGTCGTCGACGTACCGCCCGTCCAGATAGAACTCCCCCGGCAGTACGCCCTCGACCGCGAAGCCCTCCGACTCGTACAGCGTGCGGGCCGGCGTGTTGTGTCCGAGGACCCGCAGCGTCATCCGGACCGCGCCCTGGCGGCGCGCCTCGTCGAACGACGCCCGCAGCAGCGCTCGTGCGATCCCGCGGCCGCGCGCCCGGTCGGCCACGGCGAGGCCCTGGATCTGCCGCACATGCTGGTTGCAGGCGAGCGGGGTGGGCGGGATCAGCCGGATGAAGCCGGTGATCGTGCCGTCACCGTCCTCGGCGATGTCCTCGGCGATGTCCTCGGCGATGTCCTCGGCGACCAGGAAGTCCTCGGGCCGGTGGTTCGCGTCGAAAAAGGGGTCGTACGGCGGCTTCGGCCTCGGCTGCACGGCATGCAGCGGCGACCAGGTGTCCCGGTCGAGCGCACTGAGCGCTGCTTCGTCGGTGTGACGTGCGGGGCGTATGTGCGACCGGGGCATGGTCGTCACTGTGCCACGGGGCCGCGCGGGGGCAGGATGGGGGCCATGCGGATCGCGGTCACCGGTTCCACCGGACTCATCGGTACGGCACTCGTGCGCTCGCTGCGCACCGACGGGCACGAGGTGGTGCGCCTGGTGCGGCGGCCCGCGCGGGCCGGCGACGAGGTGGAGTGGGACCCGCACCGGCAGTACGTCGACGTGGCCGGACTGGTCGGCTGCGAGGGCGTGGTGAATCTCGCCGGCGCCGGGGTCGGTGCGCGCCGCTGGACGGATGCGTACCGCAAGGAGATCCGGGACAGCCGGGTGCTCGGCACGGCGGCGATCGCGGAGGCCGTCGCCGGCCTCGACGTACCGCCGCGGGTGCTGGTCTGCGGGAGCGCCATCGGCTACTACGGCGACACCGGGGAGCGTGCGGTGGACGAGGGCGCGCCGCCCGGGGACGGCTTCCTGGCGAAGATGTGCGTGGAGTGGGAGGAGGCGGCGGCCCCGGCCGAGGAGGCGGGCGTGCGGACCGCCTTCGCGCGTACCGGACTTGTGGTGGCCCGCAAGGGCGGTGCGTGGGGCCGGATGTTCCCGCTCTTCAAAGCGGGCCTCGGCGGGCGCCTGGGCAACGGCCGGCAGTACTGGAGCTTCATCGCCCTGCACGACGAGGTCGCGGCGCTGCGGCACATCCTCGACACGGAGTCGCTGTCGGGGCCGGTGAACCTCACGGCGCCGGACCCGGTCACCAATCGCGAGGTAACCGCGGCGATGGGCCGGGCGCTGCACCGTCCGACGGCGTTCGCGGTCCCGGCGCCCGCGCTGCGGATCGCGCTGGGCGAGCTGGCCGGGGACATTCTCAGCAGCCAGCGGGTGCTGCCGGCCCGACTGCTGGAGTCGGGCTTCTCGTTCGCCTTTCCGGGCGTCGACGACGCGGTCGGCGCGGCTCTGCGCTAGGGCGCGTCTGAGAAGTCCCGCCGCCCGGCGGACGGCCGGGTGCCGTGTGCGCCCCCGCGCTCCGGTGCTCCACGGCATGCGCGACTGGCGGTACGGCGACGGCTCCCTAGTCTCGGTCCGCACTCGGGTATTCCCGGGGCCTGTTGGGGGCATGAGCCTCCCACCAGCCGCGCCGGCCTCGGGGAGGGGCACGTGCTCAGCAGCGCTCACCATGCGGATGTCGTCATCGTCGGGGCCGGGATCGCCGGTCTCTCGGCGGCTCATCAACTGACCAGCGCAGGCGTCTCGGTCAGCGTTCTGGAGGCCGCCCCTCATGTGGGCGGCCGGATGGCCACCCAGCAGATCGACGGTTTCCGGCTCGACCGCATAGGCCAGTTGCTCAACACCTCGTATCCGGAGCTGCGTCGCACGGCAGGGCTCGGTGATGTCGTCCTGCGGCCCTTCTCGCCCGGTGTACTCGTGCACAGCCAAGGACGGCTCCAGCGGACCGGCGAAGCGGTCCGGCGGACCGGTGAAGCGGGGAGCGCACGGGGCGCATTTACCGTGGCGCGCGCCCTCGCGAGCGCCCCCCGGCCGCTCGACCGGGCCCGGCTCGGCGCATCTCTCGCCCGCCTCGCTGCCACTCCGGTCGAGCGGCTCCTCACCCGCCCCGAGCGGCCCACCGCGGGCTCGCTCTGCGCCCGCGGCCTCCCGGCGCGTACGGTCCACGGCTTCCTGCGCCCGCTGCTGTCGGCGCTGCTCTGCGACCCGGCGCTGGCCACCTCGAGCCGGTGCGCCGATCTGGCGCTGCGCGGCTTCGCGCGCGGCCGACTGTGCGTCCCTGCGGGCGGTGCGGCGGCGCTGCCCGAGCAGCTGGCAGCCTCGCTGCCGTCCGGCACCGTACACACCGGGGTGCGGGTCACCGACGCCTCGATCACCCAGGTCACGACCAAGGAGTACGGCGACATCGGCTGCCGCGCCCTGGTGCTGGCGACCGGTGCCCGCGCGGCCGCGGAGCTCTTGCCGGGCCTGCGCGTACCGCCCTTCCACCCCGTGACGGTCCTTCACCACACGGCGTCCGCGCCGCCGCTGACGGACCCTGCGCTCCTGCTGGACGCGGACCGCGGCGGCCCCGTCTCGCATACGGCGGTGATGAGCGAGGTCGATCCGTCGCGCGCTCCGAACGGCCGCGTACTGATCTCGTCGACCGTGCTCGGGTCCCCTCCGCCGGATCTGGACCGCAGCGTCCGTACCCACCTCGCCACGCTGTACGGCACGCCCACGGACGACTGGGAGCTGCTCGCCGTCCACCACGACCCGGAGGCGGTGCCCGCGATGCCTCCGCCGCACGATCTGCGCCGTCCGGTGCGGCTGCTGTCCGGCCTCTATGTCTGCGGCGACCACCGCGACACGAGTACGGTCCAGGGCGCGCTCTTCTCGGGCCGCCGGGCCGCGGACGCGATCCTGCGCGACTTCGGCCTCCAGCAGCCCGGGTACGAAACGGTCGCGCTCTCGGCGGTGGCCTAGGGCGGCCTCTCTGCGGCGGCCTGGGGCGGCAAGATCAAGCCCGGGCGTCGATTGAGGTCCCTGGGTCAGGAGTCCCGGACTCAGGGGCCCGGGGTCAGGTCCGGGGTCCGGGTCAGAGGTCCACCCGGGCCCCGGGCTCAGCCCAGCGCGGCCACCCGGTCGCGATAGTTCCGTACCGCCGCCGCGTCCCGGTACGGCTCCAGCCGCCGCTCGAATTCACGTACGTACTCCACCGCCCGCGCCGACCGCATCTCCGACACCTGCAGCGCCGCCTCCGCCCCCAGCGCGCATGCCTGGTCGAGCTCGCCCAGTCCGAGCCGGGCGGAGGCCAGCACCACCCGGCAGAAGAGACGGCTGCGCGCGTACGCCGGGGCGCGCAGCTGGAGCGAGCGCTCCGCATGCTGCACCGCCGGCCGGTACTGCTGCAGATCCCGGTGGCAGTGCCCGAATTCGTCGGCGAGCTGCGCCTCGTCGAAGAAGCGCGCCCAGTGCGGCACATCGTCGCCGGGCCGCGCCGTCTCGAGCGCCCGCTCGGCCCGTACGAGCGAGGCCGTGCACGCCCGTACCTCGCCCAGCACGCCGTGCCCGCGCGCCTCGACGGAATGCAGCATCGCCTGCACCACGGGCGGGGCCGACGAGCCGACCCCTTGCTGGGCGACGCGCGTCAGCTGCACCGCCTCACGTCCATGCCCCAGATAGACCGCCTGCCGGCTCATGGTCACCAGCACATACGCGCCGTACGCCCGGTCGCCCGCCGCCTGGGCGAGCCGCAGCGCCTGGACGAAGTAACGCTGGGCGAGGCCGTGGGCCGCGATGTCGTACGAGGTCCAGCCGGCCAGCCGGGTCAGATCGGCCGCCGCGGCGAACAGCCGCCGCCCGGTCACCTCCCCGTAGGTGCCGCGCAGCATCGGCTCGGCCTCGTGCTCGAGATAGCGCACCAGCGCCTGCCTGGCGTGCCCGCCGCCATAGGCGTGGTCGAGGGTGCGGAACAGCTCACCGACCGAGCGCAGTGCCGCGATGTCGCCGCTGGTGACCCTCTGGCCGGGACCCCGGTCCGTGCCACGCTGGCGCGGGAGGGCGGCCCGGCCCTGGGCCGGGATACGGGCGGTCCCGTTCTGGACCGCGTCCGCCCGGCTCACCCGCTCGTCGGCCCGGCCGATCAGCCAGTCCCTGCTGGGCACCACGAGCCCGGCCGGAGTGAAGGCGATCTTGCGCAGCTCCGCATGGCTGCCGGAGTCCTTGCGCCACAGCCCGCTCACGATGTCCACGGCCTCCTCGGGCGTGGCCGCGAACTCCAGACCGGCGTAGACGGGCGCACAGGCGTCCAGACCGAGGTCCTGCGCCGAGAGCCGGCGGCCGAGCCGCCGTGTGAACACCTCGGCGATCAGGGCGGGGGTCGTGCCGCGCGGCTGCTGGCCGCGCAGCCAGCGGGTTACGGAGGTCTTGTCGTAGCGCAGATCCAGGCCGTGCTCGAGGCCGAGCTGGTCCACCCGGCGGGCAAGGCCTGCGTTGGAGAATCCGGCTTCTGCGATGAGCGCGGCGAGCTGTCGGTTGGGGATGCGCTGCGAGGGTCGTTCCGTCATCAGCTGTGCGGTCTCCTGCCTTCCGGGCCGGGAGCAGCCCTCATGGAACGGCGCGAATTTAGCTGCCCCTACCGCTCGAACCGCGGGCTTCGCCCCACATTCATCCGATCGTGTGAGGATTGGGGACGCCGCTGACGGGCGCCGCGTGACCCGGAACCGCCCCGGCACCTGCCCGGCCGCCTTTTCCGGAGCCGCCGTACAGTGGCAAGGGCGCGATGAGTGCAGGGTGAAGGTTCTAGGGAGGCACAGCCGTGAGTGAGCTGCGGTTCGTCCAACTGGGGTTCGGCGAGCAAGCCGTCGAGTACCAGGAGGCGTGGCAGAAGCAGCGCGAGGTCCACGCCGCCCGCTTCGCCGACGAGATCGAGGACACCTGCCTGCTCCTTGAGCACCCGCCCGTCTATACGGCGGGCCGGCGCACGGCAGACAGCGAACGCCCCCTGGACGGCACTCCCGTCGTCGACGTCGACCGCGGCGGCAAGATCACCTGGCACGGCCCCGGCCAGCTGGTCGGCTACCCGATCCTGAAGCTGCCGCGCCCGGTGGACGTCATCGCGCATGTGCGCCGGCTCGAGGACGCGCTGATCCTCACCTGCGCGGAGTTCGGCCTGGAGACCAGCCGGGTCGAGGGCCGCAGCGGTGTGTGGGTGCTCGGCGACCCGGTCGAACAGCGTCCGGCGATCGGCGGTCTTTCGCTCGACTTCGACCCGCGGCTGCAGGACGAGGAGTTCGACCCACGGCTGAACGGCCCGGAGTACGCCCCCTCCAACGCCGGCCAGCGCCGCGAGGACCGCAAGCTCGCCGCGATCGGCATCCGTATCGCCAAGGGCATCTCGATGCACGGCTTCGCGATCAACGTGAACCCGGACAACACCTGGTTCGACCGGATCGTGCCGTGCGGCATCCGGGACGCGGGGGTGACCTCGCTCTCGTACGAACTGGGCCGCGAGATCACCATCGCCGAGGTGCTCCCGGTCATCGAGAAGCATCTGCGGGACGTCCTGGAGAACGCCGAACTGCGGCCGCGGGCCGTCGAGGCCGCCGTCTAGGGAATGCGGCCCTCTGGCCAAGGGTTGGCCAGACGTAAGGCCACACAAATAACGGGCGTACCCTGGTGTCCGCCGAAGAATCGAAGTCGTAGGGAGCCGGACGTGTCCGCAGTCGCACCCGACGGACGCAAGATGCTGCGCCTTGAGGTCCGGAACAGCCAGACCCCCATCGAGCGCAAGCCCGAGTGGATCAAGACCCGGGCGAAGATGGGCCCCGAGTACACCCAGATGCAGAAGCTCGTGAAGAGCGAGGGTCTGCACACGGTGTGCCAGGAGGCCGGCTGTCCGAATATCTACGAGTGCTGGGAGGACCGCGAGGCGACCTTCCTCATCGGCGGCGACCAGTGCACCCGGCGCTGCGACTTCTGCCAGATCGACACCGGTAAGCCTGCCGCGCTCGATCTGGACGAGCCGCGGCGCGTGGGCGAGTCGGTCGTCACGATGGACCTGAATTACGCCACCATCACCGGCGTCGCGCGCGACGACCTGGAGGACGGCGGCGCCTGGCTGTACGCGGAGACGGTGCGCCAGATCCACACGATGACGTCGGAGCGCGAGGCGGGCCGTACCAAGGTCGAGCTCCTCATCCCCGACTTCAACGCGGTGCCCGAGCAGCTGGCCGAGGTCTTCTCCTCGCGTCCCGAGGTGCTCGCGCACAACGTCGAGACCGTGCCGCGGATCTTCAAGCGGATCCGCCCCGGTTTCCGTTACGAGCGCTCGCTCGAGGTCATCACGCGCGCCCGCGAGGCGGGCCTGGTCACCAAGTCGAACCTCATCCTGGGCATGGGCGAGGAGCGCGCAGAGGTCAGCGAGGCGCTGCAGCACCTGTACGACGCGGGCTGCGAGCTGATCACGATCACGCAGTATCTGCGTCCTTCGGTACGCCACCACCCGGTCGAGCGCTGGGTGAAGCCGCACGAGTTCGTGGAGCTGAAGGAGGAGGCCGAGGAGATCGGCTTCTCCGGTGTGATGTCGGGACCGCTGGTCCGATCCTCGTACCGCGCGGGCCGGCTGTACCAGCAGGCGATGGAGCGACGGGGCGCCGCGGCCACCCCGCAGACTGTGTGAATTCAGGCACAAGTAATTACCGCTGAGTAATGGCCGGTTTGACGCGGCTCGCACCCTCCCCGCAGGTCGGGGCGGCGTACGGGCCGCGTCAGCGTTTGCGGGCGGCGCATAAAGGTTTCATCGGTGTTTGACCGCTCGGTCATGCACTGGTAACACCAATCAGTGACATTGGGTCTACGCACAGCACTCAAAGCTCACTGCACCGCACCGCTCGCTGCACGCACTGCACCGCCCCGCACTGCACCGCTCCCACTCGTCGTCGACGCTCCCTTAGGGGGACCTCAACCATGCAGGCCGCGCCGGTACGTCCCGTACTCGCTACCGCCATTCCGTCCGTCACCGATGCTCTGCGCGCCATGGAGTCGCTGCTCCTGGGCGGCGGACAGCGCACCGCCCGCCGGAACGCATGGACGGCGGTCCTCGAAGACCGGCGCCGAGCCAAGGACAGGGTCGAGGCGCTGCACGTACTGGAGGCCGTGGCCGACCGCCCTTCCTAGGCCACGTAAACTTCCAGACATGGCGAGGAAGGCAAACTCAGACAGCGCTGACGCTGCTGCGAACACTGGGCGACTGAAGCAGATCGCTCTGACGTACAAGATGACCCGGAAGGCCGACTCCAAGGTCGGTCTTGTCCTCGCGGCTGTGGGAATTGTCACCTTCGGTGTCTTCCTCGCGATCGGCTTCTTGATCGATCACCCCATCTATCTGGGCATCCTTGGCTTCCTGCTGGCCTTCCTCGCGATGGCGATCGTCTTCGGACGCCGCGCCGAGCGAGCGGCCTTCGGGCAGATGGAGGGCCAGCCGGGCGCGGCGGCCGCGGTCCTGCAGAACGTGGGACGCGGCTGGAGCACGACCCCGGCGGTGGCGATGAACCGCAGCCAGGACGTGGTGCACCGGGCGGTCGGCAAGGCCGGCATCGTGCTGGTGGCGGAAGGCAACCCGAACCGGTTGAAGACGCTGCTGGCGGCCGAGAAGAAGAAGATGGCGCGCATCGTCGTGGACGTACCGGTGCACGACATCATCGTCGGCGACGGCGAGGGCCAGGTGCCGCTGAAGAAGGTGCGCACCACGATGCTGAAGCTGCCGCGGGTGCTCAGCGGACCGCAGGTCACGGCGGCCAACGACCGGCTGCGGGCGATGGGCGACCTGATGAGCAATATGCCGCTTCCGAAGGGTCCGATGCCGAAGGGCACGCGGATGCCGCGCGGCGGAAAGCAGCGCTGACCTACGACAGACAGAGAGAGGCGGCCCGGTGACGCTATGCGTCCCGGGCCGCCTCTCTGCCATGCCTGGCTGTTCTGCCTGTTTTCTTACTCGCTTCTGCCTCTAGATCCGCACCTGTACGGCGCGGGCGAGGCGGTCGTGCAGCCCCCGCCCGTCGCGGTCCCAGATGAGCGCCGGGATCGCGATGCAGAGCAGCAGGCTCCGTACGAGAACCCGCACGATCCCCAGCCGCCCGCCGCCTTCGGCGACAACGCGCAGACCGAGGATCCGCTTGCCGGGGGTGAAGCCGACGGTGCCGACGGTCAGCACGCTGAGTACGAGGAAGATGCCGAGCCCCCAGTTTCCGACGGCCTGTCGGTCACCGTTGGCGAACAGCCCGTATGCGATCAGGAGGCAGAGCCCCCAGTCGATGAAGACGGCGCCGAACCGCCTCCCGAGGGGGGCGATGGAGCCGGGGCCCGCCTCCGGCAGGCCGAGCCGCTCGCCCCGGTGACCGAAGTCGGCGCCCATGTCCTCAGCCGCCGCGCGGGGCCCGGAGAGCCACGATCCGATTGCTTGCCTGTTGTCCACCCGTACACGGTACTGCGCCCGGTTTCACCCACCTGCGGTCGGGGCCTTGACGCGACGGCCGACCCCGGTCCGGTTAACTTCGGCGAAACAAATGGGTCATGCTTGAGAAATCCCGTCTACCTATGGTCGGGTCCAGCGTGTGCCACCGCACTGGCCGCACGACCGAGCTACAACCCCGCCCCTCCCGGGTCGGGAGTAGGAGGAGTTGGATGTTCCAGAACGCCGACGACGCGAAGAAGTTCATCGCCGACGAAGACGTAAAGTTCGTCGATGTCCGGTTCTGCGACCTGCCTGGTGTGATGCAGCACTTCACCATCCCGGCAAAGGCGTTCGACCCGGCCGAGGAGCTGGCCTTCGACGGCTCGTCGATCCGCGGCTTCCAGGCCATCCACGAATCCGACATGGCGCTCCGCGCGGACCTGTCGACCGCCCGTGTCGACCCCTTCCGGCGCGACAAGACGGTCAACATCAACTTCTTCATCCACGACCCGATCACGGGCGAGCAGTACAGCCGCGACCCGCGCAACATCGCCAAGAAGGCCGAGGCGTACCTCGCCTCCACCGGCATCGCGGACACCGCGTACTTCGGCCCCGAGGCCGAGTTCTACGTCTTCGACAACGTCCGCTTCGAGACCAAGGCGAACGAGGCCTTCTACCACATCGACTCCGAGGCAGGCGCCTGGAACACCGGTGCGGTCGAGGACAACCGCGGCTACAAGGTCCGCTACAAGGGCGGCTACTTCCCGGCGCCGCCGGTCGACCACTTCGCCGACCTGCGCGCCGAGATCTCCCTGGAGCTGGAGGCGTCCGGCCTCCAGGTCGAGCGCCAGCACCACGAGGTGGGCACCGCCGGCCAGGCCGAGATCAACTACAAGTTCAACACGCTGCTCGCCGCGGCCGACGACCTGATGCTCTTCAAGTACATCGTGAAGAACGTCGCGTGGCGCAATGGCAAGACCGCGACCTTCATGCCGAAGCCGATCTTCGGCGACAACGGCTCGGGCATGCACGTCCACCAGTCCCTGTGGCAGGGCGGCGTCCCGCTGTTCTACGACGAGCAGGGTTACGCGGGCCTGTCGGACACCGCCCGCTACTACATCGGCGGCATCCTGAAGCACGCGCCGTCGCTGCTGGCGTTCACGAACCCGACGGTGAACTCGTACCACCGCCTGGTCCCCGGCTTCGAGGCCCCGGTCAACCTGGTCTACTCGCAGCGCAACCGCTCGGCGGCGATGCGTATCCCGATCACGGGCTCGAACCCGAAGGCCAAGCGCGTCGAGTTCCGCGCCCCGGACCCGTCGTCGAACCCGTACCTGGCGTTCTCGGCCCTGCTGCTCGCGGGCCTCGACGGCGTGAAGAACAAGATCGAGCCGGCGGAGCCGATCGACAAGGACCTCTACGAGCTGGCCCCGGACGAGCACGCGGGCGTCCCGCAGGTCCCGACCTCGCTCCCGGCGGTGCTCGAGGCGCTGGAGGCGGACCACGAGTACCTGCAGGCCGGTGGGGTCTTCACGTCGGACCTGATCGAGACGTGGATCGACTACAAGCGCACGAACGAGATCGCGCCGATTCAGCTGCGGCCGCACCCGCACGAGTTCGAGCTGTACTACGACATCTAAGAAGCGGAGTCGGGCGACCTGGGTGGAGGCCCTGCAAAAAGGCTGTGACCTGCGAAAACTCTTCTCAGCAGTTCTCACTGTCACCCCTTGCTTTCCACCCCCTTGTGCACCGAGTGTGCACCGCCTGGCCAATTCTCTGACTTGATGTCAGAAACGACAGCGAGGGCCGTTACCCCATAGTCGGGGTAACGGCCCTCGCTGCTTGTCCAGACTCTGTATGCGGCGGCGGCCTTCTTCGTCTCCTAGTAGTGAGCCAGGTCGGCGACCTGCGGGGATCTTCCCCGTGGGGCGCTGACCTGGCCTTTTGGTGATTGGTGGCGATGGGGTGCGACGGTCTTGAGCGGGTGTCTCGCGGACTGGGTGCGGACTGGGCCGACAGTCCGTGTGGCCCCACGCGATCCCCACGAGCATGATCCCGGATGACCGGGGTGCTGGAGTGCATGTCGTTCAGCGACCGCGCGGAATGGTGCAACGGGTGCTTTCGCTGTGGCGTCGGGTGGTGCTTGTACGTGAGTGACATTCGGTGCTCGCCCTCGGCGTTCCTGTCTGCCGAGGGCGACATGATCCGGCAGCGCAGGGTCGCGCACCCGCTGCAAGGCGACCTCTGGAGGGGCGCTCCTTCATAGAGTCAGCTGCTTGACGGACGCTGCCGTAGTTCGGCGTCTCGTTGGCGACGTGCGTACGCGAGGCTGTAGCGGGCCGCCATGGTGTCTGGGTGATCACGGCCGAAGACATCTACTGACTGGGCAAGCGTTGTCTCAAGGAGGGTTACAGCGCGATGCGCCCGCCCTGCAGCCTGATAGCCGCTGGCGAGGTTGTGTCGGGTGTTAATCGTCAGGGGGTGGGTTTCCCCGAGGATTCTCTCGTACTGTGCATGAACCGTTTCCAGCATGGGCAAGCCGTGCTTCAAGTCGCCAGACATTAGGTATGCAGTGGCCAGGTTGTTTCTGCTTTGCAGGGTGTCAGGGTGAGTGTTTCCTAGGAATTGCTCACGTTGAGCGAGCGTGGGCTCAAGAATAGCGGTTGCGTGCTTCAGTTCTTTCGCTTCAGAGTAGGCAATTCCCAGATTATTGCGGACGGTCATGGTCTGGGGGTGATTTTTGCCGAGTACTCGCTCGTGCTGGGCGAGAACACTCTCCAGCAACGGAGTAGCTTGCTGTAGATCCCCTGCTGCTTGGTATGCCGTGGCGAGATTGTTGAGGCTGTTCAGCGTGCTTGGATGATCACTTCCAAGCGTTCTCGTGCGTTGGGAAAGGGTGGCCTTGTATAGTGGTATGGCGCGCTTCAGGTTGCCGGTAACTCGATAGGCGTAGGCAAGATTGTTTTGCATAGTTAGGGTCTCGGGGTCGTCCTCGCCGAACACTCGAATGCTCTGCTTGAGCACTTTCTTGTATAGGGAGATGGCTCGGGTTGCATACCCTGCCGACTCGTAGGCGCCAGCCAAGTTCCCGCGAGTTATCAGAGTTTTTCGATGCTGCAGTCCGAAAACCTCCTCGCACTGCCTGAGCGACTCTTCGTACATGGATACGGCGCGAGCCATGTCGCCTGCCGACTCGTATGAGGCGGCGAGGTTTGATTGGGCCAGTATGGTGTCGGTATCGGAATCTCCCGCAGACGATTTGAAGTAATTGAAGATAGCTTCCCGTAGCGGGATGGCGCTCGCCTTATGTCCTTGCGAATAGAGCTGTTCAGCGGCGAACGTGTAGGCCGTAACGATCGACTCGTTCTGTTGGCTGCGTGGCGCACTGGCAGCGAGGGCTATCAGATGAGGGGTTAGTAGATCCCATTCCGGTGGAAGTTCCACGTCGGACTGCGAGGGGACTGGAAGGGTGCGGAGAATTACCTCTTCGGCTTCTCGTCGGCCTGCTGTGGCCAAGCCTGAAGCTGTGTTGCTTCGGAGTGCGACTTGCACGAGGCGATGGATGCTGACGCTAGTCCGATCTGGCGAGAAGCTGATCATGCTGTAAGCCCGCAGGGCGCCAAGAGCTTCGGCGATCTCGTCGGAGTCGTCTTCGATGATCTCGATGAGGCGAACGGGGATGTTGTCGGGCGCGAGCCACGCCAGGATGTACAGAAGTCTGACGGCAAGTGGATTACTTGAGTTGAGGGCCTCCAGGGTGTGGCTCCAGACGCGTGCGATGGTGCGCTCGGCGTCGATGCCGTCGGCAGCTTTGTCTAGCTTCGTGGCCAGGCGTTTACGGTAGGCGTCAATGCTGACGGTGGGGTTCTGGTTTAGGTAGGCACCGGCCTGTTCCAAGGCCAAAGGCAGGTAACCGAGTTCGGAGGCGAGAGCTAGGCTCTCTTGGCGCTGGTGGACTGTTGGTGCGGCGCCATCCAGCGCATATACGCATAGCAATTCCCCGGCCTCATTGGCAGACAGAGTGCCCAAGGCGCGGGTGGGCGTAGTGCGGGGCCATCCGGTGATGCGGCGGCTGGTTGCTAGATGTTGCCCACGGTTGAGGGCCCCCGTGTAGAGCGCGAGGTCGCGGGGGTTTTCGACGTTGTCGAAGATCAAGAGCCAGCCAGCGTGCCACTGTAGCCAGTTCATTGTCCATTGGAACCGCTCGTGCTCGGACGCCCTGCCCGCCCACGATGGGAATAGACGCAGAGCGAGGCCAGCGAGGGACTGTTCGATGCGAGCGGAGGAGTCTGCGGTAACCCACCACGTGAGCGCGTAGTCAGATCGATGACGGTGAGCGTAGGCCAGTGCCAGAGTGCTCTTACCAACTCCGCCCAGGCCATGTACCGCCGAAACCTGTGTGATTGCGGTTCCGTTGCTGACCGTAAGCGTGTTTCGTAGCCAGGTGAGCTCGTCCTCGCGCCCCAAGCAGAGGCCCCGTGGGGGCAAGTTGCTGGTCCCGGGAGGCGCTTCGATGTCCCGAGCTGCGTTGAGCGCCTCGGCCGGCAGAACAACATCACCGGTGACCGCAGTACCGATGATGCCAGCGGCAATCGACCGAGGACCCACAGCTTGGATATGGGTTCCCTCGGGGGGCCTTTCGGTCGTCACTCCCCGATCCGAGTGTGGTCACCGGTGACGGCAGTGCCGATGCTGTGCGCGGCGATAGCCCGGTTCCCTGACGCGGTGATCGTCACCGTCCCAGATGACTCGGGCATAAGTGCGGCCAACTCGCAACGCAAGTCCTCGTCGTCACGCAAGGCTCGCTTGAGTTGGTACAACAGCGCGGTCGTGGCGTCCGCGTCCTCGGCGTCTTCGGCCGCATCCTGCACCGCGCGGTCCAGCGCTGCCTGCCCGTCCTCGTTGCGACGGGACCAGACCAACTGGAGGAGCCGGCGACCCAGATTGGCAGTGGCGTCGACAGCCGCATCCTCCGCGCGAGTTAGCACCGCACCGCCATAGGCTCCGAGTGCAGCTGTCAGGTACGGGGTGGCCTGGTCCACCAACTGCACGATCTCCGTGCTCATTTTATGATTCCCCCCTGCTTGCGTCTCAGCGATCACCAGCATGACGCAGCGTAGAGCCGACACCAGGAGCGATGGAGGCGATCCGGTAAAACCGCAGTCGTCGGTTCCGAGGGGGCAGACATCGAGCCCCGTCTCCTGAGCAGGCTGACATCTACACGGGTGCGCCTAGTTTTGCGCCCACTCATCGAGAAGCATTGCCACACGCGTCGTGTGCTCGCCGAGTTCCTGGCTCAGCGTGGTGAAGTCGTGTGCCGGGTAGTACTCCTCGATCAGCCCGTAGTACGGCAAGCTCAAAGACAGCCGGGGTACGACCCGCTCCTCGGGAGTGTAGTGAACGAGCGTGTTACGGAAGCCCCGCCCATCCGCGTGCATGATGGTGACGCTCGACTGATGACTCAGGATGGCGTCCAGGAGGCCGAGGGACGCACTGCTCAGCTTGCTGCCGTACTCGGCCTTAAGCTCAGTGAGACTTGAGAGCACGTGGTAGAGCGTGATGAACCTGAGTTTGAGCATGGTCTCGGCCGAAGCAGCGGTCTGGTCAGCCGACAACATCACGTCGAGGAAGTTGAGCGAGCATTGAAAGGCCGACAGCGAAGCCGTTAGCTCATCCGATAGGGCCGGATCGAAGAGGCGCTTGAAGTATCGCCCAGACCGCCGGTCCCTGCTCTTGAGCTCTCCGAAGCTCATGGCGGTCATGAACGACGACCCGTGCCACGGTAGTGACTCGGTTACCAGGTCCACAAAGCGAGCTTGGGCCTCAGCCACGGCCATGAGAGTTCGGCCGACGACAGGGATGTCGGACGTAGCAATAGTGGGGATGCCCATGAAGAAGCTGGCCACCTGGGTTGTCGTCACCAGCCGACCTCGGTAGCGCCACTCGCCAAGGTCGGTCTCCAACACCCGGGCCGGTGGAAACCAGGTGTTGTTGAGGAACCTCTCTCGACCGGCGGCGATGATCGCTGTGAAGTCACCGAGGACGCCCGCGTGGCCAACCTTGGATCCGTCGAACAGCTTGACGCTGTGCCGCGCCTTCTCAATCACGGCCTCGTGGCTGTACGCCAAGAGCGCCGCACGCTGCGGGTCGATGACCTTTAGGGTCCTATGCGACTCGTGGATGAAGAGCGAGAGGTAATTGTTCATGCAGAAGACCGGAATGACCGAGTTTCCCTGGTCCGCAAGCACGCTCCCGAGGAAGCCACGAGAGAACATGAGGTCACTTTCGAGGAGCTGAGTGGCTATGTCGTGCTTGAGGCTGGCGCTCGCGCTCATCCGATGTCCCCTTGGTGCTACTCGTTGATCAGGTTAGGCTGCCCGCTAATTCACGTGCGGGTGAACCCTCATCGGCCATGAGAAGCAGGCGTCCACACTGTGGATCCGCTGTTGAGGTCGACTGTTGTGAGCCACTGCACGGCTGGGATAGCGCGCGGTGACATACCACTGTGAGGCGTCGCCGTCTCTCACGACCGTTCCAGCCAGAGTCCGACGCTTGTCCCCCAAGCTCCACTCGGCTTGGGGATAGTTCTGCCTCAGCCACGGCAGCCAAGGCACCTCTTCAGCGTCGGGAATCTCGACGGTGATCCGCTCTCTCACATCCCGGCGTATCGCTTCCGGGAGGCTATCCACGGAGTCGCTTTACAACCAGGTGCACGAACCTGGTTGTGAACGGGCCGTCCAGCGCCTCGGGCCACCTCGCCTCGATCACTCAGGCCGCTTCAATCTCCTGCCATGCCTTGGTGAAGTGGTGGAGCAGCATGAAGAAAGGCTACTGCTTCGGAGCCTTGGGGGTCTCGGTGCGCTTCACTCGTGGGGCGTCGGCTACGGTTTCGGTTCATGAGGGGCATCGGTGTTCCTAACACCAGCCGTCTAGGGAGACTTCCGGACCACCCGCGAGGTAGCGGTGGAGGGCGCCAGCGGTGGTGTCCACGAACTCCGCGGGAATAGCGTCGGCATCGACCCAGCAGACCTGCGCGTGCTTGCGAGGTTCGCGGTTTTCGGGTTCGCCTGTCCATTCGTGGGCGGTGAAGACGACGGTGAGGAAGCCGTTGGGAGCTTCCACGCCCCAGGCGCCGTGGATGATGTGGGCAACCTTCAGCGCCTCTGGCTTCACGGTCAGGCCGGTCTCCTCGTGCAGCTCGCGGACCGCGGTCTCGGTGACGGGCTCGCCGGGCTCGCTCTTGCCGACGGAGAGGTCCCACATGCCCTGGGCGAACTTGGCGTCCTGGCTGCGCTGGAGGAGGACGATCCGGTTGGTGGCCTTGTCGTGGACGACGACGGCGGCGACCAGAAGGGTCATGGATTCGAGGGCGGGCGGCAGGGCTTTGGGCTGGTCGTCGGACTGAGGCTGAGCCACGGTTACGTTCCTTCCTCGACCCATTAGTGGACAGCTTCGGCCTAATGATCAGCGGTACGTTCGATTTCGATGGCCAGAGCGCCAAGGGCTTCCTTCTCGGGCGGGTAGATGGCTCGGATGTTGTTGAGCTGCTGTTCGCGAGTGGCGGTCGGATTGACGTTGGCCGGTCCCTCGCCGTCGAGTAGGGCCTCGAAATCGGCGTACTCCGTGACCCGTTTGACCTTCACGTCGCAGGTCTCATCGGTGCCCTTGATACGGAAACGGATGGTGTCGCCGGCGGCAATGTTGGCGAGGTGCGGGTACTTCACCCGCACCTCGATGGTCTTGGTGCCCGCGGCAACGAGGCCGAAGTACTGGCGGTAAAGGTTGAGCTCGCGGACGCGGGCGGTGGTGTCGGTCATAGGGCGGGAACGCTCCTGGTGACTGGTGCGGTCATCATGCGGCCGATCTCGGCGGCCGAGTACGCGCGGAAGAAGTGCCGGGGGTCGGACAGCAAGGTATCGGTCATGGCCAGCAGTTGCTCTACATACTCCGCGATGGTGCCGGGCCACCGACGGGTGTCGAGCATCCAGGCAGCTGCGCCTTCTGGTAACGGCGCACGGCCCTCGCGGATCAGCGATTTGGACAGCTTGGCGCCGGTGTCGGTGACGACCTGTGGGCAGAACAGGCGGGCGGGGAGTTGGGTGCGGGTGAGGCCGACGGCCTGGAGGGCTTCGTCGAGCAGGTGGGACCCGAAGACCCAGTCGCCGCCCTTGATCATGACGTGGAGTGTGCCGTGGGGGTTGGACAGAGCGAGTTCCTTGACCGTGTTGCGGTACAGGGTGGCCAGGTCGAGGTAGGCACCTCTGGTTGGGGTGATGGTCGCCTGGTAGGGGCCGTGGTGGAGGCATACGGCGGCGACGTGCGCGGTCTCGCGGTCGGTGAGGTGGACGTGGGTACGTTCAGCGTGTTTCTCGGCCCAGCCGCAGCCGGGATTCGGGCAGGGGACGCGCAGGTGTGGGGTGCCGGTGGAGGGGGCGAGCCACCAGCGGGCGGCGTCAAGGCGGGGTAGGAGCCGCAGCCAGGTGCGGCGGAAGCGTTCGCCGGCCTGCTGCTGGCTGTAGGTCTCGACCCGGTGCGGGATGCCCAGGCGCCGGGACAGCGCGGTGAACAGGGGTTGGTAGAGGGCGGTGACGAGATCGGTCAGCGCTTCGCGGCCGAGGGCTTGAGCGTAGGCGCGCTGGTAACGGTGACCGCTGACCGGGTCGGTGGTCAGCTCGTAGGGGGCGTTGTCGAGGGCGCTAAAGAGGACCTCGGTGGGGATGCCGAAGCGGTCGCGCAGGCGGGCGGCCATGGCGAAGGCCAGGGACTGTACGAGGGAGGTGCCGATGTGCGGGGCGCCGTTGATCTGTGTTCCGACGACCAGGACGATTCGCTCCGGCGGGGTGGCCAGGATGCGCGGGGTCAGTACGTCCTCGGTGTGGTGGAGGGCGTTGGCGAGGACGGTGTTCGGCGAGACGGGGTAGGTCGTCACGGGATGTCCCCCTGGGGGTGGGTTGGGATTCATTCGGGTTGGGTGTGGCCGAAGAGCAGGCGCCGGCGCAGAGTGGCGCGGTCCAGGTAGGCGTCGATCGCTGCTGGTGTGGCGCTGCGGGAGAGCGGGTCCAGGCCCAGGACGAGGGCCACTGGTGTTCCCTGACCGAGCAGCAGAGTCCAGGGACGGCCTGAGGGGATGCGTTTGCGGTAAGGGGTGCCGTCAAAACGCAAGGCCACCTCGGTCGGAGTGATTTGACGCAGGCGTGGCCCGATGTCCGGCGGAGGCGCGGTGGCGGGACCGAGGCGCAGAGCGTCGGCGACGGCGCGCATGCGCTGCTCGATGACGCCCGTCGTCTCGTACGTACCGCGGGGTGGCTGAGGCACGAGTAGGAGGCAGCACAGCGTGGCGCCCCTTGGAGTGGTGTCCACCCATGTGGTGGTGGCGAGAGAGGTGATCAACCCAGCCGTTGGGGTCAAGGACTTGGCACTCGCGGGCATCAGCATGTGGGCACCGCGCTTTGGTGGAAGGCGGCCCAGACGCACTTGCCGGGACCCTGACGTTCCTCCACGCCCCAGTGGTCGGCGACTGCGGACACGAGCAGAAGGCCGCGGCCGTCGTCGGCGGTGTCCCGCGTCTCCCGTTTTTCGGGTCTGCCGTTGCCGCCGTCGTGCACTTCGATGCGCAGCACGGTGGCGTGCATTTCGACGCGTACGAGAACCTGACCGCCCGCAGGGGCTCCGTGTAGGACGGCGTTGGTGGCCAGCTCGGACGCGCACAGCCGGATGTCGTCGAGGCGTTCGGTCCGGCCCCATTGGGTAAGGGTCTCGGCGACGAAGGAGCGGGCGGCGCTTGGGGTGGTTCGGCGTCGGTCGAAGAGCATCGCTTCGTGCTCGACGGCGCGGTCGAGGGCTTGGACCGGTGCGAGGGTGTCCGGCTCGTCGGGCAGTGTGCTGGGCATGGCCAACAGCCAACCGCTGTAGCTCGTTTGGGTCGGGAGCCAGCGTGGGGGCCATACCAGGGGCCACTATGGGGGCCAGAACTCGCGTGCTCGAGGGAGAGCGGATGGGCGACACGGGGATCGGCGGGCTGCTCGTTCGGCTGCGCACCGACCGTGGTTGGACGCAGCAGCGGGTGGCCGACGAGTACAACGCCCTGGAGGGGCGTGCCGCCAAGACCGGTAAGGAGATCGGGCGTTACGAGCGTGAGGCGCGTATCCCGGTCCCGTACACCCGCAAACACCTGGCGCAGGTGTTCGGCGTCGACGTCGCAGTGCTCGACCGTGCTGTCGCGGTCAGCAAGAGCCGCCTGGGCGGAGACAGCGCCACAGGGGCCTCGACGGCGCCGCCTGTGGCGCCTTCGCGCTCGGGTGTGGGCGCAGTCTTGGCGGACGCTGCGATGTCAGCCGACTTCGCCCGGTTCATCGCGCAGCGCAACGCCGACGAGTTCGTCGTCGAGCAGTTGGAGGCCGACGTCGCCCGTCTCGCCCGTGTCTATGTCAGCCACCCGCTGCTGGAACTGCATGTCGAGATCAAGCGGTTGCGGGACGGGGCGTTCGAGTTGCTACGCGGGCGTCAGCGCCCCCGGCAGACCACCGACTTGTACGTCGCGGCTTCACGGTTGTGCGGGCTGTCCGCACACGTCTGCCTCGACCTGGGCGACTACGACTCCGCAGCCACGCATGCCCGTACTGCCCGGGCCTGCGCCGAGGCGGCCGGGCACGAGGGGATGCTGGCCTGGGTACGTGCGGTGCAGTCCCTGATCGCCTACTGGACCGGGCAGTACGAGCAGGCGGCGCGGCTGGCGCAGGCGGGCCGTCACCACCGGGCTAGCGGCACCATTGGAGCCCGGCTGGCGAGCCTGGAGGCACGGGCACTGGCCATAGCCGGAGATCGAGCGGGTGCAGTGGCCGCGCTGGCGGACGCCCAACGCTCTCGTGAAGCGATGCCTGGCCACGACGAGGTGCCGGGCCTCTTCGCCTTCCCGGCCGCCAAGCAGTTCGCGTACGCCGGGACGAGCTACCTGGCCGTGGGCGGGCGGGAGCACGTCCGGCGGGCCATCGTGAGCGCGGACACCGCGATCCGGCTCTACCGCAGTGCCGAGGACGACGACCAGTCGGTGGGTGACCTGTTCGCCGCCCATGTCGATCTCGCCCGTGGTCATCTGCTCCTGGGCGACCTGGACGGTACCGAGGCGATGCTCGGTTTCGTCCTCGAATCCCCGCCCGAGCGCATGTCGGCCAGCATCGTGCGCCGGCTCACCGCTCTGGGCCGGGAGCTGAGCGGGCCGCAGTACGGTGGAGCCGCGCAGGCCGCACACCTACGCGAACGACTCCAGCACACGGCCGTTCTCGCGGCCTCACCCGCCCCCCATCCTCCGGAGCTGCCGACGTGACCGAACTGTCCGCCGCGCACGACGCCGCTGTCACCGACCGGAGCCGCCTCGCCGGGAGCGCCTACAGCAGTGACCGGGATCTGGCCGCCCGTCAGTCGCTCTACCAGTGGCAGATGCCCCGTTACGACCTGCCCGGCATCGTTGCCGAGCAGTTGAGCGGTGTACGTGGGCGAGTGGTCGATGTCGGCTGCGGCAATGGCAAGTTCATCCAGCGGCTTCGGGACGAGCGGCCCGATCTGGTTCTGCTCGGCCTGGACATCGCTCCCGGTATCCTCACCGGCGTGCCCGGCCCCGTCGCCGTGGCGGATGCCACTCGCCTGCCGTTGGCCACGGCGAGTGTCGACGCCGCCCTGGCGCTGCACATGCTCTACCACGTCCCCGACATCCCCCGGGCAGTGCGGGAGCTGTCCCGCATTGTCGCCCGTGACGGGCTGGTGATCGCCTCCACGAACAGCGACCGGGACAAGGCCGAACTCGACGACCTGTGGCAGCGGGCCGCAGGCGACGTCCTCGGCACCGGACGGGGCCCGGCCCGCATCTCGCTCAGTGCCCGCTTCTCCCTGGAGAAGGCCGGAGCCTTCTTGGGGGAGCAGTTCGGTCGCGTGGAGACAATCGAACTGCCCGGCACCATCTCGGTCCAGGATCCCGAGCCGGTCATCGCGCACATGGCGTCTTACCAGGCCTGGGCGGACCAGCACGACGTGCCGTTCGAGGCCACGATCGAGCGGGCCCGTGCGATTCTCGTCGATCACATCGCCCAGTCCGGGGCCTTCGAGGTCACGTGCCTGGGCGGCATCCTCGTCTGCCGTCGCTGAGGGCCAACTTCGCTATCGGCGTCGGCTGTGTTCCGGTGGCCGTTCGCTCACCGTCATAGGTGTGAGCTGCGGTGCGGGTGTGACGGGCGTGGGTGTCCGGGTGCTTCGACTGCGTGCTGCCTGTGCTCGCTTGTTCGGCTGGACGGTGATGCGCCAGTTGAGGACTTCGGCGGGCTGTCCGGCTGTGTCGAGTTCTCGCTGGGCGGCGACTTCGGCCAAGAGGCGCCGGGGGTTGTGGCCGGCGGTCTCGGCGCGGGCGAGGGTTGTGGTCAGGGCTGGCCAGGCGGGGTCGGCGAGGATGCGGTCGGCGAGGATGCGGTCGGCGTGGTCGGGGAGGGCTGCGCGCAGGTCTTGCTCGAAGCGGCGGACGGTGGCGGTGCGTGGGGCGCGTCGGGTGAGATCCGCCAGTACCGGCTCGCCGGCCTGCTGGTAACCCGCCTGCAGGTGGCGGAAGGCTTCCTCGGCCGCTGCCGCCTGCTGCTCGTGGCCGCGTTGCTCGTGCCAATTGGCGGCGGCACGCGCCAGGTGGAGGGCGACGAAGATCACGGCGACGGCGAAGCCGCCAGGATCGCGTGTGGCGTAGGAGAGTTCCTTGGCGGCTTGGCGCAGAGCGCTGGCGGCCTGGTGGTCGGCTCGGACAGCCGAGCGTCGGGCGCGGTTGAACGCCCTTGCTGCGGCTCGTAGTTCGGCCTGGTGCGGGCCGTGGGTGGCGAGGACCAGGTTGTGGAGTGCGTCGCCGAACGCATCCAGGTGGCCCTGGGCCATGGCTTCGTCGCCCGAGGCGAGGGCGGCGTGGGTGTGGCGGATAGCGGTTTCGGCGCGGTGCCACGGTTCGGCCGGATCCGTCATCTGCTGGGGGCGGTCGACCAGATCCTGGGTGGGGAGACGCTCGCACAGGCGGTTGTAGGACAGGTCGGGGGCGAGGCTTGAGCCGCCGTACCGGACGGGCTGGCCTCCGGTGGTGTCGCCAGGGGCGGCCAGGCTGTACCCGGTCACCTCGCCGGTTTCCGGGCCGATGCGCGGCTTGACCTGGATGCCGAGGGAACGCAGCACGGTGAAGTACTCGTCGATGCTGCGTACTGCGGCGGCGACCGCGTACGCCTGCTCGCGCAGCCACTCCCGCGCGGGCTCCTCCCGGCCTTGGCGCTCGGCCTTGGCCCGCTCGGCGCCTGTGGGGGTGCGCGGGGCAGTGAGGTCGCCGGACTTCAGGCGGCGCAGCCCGAACTCGGCCTCGATCTTTCGGCATTCCCGCTGTGCTCGCCAGCCGTCCCGGTTCGTACGGGGGCGGCGGCCGTCGGCGCGGACGGTGGTCGCGAGGATGTGGATGTGGTCGTCGGCGTGCCGTACTGCGATCCACCGGCACGCAGTACGCCACTTGCGGGCCGTGCCCATTCGACGCAGGCGCCGGCGTCCGTATAGGTCGACTTCACCCAGACCAGCTGTTCCGAAGTTCCAGACACAGGGCGCTCCTCGCCGAGTCGATCAGATCAAGTGACGCCGCCGGAGAAGCAGCGCGCGCACGAAGATGCTCGCAGGCATGGACGTGCGCCGTGACTTCCTCGGGCCGATCAGTGATCGTCGAACCGGTCAACGACTCCCGGAACACGACCCGGCGCCGGCCGATCCGGTACGCATTGAACGCGCCTGCGGCGAGGCCTTGATGCCAGCCGCAGACATGCAGGTCAGAAAGATTTCCCGCCTCTACTCGTCAGGCCCATCACCCCGAGCCGGCGGCTGAATCGGCCGGTATGTCCCCAACAGGCCACAGCACTAGAGGGAGTTGAGGGATTGCGCACCCTTGTCGCCCCGGTCACTTGTTCCACATAATCGCAGGGCGCTTTGCGGACTCATCCCCCACTGGGTTCGGACGCCTTGCGGCGTGCTGCCGTTTTTCAACGCACTTCCTTCGGTGGTGACTTCCGATTCCGGGGTTGGCACGGGCCCGTCATTGGGCGTACCCCCCACGAGAGGAAGTCCGTTGAAGAGCTACCTGAAGCACCTCAGGACGACCACCGCGATCGGTGCCGTCGCCCTCGCCGCCTTCAGCCTCCAGCCCGGCTCGGCCAACGCCGCCTCCGCACCGACCCCACGCGGTGAGGTAGGCACCACGGTCGTCGGCGGGACCAAGGCCGATCAGGGTGAATTCCCGTTCATGGTCCGCCTGTCCATGGGCTGTGGCGGCGCGCTGTACGCCAAGAACATCGTTCTCACCGCCGCTCACTGCGTCGACGGCAGCGGCCCGAACACCGGCATCACCGCGACGGCGGGCGTCGTCGACCTGGAGGACTCCAACGCCATCAGCGCGAAGTCCACCGAGGTCCTCCAGGCGCCCGGCTACAACGGCAAGGGCAAGGACTGGGCACTGATCAAGCTCGAGAAGCCGATCGATCTGCCGACCCTGCCGATCGCCGGAGACGACAAGTTCAACACTGGCGATTTCGACATCGCCGGCTGGGGCGCGGACAAGGAAGGCGGCGCCCAGCAGCGCTATCTGCTCAAGGCCAAGGTCCCGTTCATCGACGATGCCACCTGCCAGACGGCGTACGGCGACCAGCTGACCCCCGGCGAAGAGCTCTGCGCCGGGGTCCTGGACACCGGCGGCGTCGACACCTGCCAGGGCGACTCCGGCGGCCCCATGTTCCGCAAGGACGACGCGGGTGCCTGGATCCAGGTCGGCATCGTCAGCTGGGGCGAGGGCTGCGCGCGCCCGGGCAAGCCCGGTGTCTACACCGAGGTGAGCACCTTCGCGGCGGACATCAAGCAGGCCGCTGACGGGCTGGGCGGCTGACGCCGGTCAGTAGTGTCGATCAGTTGAGCACCATCGCGTTGGATTGAGTGTGCATCGCCACGCCAAATCCTGATGCGCTGTCAGCAACAGCAGCGAGGGCTGCTACCCCCAATTTCCCGGTAGCAGCCCTCACCGCTGTCACGCGGCTGCCACCCGCTCCATCTCTTCCCCTTCGGAGGAGTACGGCCGACGGCCACGGACCAGGTTGCCTGGGCCAACCTCGGCCTGCACCGCCTCGACCTCACCGCGCGGTCGCTGGCGTCTGAGGGCGGGGCAATCGGTCGGTGCGGCAAGCCATCGTGTCGGCCCGCTGAACCCCATGTTCGACTGCCGGAGCTGCTTGGCTACTCACCTGGATCTGAGTAGCCACCCCCACGCGCCGCGCGTCCCCGGCCCTCTAATCTCCGCACTATGAGTTCCGTTCAGCCTGCCACCTGCACCTTCCGTCCCGCTTCGATGTGGCGCGTCCCTCGCGTGGCCGCCACTACGGCCGGCGTGGGGGCCGACGGATGCTGAAGAAGCACCCCGTTCGTTCGATTCTGTGGCTCATCGGCGTCCTGCTCGTCGTGGCCATGACCGTGACCGTGGCCGTGACCTGCTACCGCGTGTGGAACGGGGAGCCATATCCGGCGAGCGACCCTGACCAGGTCGCCACTCGGCTCAAGCAGGAAGCCCGGCGGGTGTACGACGAGGTGGCCCTGCCCGGGCCGCCCGACGTGAGCTCCCGCGTGAAAACGGGCACCTGCTACTACCGCGGGCTGCGGTCCATCGCGCACATAGACGAAGGCCGCAGCGACGTGCGCAGCTTCGGACTCGAATGGCGTGTGACGGACGTCCCGAGGAACACCGCCCGCACCGGTCAGGAGCGCGTACGCCGACGGCTGGAGCAGGAGGGCTGGAAGCTCTCCAGCGAGAACGTCTCCGACCTGGGCTTCAGGTTCGAGCGCCCAGACACCGACGAAAAGGTCGATGTGGACTGGTACCAGCCCACCGGAACGCTCGCCGTCAGCATTTTCGCCCCGTGCGGGAAGCTCCCGGACGGCTTCGACGAGTACGAGTGGCCGGAGTCCGAGTGGAGCCCCAAGTGACGGCCCCGCAGGGGCGCGCCGGCACCTGCTCGCTGCTCCTGGGCGTCGGCGCCGTGGCCATGTTCGGATGCCCTTGGCTGCCGTCCGCCGTCTCCTGGTGGATCCGGCTCTTCCCCGTTTACCTGATCGTGCCTGTCGGGATCTGTGCGGTCGTCTCCGGCGTGGGGGCTCTGCGCGACATGCAGGGGGAGGAGGGGGTTGCCCGCAACCGCGCGCGGGCCGGAATTGTTCTCGGCTCGGTGGCCATCGTCGTGCCGGTGACCGTCGTCACCTGGGCATGCTGGGTGCTCAGCGACACGTATGGATGACTGAGCGGAGAAACCTTCGTGGATGGGCCGCGATCTCGAATCCGGATGCGTCAGGACCACTCATCTGCGATAGTCGCGCGCTGTGAACAGTGCTGAGCTTGTCTTTCGGCGTGCGGACGACTCCGATGCGGCCGACATAGCCGACGTGTGGCTGCGTTCCTTCACCGCTGCGCTGCCGACCGTGCGCCGCGCGCACAGCAACGATGAGGTGCGGGACTGGTTCTCCTACGTGGTCGTGCCTCAGTACGAGACCTGGGTAGTCGTCGCCGAGGGCGCCGTGGTCGGGCTCCTGGTACTCGATGGCGGAGAACTGGAACAGCTTTACCTCGATCCGTCGTGGCGCGGCCGGGGTGTGGGCGACCGGTTCGTGGAGTTGGCGAAGCAGCAGCGGCCCGATGGACTGAGGTTGTGGACGTTCCAGGTCAACGAACCAGCGCAACGGTTCTACGAGCGACACGGCTTCATCGCAGTTGAGCGCACTGACGGACTGCGCAATGAGGAACATGAGCCGGACATTCGCTACGCCTGGCAGCCCCAGGAGTAGGACTCACCAAGGTGATTGGTCACGCGGCCACCGACAGGGGGCGTCCGCCCCGGCGGATGCCCTTTGCGCTGCGGATGCGGGCGCGTTCCCGGCGCTGGGCGGCGAGGACATCGGGGTGGCGGGCATTGGCGCTGCGCCGGCCCGGGTAGCGGTGCAGGTGGACCCGTTCAGGCCCCGGCCCTGCTCGTTCACCGACTCGCCCACCAAGGAGTGAACGACTCGGTCACACAAGGCAAGTGTTATCGGATGAGTTGGCACGACCTCAACCGATAGGAGATCAGCATGAAAGTCCGATCAATGGTTGCCGCAGCCGGCCTGGTTGCCTGCGCGCTCCTGGGCGGCGCCGGTGCCGCAGTCGCCGACAGCGGGGCCAAGGGCGTCGCCGCAGGCTCCCCGGGCATCGTCTCGGGCAACGTGATCCAGGCTCCGGTCCACGTCCCGATCAACCTCTGCGGCAACACCATCGACATCATCGCGCTGCTGAACGAGGCATCCGGCAACACCTGCGTCAACGGCTGACAAGCTGCCCCGCCTGTGGTGCCGCGCAATGCTCCTCGCGGCACCACACCACCGCGTCCGAACCGAAACACCGCGCGGCGTACCAGAGTTACCCGAGCAATCTCCGTCGCCGAGGCTCGCGCACTTCGACGGCCCCGGTGCGTGACCGGGCTCAAGTACACGCAATTTACGGGCTTCTGCCTACGCGGAGCGGCTCGGAACGGTGCTGATAGGCCGCGCGCCCCCAACCGCCTGGCAGCGGACGAAAATCGGCTCATCATGAATATGTCGATTGCTCCGAGTTATCGAAAGTCGGCGCGTTCCGGTCGTGCGTGACGATCGATCGGCCGCGTACGGGCCAAGCTCACCCTTGGGTTCGGACAAAACGATTGAAACAAGGAGCAAATACATGAGTCCTGACAACAGGACAGGGGCCGTGCTGGGGCCACTGCCGCCTCGAGACAAGTGGTTGGCCGGCAGCACCATCGCCTCGCTTGCGCTGGTCGTGGCGGCCGGGGTGATCAGTCCTGTCGCGGCCGCGGCTCAGAGCCTGGGCGAGCGCGTGAGCGCATCGAGCGGTCCGAGCGGCGTAGTCGATGCGTGCACGGACGTGTCGCAACTCGGCGGCAACGACAACTGCAAGAGGGGAGCGACGGGCCCGACGGGTCCGACGGGTCCGACGGGCGCGCAGGGTGTGCCGGGTACGCCGGGCGGGCCGACGGGTCCGACGGGCGGGCTGGGGCCGACCGGCCCCGCAGGTCCCGCTGGCGCCGGCGGCACCACTGCATACTGGGGACCACTCGTCAGCGTGCCTGCGGGTGGTTCCACCCAGAGCACAGCCCAATGTCCGTCCGGCCAGGAGGCGGTCTCCGGCGGTTGGTACACCCCCAACGCCGGGGTTGTGCCGGGTATCTCCTGGCGGACCACGACCGCCACCCCCGACGACAGCTGGCAAGTCGTCGGCGACAACCCAACCCGCAGCACCAAGAGGATTCAGGCCATCGCGTATTGCTCGCCCTGATGGCGTAGCGCAACGCAGCATGCGGACCTCAGCCGTGTGCGGGGGCCGACTCTGTTGACGAGTCGGCCCCCGGGCTTGGTCAGCCCGCCTTGGCCCGTCCCGGGCCGCTCAGTCCTCGGACCCCTCCGACGACACCAGCTCCCGCAGTTCGGCCACCGCCTCCCGGAGCCGGTCGGCGAACGTCCGCATCTGGTCGGCCACCGCAAGCGGCGTGCTCAGGTAGAGGTTGAAGCGCTCGGGCAGCAGCACATACGCCACACCGATACACCGGCTGCTGGTCGAGCCGAAGCCGAAGTACTGGATGTTCTCGGACGGCGCGGAGCTGGTGCTCAGGTAGTCGTCCCGCATCGTCAGCCAGCCCGGCGTCCGGTACAGCGCGGGCTGCTCGGTCACCCCGAGCTCGGCCCCGCGCCGCCGCTGGATCAGCTCCAGCTCCCACAGGTGCTGCTCGGGCACCTGCCCCGCCTGGCACTCCTTCGCGCGCGCCACATGGCCTTGGGCGGCGGCCCGGAACGCGGCGCGCCGGGTGTCCGCGTCCGTCGCCGGGTCGTCCATCGCCGCCACGAACTCCCGCATCTCGGGGGTGACAACGCGCATCGCCTCGGTCCGCCCGTACCGGTACTGCCGGGTGGCGATCGACTCGTACGTGGCGCCCAGGTGCCCCTTCGCGCGCTGGTGGGCGAGCTGGTAGGCGACCTGGACGAATGCGTCCGGCGACACCCCCAGTGCCTTGATCGCGCTGCTGCCGAAGTCCGCGAACGACACGGTGCTGGTCGCGGTGTTCTGCCCGTACGCCGCGAACGCGTCGGCGGCCGAGCGCACCTGGGCCCGCAGGGCGTCGTCCAGCTCGAACACGATCGGCTCCAGCGCCGGCAGCCCCTGGGAACGGGCCCCGGACTGCAGTGAGTGCTCCTCTGCCGGGGCGCTGAGCAAGGCGTCGGTGAAGCTGAGGATGGTGGTCCCGTCCAGCTCGCAGTGCTCGACGTTGATGCCCGCCCGGCCGTCGGCGAAGACGATGAAAGACACGGCCTTGTCGAACCAGCGGTTGCCGCGGTCGCCGTACAGCAGCTGGTCGCAGGTGTCCTGGGTGTCCGCGGGTGCGAAGTCCTCCAGAGCCACGCAGAACAGCGCGGTCTCGACGTCGTCCAGTGCGTCGGCGTTGCGGGGGTGGCGGGCGAGGAGGGACTCGCGGGCGGCCGCCCACTCCGCGCGGGCCATGGTGGTCAGATGGCCCACCGAGGAGTCCGCGCCGGCCGGCTCGGCGCCGGACTTCATCACGGCGCGCAGCCCCGCCTCGAGGTCGTCCAGGCTGTGCGGGACACCGTCCGAGCCGAGCACGTCCAGCCGGAACATGTTGCCCCGGAAGAACACCACGACGTGCCGGGCGTCGGACGGGCCGGGCCACTGGTCGGTGTAGGGGGCGCGGACGGTGTCCTGCTGCGCACCGGGGATCCGGGTGGCGGAGAACAGGAACTTGTTCTGCACCATCGACTGGGGCGCTCCGCGCTGCACCACCGGCGGAATGAGCTCCTGATCGAGCTGCCGCTTGTAGTTGAGAGCCCCGGCGATGAGCCCGGCCGCCCGCTCCACCTGCGCCTGGCCGGAGTCCTGGAACAGGAAGAAGAAGTTGGCGTTGAGCGCGATCCGGTCCCGGCGGCCCAGGTAGCGGTAGGGCCAGAAGGTATCGAGCCAGCTGTGCACGCCCTCCGCGGCGTTGTACTCCTCCAGCGCCGCGTGCAGCACCCGGCCGGGGCCGTCCGGCCGGAGGAAGGCGGCCACCTCACCCTCGGTCGCCGCCCGCTCGTCGGCGCTCAGCAGCGGCGCGGACCAGGCGAGAAACCTCTCACAGCTCGCCTCCAGAGTGGGCAGGGGCACGCGCGGCAGGCTGTCCTCCTGGGCGAAGGTCACGTTGCCTGCTACGTCCTGACTGATCTTCAATTCTGCTCTCGATTCGGATCGTTGGGAATTGGGATGTCGTGGGGCCGGGAAAGGAAGAGCTGTGCGTACATCCAGCCTTCCGCTTCCAGGCCCCGCGCATCCACTCCGGCGGCCGACATGCGCTCGAGTACGAGCGCTTGTTCCTGCGAAGAGGCGAACCGCCGCTGCTTGAATACCTCTTCGACACGAATGGTCCGGTAGCCCAGCCCTGCCAGTGCGCGCTCGACGGGGTCGAACGGGAACATCCGCAGCACGAAGTGCGCCATCCAGGGCCGGCGGGTGCCCTGTGCCTCGATGACGCGCCCGAGCGTCCGCTCGGTGACATAGCCGAGGCAGCCCGTCGAGATCACCAGGTCCGTCCCGGCGAACTGGGCGCGCTGGCGCGGTGTGGGCTCGTGGTCCTCCAGGTCGGCGTGCACCGCGTCGTCGAGGAACCCGGCCTCGAGCGCGTAGGACAGCGCGCTGCCGGAGGTGTCGAGGCCGACAAAGCGGATGGGCTGGGCGGGTCGGCGCGAGCGGGACAGCTCGCGGTCGCGGGCCAGCAGGGCTTCGCGGCTCTCCCCCTCGCGATCCTCGTCGTCGTAGCGCGCGTACAGCTCGTCCATCGTCGCGTCGTACTTCAGCAGGGCGGCGTTGATTCCGTACGAGCAGCCGATGTCCAGCACTTTCGGCACCGTGACGTGCTGGGACTCCCGGTACTCCTTGATGAGCTTCGCGAAGTAGGGCTTGGCCTGTTGCGGAACGCAGTAGCCGAGCGGGCGCAGTAGGCGGAAATAGCTGCGGGGATCGGGCTGGGTGTAGATGTGGTCGAGAGAGACTTTTCCGGTCGCGTCGAAACGCACAGGGCTTACTCCTCGGTCGATCTCAGAGTGGGGAAACGGCCTGCGACGACTGCACTCCTTCGCGGTCTGCTAATCCAGCAGTCGGTCGCCCCGGACGGCCCGGCCCTCGGCCGCCAGGTGCTCGGGCAGTACCCGGCCGAAGAGCTGCCGGGTCCGTGCGACGCTGCCGATGACTCCGGGGCGCTCGCTGTACGCGAATATCGCGGAGTGGCGCGCGACCTCGCCCCGCACGGGGCTCACCCGGTGCAGCGAGTAGCGGCCCTTGAACAGCTGCAGGTCACCAGGTTGCAGGGAGAGGCGCCTGGTCAACCGCTCACCCCGGCCGTCCAGTACGTCCCGGACGTCGTCGAAGCTCTCGTCGTGCGCGGACCTGATGTTCGGGCAGTATTCGAAGAGGCCGCCGTCCTGCGCCTGCCGGGTGAGCATGCTCACGGTGAACTCGTTGGTGTCGAAGTGCCAGGGGTGCTCCATACCCGGCGCGACGACATTGAGAACCAGCCCGGAGAGCGGGTCGGCCAACTCGTGCAGCTGCGGCAGTCCGAAGCAGCGGGCGACGAAGCGCTGGAACACCGTGTGCGAGTAGAGAAGGCTGATGAGGGAGTCTGCGGGGACGCGGTCCCGCGCGACGAACGCGTTGCCCCGCTGGAAGGTCCTCCGGCCGGGGTGATCCTCCGGCAGAGCCGAGTCCACCGCGATGTTGTAGACGTTGACCGTTTCGACCTCGAAGTGTGCCCGGGGGGCGATGGCCGAGCACTCCTGTTGCAGGACATCTCGGAGCGACGGGCGGATGAAGTCCGGCAGCACGGTGCAGCCGAGTGTCGACAGTTCGCGCCGGGCACGGGCAACCACGGCCTGTCCCTCGGCGTTCTCGAGTTCCGGCAGGGGGTACCGAGCCGTGTCGACCACCTGGTCGAGCGTCATGGCTTCCAGAGTGCTCATTCGATCCTCTCCACGTACGGGCAGACCGTCTCGAGCCGGATGCCGCCGCCGGCCCTCGGTTCCGCCCCCGGCGCCCTCGCGGGGCGACCGATGCGGTCCGTCGTGCCGTCCGGTCCTCATCCTCGGCTCTTCAGCAACTCCACTGGGGAGTAACACAGTTGAAACTCCCACAGCACCGCCGAGTTGTCTGTGACACGTCACACTGCGCCGACGCGGCACACTCGTTCCGTGAGGAGGCTCGGCACCTAGGGCTGTGGCTGGTGAGCGTCCACCGAGCCCGCGAGTACGTTCTCCCGTCCCCAGGCGCCGAGAGGCGCCAGCGCGTCGTTGAGTGAGACCCCGAGCGAGGTCAGCGAGTACTCGACGCGAGGCGGTACCTCGGCATGGACCTCGCGATGCACAATGCCGTCTGCCTCCAACTCCCGCAGATGAGAGGCGAGAACCTTCTCGGTCACGCCCGGCACCAGCCTGCGCAGTTCGCCGAAGCGGCAGGTCTGTTCGTTGAGCGCCCAGAGGATCAGCACCCTCCACTTCCCGCCGACCACGTCCATCGCCGCGTCGATCCCGCAGACATACGCCCCTGGTCTCCGTACGTTCCCCATGCCCCGCCCCTCCCGCCGCTTGCCCTGGGGTAACTACCCACTTGGAACTGCATACTTGATCGATTCAGGGCCCGCGGCAAGCCTAATCGGTAGGGCATCGCACTAGTGCAAAACAGGATTGCGGCTAGTGCAGAAAATGGTTACGGTTCGAGCCATGCCTGCCCAGACACCATTGCCTCTGACACTGACTGGCCGCCATGTGCGCCTCGAACCGTTGACGATGGAGCATCTCGGCGACCTCTTCGCCGCGGGCGGCGGAGACGACGAGGTCTGGCGCTGGCAGGGCGGCCCGACGCCGCATACGCAGGACGAACTCGGCGCCACGCTCGGTGAACTGCTTGAAGCCGCGGAGCACGGCACGTACATACCGTTCGCCGTCATCCGTCGCGCGACCGGCCGGGCGGTCGGCTGGACCACGTTCATGGACGTCGACGCGGAGAACGAGCGTCTGGAGATCGGCTGGACCTGGTACGGGCGCGCGTCCTGGCGCACCGCGGTCAACACCGAGGCGAAGCTGCTGTTGCTGACGCATGCCTTCGAGGAGCTGGGCATGGGGCGCGTCCAGTTGAAGACGGACCATATGAACCAGCGGTCGCAGGCCGCCATCGCGCGTCTGGGGGCCCGGCGCGAGGGTGTGCTGCGCCGCCACCGCCGACGCCCGGACGGTACATGGCGGGACACCGTGTACTTCTCCCTCCTCACGGAGGAGTGGCCGGCCGCGAAGGCGCGCCTCAGCGCCCGGATCTGACCTGCCGGGTCGCGAGGCGGCGATCCGCCGGAGGCGGTGACCGTCTCGGGGCCTTGACCGTCTCGGGGCCTTGACCGGGGGTCGCCACGCCGCCGCGCGCACGTACGATCGAGCGGCATGGGGATCACTGTGCAGAAATTGACGTACTACCCGGTCAAGGGCTGCGCCGGTACGGAAGTCGACTCCGCCCGGGTCGGCGAGACGGGGCTCGAGCACGACCGTACCTTCATGGTCGTCGACGCCTCGGACGGTGCATTCCGCAGTCAGCGCACGCTGCCCGCCATGGCCGCGATCCGGCCCGGGATCGTCGACGGAGGTGCGTCACTGCGGCTGTCCGCCGACGGGGTCGAGAGCGTGCTGCTGGCGGTCGACCCGGACGGCGAGCGGCGGCCGGTGAGCATGTTCGGGCGGGCCATCGGGCAGGGCGCGGATCAGGGGGATGCCGCCGCGGAGTGGTTCTCCGAGGTGCTGGGGGCGAAGTCCCGGCTGGCGCGGGTGCCTTCGGACTTCGACCGGGACGGCTGGGGCGAGACGCCGGGCAAGGTCGGGTTCGCGGACGCGCATGCCGTGCTGGTGGCGTCTCAGGCGTCGGTGGACGGACTGAACGCGCGGATCGCGGAGCGTGGCGCGGCTCCGGTGCCGATGGACCGCTTCCGGCCGAACATCGTCCTCGGCGGCTGCGCGGAGCCGCACGCCGAGGACGAGATGCGACGGCTGGAGATCGGGACCGTCCGGCTCGCCTACGCGGTCCGGGCGATGCGGTGCGGTGTCCCGCTGGTCGACCAGCTCACAGGGCTCCGCGTAGGCCCCGAGCCGATCCGTACGCTCGCGACGTACCGGCGGGAGCCGGAGTACCAGAACAAGGTCAGCTTCGGTATGAAGGCGGCGGTCCTCGGGCACGGGACGTTGGGCGTCGGCGATGCGGCAGTGCCGACGTGGGCGCCCGGGGCGGCTGCCTGAGCGATCGCCCCGGGCATGTACGTCAGCAGCGCGGAGCCGGCTTGCTGTAGGTCGTGTTGCTGGGTGTGGCCACGTAGTAGTCCGAGACATAGCGGTCGTTGTCGAGCCGGTCCCAGATCTTGGTGGTGCCGACCGCCGAGCCGGACCGCTGGCAGACCATCCACGCCAAAGACCCGTTGGGGGACGTGCCACGGACAGCGGACGAGGTGCCGGCGCCCGTGTGCTCGGCGAGGCCGCCGGCCGCGGTGGTCTGGTAGGGGTACGTGCAGCGCGGCACCGGGGCGCTGTATCCGGTGTTGGACGGGGTGCTGACGTAGTAGTCGGTGACGTAGGTGCCGTCCGAGAGCTTGTCCCATACGGCGGTGGTGCCGACGGTGGAACCGGGCGCCTGGCACACCACCTTGAGGGCGGATCCGGGCGCGTGCGACGCGGCGGCGGGGGAGCTGGTCGAGGGGCCGGTGCGGGCGTTGAGCGTGGTGGAGCTCGTCACCGTGTACGTGTACGCCACGGTGGCGACCGGCGCGTCGAGCCGGTCGGTGTCGATGTTGAGGGTGACGCCGCCGTAGGTCTCGTCGTGATCGCCCTTGAACTGCTTGGCCCGCTGGTGGACCGCCCACGTGGAATCGGCGATGCCGGTCCAGCCCTTCAGCGAGTCGACCCCGTCGAAGCGGGCGATCCACAGCGCGTCGGGACGGGCGTAGGAGGTGGACGTGAAGACGTCGGAGAGCTGCTTCGCACCGAAGTTGAGGTTCATGTAGACGCCCGAGACATAGCCGACCCGGTGCAGTTCCTTCGTCCAGGCGGAGACGAACGCCAGCACTCCGGTCCGGCATGTGGCGTCGGTCTGCGTGTACTGCTCGATGTCGTTGTAGACGGCGCTGCCGGGCTGCATACCGAGCGCCTTCGCCTTGGCGACGGCGTCGGCGGCCGCCGCGGTTCCCTGGCCCCTGGCGGTCGCGGCGGCCCGGCTGATCTTGGCGTCGGTGGGCCTGCCGCCGCAAGGCGGTTGCAGGCCCTTGTAGATGGGCAGCAGACGCCACTTCAGCGCCGATACGGACGTCACCCATGACGCGGTCAGCTCCGGCTGGGCGCAGGTGCGGCTTATGCCCCCGATGTACACACCGACAGCGCGGTACGGGGATGCGCTCCACGTCTGGATCGCCGACAGCGGCGGTGCCGTACAGGTGTCGAAGGCCAGTCCGGAGTACCGGGTTGCGCTCGCTCCCGCGGGATAGGCGACCGGTGTCGCCGGTTCGGCGGCGACGGGCGGAGCGAAGGCGAGCGCGGCGCCGGCACCCAGCACGCCGGCCGCCGCGAGGACGAGGAAACTTCGAAGGGTGCGGTGCGGATGGGACATGACTCCCCCAGGGCAGCTCGAACCGAGTGGGACCAGAATGCCCCAATGTGCGCCAACTGCACCCTATGCCGTTTGAGTTGTTACGAGGAGCTTGTGGCCGGGCGAGTCACAGTTGCCGACAGGCGGCGCGAGTGCCCCGAGAGCCTCGCCGATGGCATCCGGTCTGCGCAGCTTCCCGAAGACGTGCGCGTCCCGCCGCCGTCACCTCGGGTGACAGCGGCGGGACGCGGTTGTTCGGCTTGTTCAGCTGTTCACGCTGTCCAGCTGTTCGCGCTGCTCAGCTTGTTGAGTCTGTTCAGCGGCCGTAGCGGATCAGTGCCCGCACCATCCGGCACGTCGTGTCGGACGGCGGGTGGACCCCGATGCGCTCCGCCGTCGCATGTATCTTGCGGTTGTCTGCGGTCGCCGGGTGATAGACGCCCGAGTCCAGCAGGGCGATCGCCAGGCGCATGGCCTTCAACCGGCGGTTGTGGGACACGTACCACTCGCGCGGCTGTCCGGCCGGCAGTGGCTTCTTCTTCAGCGGCTTGTACACGGGCTTCGTCGTGAGTGTGGCAACGGCCATCGGCAACCTCCTGGCGCGGTGGCGGGACCATCCCGAACTACTGTTCATTCTACTGCCCATCACTGACAATCGCCGCTGGCCAGACGGTGTTTGAGGGTGGTCGAGCCAGTACGGTGGGGGCATGGAGATCTGGATCAATCCGGCCTGTTCCAAGTGCCGCAGCGCCATCGACCTTCTCGACGAGGAAGGCGCCACGTACACCGTCCGGCGCTATCTGGAGGACGTGCCGAGCGCGGAGGAGATCCGGGCCGTCCTCGGGCGGCTCGGGCTCGAGCCGTGGGACATCACGCGGACCCAGGAGGCCGCGGCGAAGGAGCTGGGGCTCAAGGACTGGGCTCGCGACGACGGTTCGCGGGAGCGGTGGATCGCGGCGCTCGCGCAGCACCCCAAGCTGATCCAGCGGCCGATCATCACGGCTGAGGACGGGACGGCCGTCGTGGCGCGTACGGACGAGGCGGTACGGGACGCACTCGGCCGGTCCTAGGACGACGCCGGGGACGACTCGCCGCTGAAGGCTCCGGCGCGGGCGGCGTGGTAGGCGGCTTCGGCATTGGTGTGGACGAGGCGGGCGTCGATGGGGCGGCGGTTGATGAGGAGCCGCCCACCGCTCACCAGCTGTCACCGCTCACCAGTTGTCACCGCTCTTCGGCCGTCACCGCTCGTCCGTGCCCGCCACCTTGCCCGTGGCCAGTGCGATGCGGTTCCAGGTGTTGATGGTGAAGATCAGGGCGAGCAGGTGAGCCAGCTCCTGCTCCTCGAAGTGGGCCGCCGCGTGGGCGTACACCGCGTCCGGCACTCCGCCGTCGGCGACCAGGGTGACCGCCTCGGTCAGGGCGAGCGCCGCCTGTTCCTTCTCGGTGAAGAAGTGCTTCGCCTCCCGCCAGACGGCGGTCATGTGCAGGCGCTCCTCGCTCTCGCCCGCCTTGCGCGCGTCGGCGGTGTGCATGTGCAGGCAGTACGCGCAGTGGTTGAGCTGCGAGGAGCGGACCTGGATCAGTTCGACCAGCGTCGGGTCCAGGCCCTCGCGGGCCGCGGCGTCCAGGCCGATCACGGCGCGGAAGGCTTTCGGGGCCAGCTTCGCGAAGTTGATGCGGGCGGTGGTCGGGGTGTTGATCTCTGTCGTCGTCATGTGTACGAATCTAGAGGCTCAGGCGACCGGCAATGGGGTGCATTTCAGTGGCAGATTCATGGGTCAATTTGGCGGAGATCCTGGGTGCGGATCTGCATCTGGAGCTGACGGGTCCGGGCAGTCGGCGCGCCGTTCTGATGCGGGCCCTGCGCGAAGGCGTCAGGAGCGGGCGACTGGCCCCGGGGACGAAGCTGCCGCCCTACCGCTCCCTCGCCGCCGACCTCGGTATCGCCCGTAACACCGTCGCCGACGCGTACTCCGAGCTGGTCGCCGAGGGATGGCTCACCGCGCGCCAGGGGTCCGGGACCCGGGTCGCGCAGGGGGCCTGCCCACCGCCGGGCAGGGGAGAGGTCGCGCCGGTCGCTTCCGTACGCAGACAGCGCACTGCGGCCAGAACCGTCCGGCCGACGTACGACCTCGTGCAGGGGCAGCCCGACCCCTCCGCCTTTCCGCGCGGCGCGTGGCTGGCCTCCGCGCGGCGGGCACTGACCACCGCGCCGCACGATGCGTTCGGGCCCGGCGATCCGCGTGGGCGGGCCGAGCTGCGGGAGGCGCTGGCCGGGTATCTGGCGCGGGTGCGCGGGGTGCGGACCGATCCGCGGCGGATCGTCGTCTGCTCCGGGGCCGCGCACGCATTGCGGCTGATGGCGGCGGTCGCGGGCGGACGGTGGGCCGTGGAGTCGTACGGGCTGCCGTTCCACCGCGGACTGCTGGCCGACGGCGGCATACGCACCACACCTCTGCCGGTCGATGAACATGGCGCCCGGATAGGCGAGTTGGGCGCGGTGGACGCCGTGCTGCTGACTCCCGCGCACCAGTTCCCGACCGGCGGTCCGCTGCATCCGGAGCGGCGGGCCGCCGTCGTGGACTGGGCGCGGTCGACGGGCGGGCTGGTCCTGGAGGACGACTACGACGGCGAGTTCCGCTACGACCGCCGGCCGGTGGGAGCGGTGCAGGGCCTCGACCCCGACCGGGTGGTGTTGATGGGGTCGGTGAGCAAGAGCCTCTCCCCCACCCTCCGTATCGGCTGGACGGTGTTGCCCGAGTACCTGGTGGACGAGGTGGTGGCGGCGAAGGGTGAGCGCGAGCAGTGGTCGAGCGCCACGGAGCAGCTCACGCTCGCGGACTTCATCACCTCGGGGGCGTACGACCGGCATGTGCGGAAGATGCGGCAGCGCCACCGGCGCCGGCGCGACCAGCTGGTGTTGGTCCTGGCGGAGCGGGCGCCGCAGGTGCGGGTGACCGGGATCGCGGCGGGGCTCCACGCCGTGCTCGAACTTCCGGCGGGGTCCGAGCGGGCCGTGGTGAAGGCGGCGGCCTGGCAGGGGCTCGCCGTCGAGGGGCTCGCCGACTACCGGCACGCCGATTTCCCCGCGGACGGGCGGGACGGACTGGTCATCGGTTATGCGACACCGCCGGAGCACGTCTACGCCGGGGCGCTGGACGCGCTGTGCCGGGCGCTGCCGCCCGTTGAGCAGCAACAACCTTAAGGAAAGTTAAGGAAGTTGTAGGTGAGAGTGCTGAGAAGAACGGAATGGCTACTCGTACGTAACGGCACACGGAACCCACCCGACAGGAGTCCCACGTGTCACGCAAGAAGACCCTCAGCGGGAAGAAGAAGATCGCTCTGCTTGTCGGCGCCGCCGCCCTCGCAGGCGGTACGGCGGTGGTGATGACTGGCACCAGTCAGGCGTCGGTGGCCTGCGACGGGCTGGTCACCGCCCTCCAGAACAACGAGAAGTTCATCGCCGACCAGCGCGCCAATCCGGATGCGCAGTCCGAGGCGCGGATCGCCAACCGACAGGCCGTCATCGAGCAGATCAAGCGGCAGCAGGAAGCTTCGGGGTGCGAGGTCGGCGGCGGTGCCGGTGGTGGTGGCGAGGCCGCGCCCCCGGCCGAGTCACAGCCCGCCGCACCGCCCGCCGAGTCGCAGCCCCCCGCCGGTGCGGGCGGCGACCAGGGTGCCGGGGACCAGGCAGGTGGCGGCCAGGGTGCCGGCAACCAGGCAGGTGGCGGCCAGGATGCCGGCAACCAGGCAGGCGGCGGCCAGGGCAACGTCGGCGAGGTCGTCTGCGCCGGCTCGACCGTGACCCTCTCCGGCGAGGGCGGCGCCCCCGCCGCCTCCAGCAACCAGTTCCCGGTCGGCACCACCCTCAAGGTGACCAACCTCGACAACAACAAGTCGACGACTGTCAAGGTCGCCTCCGCCTCCGGCAGCTGCGCCCTGCTGAACAACGCGGCCTTCGAGCAGGTTCGTGAGCCCGGCAAGTTCCTCATCCGCAAGGCGCGGATCGAGCGCGTCAGCTGACGCTGACGGATTCCAGGACGGTGCCGTTCGCCTCCTCACGGCACCGTCCTTGCCACCGCGCTCACCGACTGAGCCCCCGCTCACAGCTCTGGCCACGCAGCACCACAGCTCACAGCTCTAACCACGCAGCAGAAGCTCCGCCTCCGCCTGCGCCAGGATCTCGGTGAGCCGCAGCCCGAACCGTACGTCGCAGTCGTGCGCCCGCCCTGTCCGCGCCGACTCCAGCAGCGCGTCGACGGCCGCCTCGAACGAGCGGATCGCGTCGCCCCAGGCCGGCAGCACCGCCGCCCCCCGATCGCCGACAAGTTCGATACTCACGCCCGAAGCCTTCACCGGCGCGCTCAGACTCAGCGTCGCCGTGCTCGACGCCCCGGACTCGTGCCGCAGCACCAGATGCGCGGTGTCGACCGGGCCACGAGCCGCGGTCACCTCCGTCACATCGCCGAGCACCGGAAGCAGTACGGACAGCACATGCGGGCCCACATCCCACAGCCCGCCCTTCTCGCGCCGCCACGGAGAAGCCGCGTACGGGCTGTCCCCGCCGGGCGCGTACAGCGAACCGAGCCACCGCGCATGGGCCGTGAACCAGCCGTCCACCCTCGCCTGTTCGTCAATCCAGGGCGCGGTTTCGGCGGCAAAGCGCAAGGTACAGAACACGACCGACGCGACCCCGGCCCTCGCCGCCGCCTCCGCCGTCTCACGCGCTCCGGCCACCGTCGTCGCGACCGGTTTGTCCAGCAGCAGGTGGCAGCCGGCCGCGGCCGCCCGCGCCGCGAGCGGCGCCTGGACGTCCGGCGGCAGCGCGAAGGCCACCGCGTCGCAGTCGGCGAAGAGCGCGTCGATTCCGTCGTCGCCGGAGTACGCCGTCGTGTCATGGACGGCGGCGAGCGCGGCGGCCGCTTCGGCCCGCCTCCCCCACACGCCGGCGAACTCGACATCCGGATGGGCGGCGAGCGCGGGGGCCTGGGTGCGCTCCGCCCAGGGCCCGGCCCCGAGGAGTCCGATACGCAGCTGCTTCGCGGGCTTCGTCATACGGCCCAGTCTGCCCCGTGGAGAAAAATGCCGGGGAACGCGAAACGAACGGTGTTACGTTTTCGGAGCCGGCCGCGGGACTCCGGTGCGACTTCCGGGACTTGCTTCTAACGCAGTGATTTCGCTGTTCGCGCCCTCATTCCCCGGTCGGCTTCCGTCTTTGTACGTACGGGGAGAAACGATGGCGGAGACCGCCGGGGCCGACGCTGAACCGACCATCGAGACGCACGCCGATCTGGTCGCTGCCGAGGATGTGCTCCTGTTCGTGAACGCCGCCGTGACGTCGACCGGACAGCGTGAATTCCGCTCCGACGCGTACGCGCAACAGCTGTCGCTCTCCTTCCTCCATGAGTACGTACGGGTCAACTACCGGTCTGTGTACGCCGCCGCGCTCGCACTCGACATCAACGACCACAACGCCGCCCGGATCGTGGAGCAGCTGCTGCGCACGGCGGGCGAGGCGAGCGACGCGCAGAAGCGGACGGAGGGCCGGCTGATAGCGGCGCGGCTGGCCGTGCTGCCGCCGCAGCGTGTCTACCGGCTGTTCCGCACACTGCGCGCCGCCAAGGTCAACAACCGCCGCACCCGTGCGATCCTGCGCGACTGGCTGGCGGCGCGGCCCGATCTCGGCCATGACGCGGTGAAGTACCGCGGCGGTCTGAAGACCGCCGTTCGCCATGCCCATCTTCCTTTCGGAGAAGGCGAGTTCGCGGGCGGAGAGTTCGGCGACTTCCTGTTCCGTCCCGGCCGGCGCGTCCGCTACGAGCACGCCTTCCTGGACGCGTACCGCCGCGCCCACTTCGAGCAGGTCGCGGTCTACGATCTGCCGTTCACCGTCGCCGAGGGCTTCGCGGCGAAGCACGGCATCCCGCGCGGGGCGTTCCTGGAGCGGATCGCGCCGCGTATGACCCGGCTGGAGCGGCTGCGTACGCAGCGGGCCGGGACGAAGACCGACCTCAGCGTCATGCCGCTCACCCGCCTCGCGCTGTACGTACTCTCCCTCGAGGTGGCGGAGCGGGTACGGCGGCGTGCGGAGCTGACCGGTGCGCTGCGGGCCGCGGCGCTGCGTGCGGCGGGGCCGTACGCCGGGACGTGGGGGCGGGTGTCGGCCGTGCTGGACGACAGCTATTCCGCCTCCGGTTCGGGCGTCAAGCGCCGCCGTCCGCTCGCGGTCGCGCTCGGCTGCCATTTCCTGCTGGAGGCGCTGGCCGGTTCGTACCGCGCGCACTGGACCTCGGGAGCGGCCGATCCGCTGCTCGTACGCCCCTGGGGGCCGACCCCGCTCGGCACCCGGATCCTCGATGCCCTGGAGGACTCGCCGGACCGGCTGGTGATCGTCTCGGACGGCTGGGACAACGCGCCGCCGGGGCTGGCGGGCGAGGTACTGCGAGTCTGGCGCACCCGCCTCGACCGGGACCGGAGGACGAGTGTCGTGCATGTGAACCCTGTATACGACGCGGACGGTTTTGATGTGCGCCGGCTGACGCCGAGCGTGCCGACGGCAGGGATCCGCGACGCCGAGGATCTGGCGGCGCTGGTGGAGATCGCGCAGTTCGCGGAGGGGCGGACGGGACTGGCCGAGCTCCAGACGTATCTGGACCGCCGGACGGACCGTTTCCTGGACGGCCACCACCCGGACCGACACCTGGAGAGGGCGCGATGAACGAGCTCGACATGACCGGGCTGACCACCATGCCCGCGCAGGTGTGGGGCGGCATCCGGCTGGTGCCGCTGGTGCGCGAGGAGCCGGTGGACGGGCTGCGGCTGCACCACGAGATCTACGGCGGCTACGGCGACGTCCAGGTCGGCCCTCGTACGCACTATCTCTCCTACATCCCGCACGGCTTCGTCGCGGACTGGTCGGGCGAGGGCGGCCGGTCCGCCGCGTACGGAACACAGTTGGGCGACGAGCGGCCCGCCTGCGTCCCCGTGCGCCGTCACCACCGGATGGCCAAGCGCCGCTCCGCAAAGGGCAGCACCGAGGACCGGCTGCGTTTCCTTCCTCTCCATCTCGCGCTGGAGGGATATCTGGCACTTCACTTCGGCGGCCCGTCCGTCGTCTGGGACGAGTGGTCCCAGCAGGCGGTACGCCAGGGCCTGTCGCCGCGCGCCGAGGACGCCTACGCGGGATGGCAGGTGCGCGGCCTCGGCGATGCGCTGCGGATCTTCGAGATACACCCGGGCCAGTGCGGTGTGCTGATGTACGCCGCGGACTCGCTCGCCGCTGCCTTCGTCGTACCGCACCCCGCCGACTACCGCGCCCTGCACCCGTCCCTGATCGAGGATCTCTACGGAGAGCTGGTCCATCAGTACGCGTACTTCGGCGGCCCGGTCCCCGACTTCGAGGCGCGCATCCGCGACAGCCCGTATCTGCGGACGATCGTCGATCTGCGGGCGGCGGCCCGCGCGCAGGAGCGCGCCTGGGCCGAGGATCACGACACGCTGTTCGCGGGCCGGCTGCTCGACCCGTCGTACCTCTTCGAGCGCGTCTACCGGATGGGCTCGTTCAGTCTGTGGCGCTTTCTGCCGCCGTTCCGGCGCGGGGAGCCGGAGCAGCACATCGGCGAGGTGATCACCGACCACAAGGGCCGCGTCGCCTATCTGAAGACCTTCCGGCTCTCCGAGGCACAGGTCCGGCGCGGCCATCTGCTGAACCGGCTGCACGACCACGACTGGCACCTGGGCCGGACCGCCGAGGCGCTGGGCACCAGCTACCTCGATCTCGTACGCCGGATCCGTGCCGCGGGCTTCGAGTCCCTGCTCAACGAGCACGGCGTCGCGCTTGCGGCCTCGGCCGAACCCGCTCACGGACGGACAGCTCCGCCCGCCTGTTCGGCGTAACGTGGGGTTCACAAACGGGCAACGGACGGGAAATCCCGTATTGCGAAGCTGCGCCCCATACCGCTGCACCCGCAAAGGATGAGGCCCCGTGACCTTCAAGGCTGAGTACATCTGGATCGACGGCACCGAGCCGACCGCCAAGCTTCGCTCGAAGACGAAGATACTGGCGGACGGCGCCGAGCTGCCCATCTGGGGCTTCGACGGGTCCAGCACCAACCAGGCCAAGGGCCACGCATCCGACCGCGTGCTCAAGCCGGTCTTCTCCTGTCCGGACCCGATCCGCGGCGGCGACAACGTCCTGGTCATGTGCGAGGTCCTCAACACGGACATGACGCCGCACGAGACCAACACGCGTGCCGCGCTCGCCGAGGTGGCGGAGAAGTTCGCCGCCCAGGAGCCGATCTTCGGCATCGAGCAGGAGTACACCTTCTTCAAGGGCTCCCGCCCGCTGGGCTTCCCCGAGGGCGGCTTCCCGGCCGCGCAGGGCGGCTACTACTGCGGTGTCGGCTCCGACGAGATCTTCGGCCGTGACGTCGTCGAGGCCCACCTGGAGAACTGCCTGAAGGCGGGCCTCGGCATCTCCGGTATCAACGCCGAAGTCATGCCCGGCCAGTGGGAGTTCCAGGTCGGACCGCTGGCGCCGCTGGAGGTCTCCGACCAGCTGTGGGTGGCGCGCTGGCTGCTGTACCGCACCGCCGAGGACTTCGAGGTCTCCGCGACGCTCGACCCGAAGCCGGTGAAGGGCGACTGGAACGGCGCGGGCGCGCACACCAACTTCTCGACGAAGGCGATGCGCGAGGGGTACGACGCGATCATCACCGCCTGCGAGTCGCTGGGTGAGGGCTCCAAGCCGCTCGACCACGTCAAGAACTACGGCGCGGGCATCGACGACCGCCTCACCGGTCTGCACGAGACCGCCCCCTGGAACGAGTACAGCTACGGCGTCTCCGACCGCGGCGCCTCGGTCCGTATCCCGTGGCAGGTCGAGCAGGACGGCAAGGGCTACATCGAGGACCGTCGTCCGAACGCCAACGTCGACCCGTACATGGTGACGCGGCTGATCGTCGACACCTGCTGCACCGCGCTGGAGAAGGCCGGCCAGGTCTGATCGCGCTGCCATGCCGCACCCACGAGGGCGTCCGCCGGTCCCGCCGGCGGGCGCCCTTCGGCGTGGATCGCGCCGAGTGTCCGTCAGGTCCGTATCAATGCGCGTATCAACGTCCGTATCAACGTGCGGAAGGCCACTGCTGCCGCCGGACGACATCTGCTTCAATAGGGACATGGCCAGCTTCCAGCACATCGCGACAGGTCGCAGCGACCTTGAGCCGTTCTGGCCTTCCCGGCAGCACCATGACTTCGACCGGGTGTGTTGCCGCGCGGTGAACGCGCAGGCCCTCTAAAGCCGCTCACCCCGGTCTTCGGCCAGCGCGCACGACGTACGTCCGTCCTCTCGACTCGACGACTCCTCCGCGCGAAAGAGCTGACCTCTCATGGCGAACTCCCGTTCCTTCTCCGCCGTACCCGCCGTCTCCGCTGCGACCGCCGTCAACCAGAATCCGATCAGTCCGGGTCGGCACCGGCTGCGTGCCGTCGACCGGGACGAGGTCGTGACCACCGGGCAGGTGGTGGACTTCCTCCCGCCGGGCGCCACTTGGCTTCCCGCGCCCCAGCACACTCTGCCCACCCTGCCCGGTCAGCCGCCGATGATCGGCTACCTCGTTCTCGTACCGGCCGATCAGCAGCCGCCGGCCGCTCTGGTGCAGTCACCCACGCCGGCCCGGGCCGAGGAGGGCGCCGGACCGGTGTCGATCGACAGCGTCCAGCGCACCGCCCTGGTGGACGGGCAGGTGCTGGATCTGACCTACCTCGAGTTCGAGCTGCTGGCGCATCTGGTGGCGCATCCGCACCGGGTGCACACCCGCGACCAGCTGGTGACCACCGTGTGGGGCTACGGGCATGTGGGCGACGGCCGGACCGTCGACGTCCATGTCGCCCGGCTGCGCCGCAAGCTGGGCGCCGAGCGCCGCCGTACGATCCAGACCGTACGGCGGGTCGGCTACAAGTACACGCCCTGAGCCAAGTCCTGTCCGGGCGGTGTCCGACCGGTCGGGACGACCGGCATACGCGTCGGCCGTATCTGCCGAAGCCCTCGTAGCTGGGCTACGAGGGCTTCGGTGCGCGGTGACGGGAGCCGGTCCGAGCGCGCCGGTGGGCGCAGGAGCAGGCCCAGCACTATGAGGACTGGATTACCTTGACGGGACGGTACCGGTCGGTGGTGGTGCCGTCACCGAGCTGGCCACTTTCGTTGCTACCCCAGGTCCGGACTGTGCCGTCCGACATCAGCACTACGGAGTGGTTGTCCCCGGCCTCGACCGCCCGCACGCGGGACAGCCCGGTAACGGTCACCGGGATGAGGTGGTCGGTGGTGGTGCCGTCACCGAGCTGACCGAAGAGGTTCCAGCCCCACGTCTTGACTCTGCCGCCTTGTTGCAAGGCCAGACTGTGGGCCACGCCGGTCGCGACATTCCGCACATCCTTCAGTCCGGGAACCAGCACCGGGGTGTGTCGGTCGGTGGTGGTGCCGTCACCGAGTTGCCCGTAGAAGTTCCAGCCCCAGGACCGGACGGTACCGTCGTTCCGCACGGCCAGGCTGTGGGCTCTGTGCGACGCCACATACCGCACCCGGGTCAGCCCCAGGACCTTGACAGGCTCGTGGCGGTGGATGATGGTGCCGTCTCCGAGGCGGCCGTCGTAGTTGTTTCCCCAGGCCACGACGGTCTTGTCCGGCTGTACGAGTTCGGTGTGCGCATGGCCGACGCTGATGTCCCCTGGGTTGTTCAGCCCGGGGACCGTGACGGGGGTGAGCCGGTCGGTGGTGGTGCCGTCCCCGAGCTGCCCGTACGCGTTCCAGCCCCAGGCCTTGACGCTGCCGTCGGACATCAGGGCGATGGTGTGGCCGTCATCGTTCGCGACGGTCCGCACGCCGGTCAGCCCCACGGGGCTGACCGGGTAGTTCCGGTCGGTGGTGGTGCCGTCACCGAGCTGCCCGAACGCGTTCCAGCCCCAGGTCCGGACGGTGCCGTCCGACAACAGCGCCACGGTGTGGTGGCCATTGGCGGAGACGGCCACCACTCCGGTCAGCCCGGGGACCGTGACGGGGGTGAGCCGGTCGATGTTGGTGCCGTCACCGATCTGGCCGTTGGTGTTCATCCCCCAGGCTTTGACGGTGCCGTCCTTCATCAGCGCCACGGTGTGGCTGTCCCCGGCGGCGATCGCCTGGACACCGGTCAACGCGACCGCACTGGGGGCGCGGGCCCCCCCGAACGCCAGCGGCGTGGCACATACCGACGCCACCAGCGAGAACAACAGGGCCAACAGGATTGCGGGAGCCGGTGTTCTACCTCTCCGCTGCGGTACGGAAACCGGGATCTTCATGCGCTTCTCCTTCTGGACGATGGGTGGGGCAGCCCCGATGTGACCGGCGCAGTCCGGTGATCAGGCCAATGCTGCGAGGATGGCTCCGATCGTCGGCAGTCCCCATACGGCGAGGAGACCGAGGGTGGGGTCCCACAACGGTGCGGGACCAGGAGCGAGTCCGCCGGTTCTGGCACTGGTGCTGCTCAGCCCGGTACGGCTCAGCGCGGCATTGCCCAGCCCGATGCTGCGCAGTGCGGCATTGCTCTGCTCGGTACTGCTCTGCTCAGTACTGCTCCGCTCGGTACTCCTCTGCTCGGTACTGCTCCGCTCGGTGCTCCTCAGCTCGGTACTCCTCTGCTCAGTACTGCTCAGCTCGGTACTGCTCTGCCCCGTACTTTTCCCGTTGCTGGACATCACTTCGCCGACCGTGGCCACACGCGTGCCGGCCGAAGCGCGGGTCTTCAACCAGTCCAGGAACGCGGACAGAACCTTCGGCTTGATCCCGTACGTGGGTGTGCACCCGTCGCAGACATGGTGAAAGACCAGTGGGACCCAGCCGCCCCCACGCTTCTCGGCTTGTGTGACCAGATCCTTGAGGTTGCTCAGGCTTGTGGACGTCTGTACGGAGCCCGGTGTCCGGATGTAGTACGCGTTGTCGGGGTGCATCCGGTTGGCGTACGGGCACCCGTCGCAGTGCCCCGGGGTCACCAGGCCTCCCACTCCCCTGGCGCTGGTGTAGCCGCATTCGGCGGCAGCGCGCTGGGAGGCCGCGTCGGCGGCACCGAAGGGGTAGGCGAAGCTGCGGACCGAGAACCCCTTTTTCTGCAGGGCCTTGCGGTCGTCACAGATCTCGCGCTTCTGCTCGGTGGCGCTCAGGTTGGGCAGCCGGGGATGGTGCAGGGTGTGCCCGCCGATCTCGTTGCCCTCTGCGGCAAGCTGCGCTGCCTGCGCCGTGCTCATGTATTGCGGCCTGTCCAGGCTGCTGCTGATCAGGTAGAACGTCCCCCGCATGCCATGGGCACGAAGGATCGGCCGGGCCTCGGTGAAGTGGGACAGCCTGCCGTCGTCGAAGGTGAGCGAGACGACGGTCGTCGTCGCCGCGTGTGCTGAGGGCAGGCCGGACAGGGGCATGATGAGGGTGAGGAAGCAGGCGGCCAGGAGCGCGAGAGCCGGTACGGTCGACGACCGGTAGTGCACGGACATGCGGGAGATCCTTGATGTTCGTCGCCGCCGAGGTGGTCAGCGAAGTGGAATGCGACGGCGGGAGTTCTAGGATGAGATCGCGACGAGGTTCCTGAACTGGAAATTGGCGTTGTCCCCCCGGACTCCGACGCCGCCGGCGAGGAGCAGATTTTGGGGAGTCCTGTCCACGACGTCCAGCACCCGCCGCCCGCCGACGTCGAGGGTGAGCCGGACAGTGCGGTTGGAGAGCGTGGTGACACTGGTCCTGACATCCACCCAGGTGTTGCGTGGGAAGACGTTCTTGGCGGTCGAGCCGATCTGGTAGTACGTACCGCCGTTTTCATTTCCGGGGGGGTTCTTGCGTTTGATGACGCAGACCCCGTCACGGCGTGCGACGCTGACCGCATAGAGCTCCGTCTCGTCGTGATAGCGAAGCCAGATGTGCAACCCGTCCCAGGCGAGTGCGGGGGTGCGCGGCGTGCTGACCAGCGCGGAGAGCCACATCTGCAGGGTGACGACGGTGTTCTCGAAGTCGTGCCGCTGGCTGGCCAGCCGAAACACACAAGAATTGTTGCCGTTTGTGGAGCCGGCGTTCGGGGAGATGCTGTCCGGCACCCCTGACCAGGCAGCCCCGTTGAGGCCGAAGACGGAACCGCTGGTCATGTCCCAGACGGTGGACAGCTTCGCCCCGGGGTTGCCCGGGTTCCAGTGGGCGTACTCATTGGTCACCAGCCCGCTCTTCGGAAAGGTCGGACGGAACGGCGCCGGCACCGCGGCCCTGCGCATCAGGGCCGCACCGACCGGCGGCGCGGCGACCGCGAGCGTCGCGCCGCCGAGGAGCGCAGCGCGCAGCCATGCCCGGCGGGACGTGGACGGGGTGCTCGGGCCGCGGAGTCGGGGCGTATCCGTCATCGGTGTCCTCCTGCAGATGTCTGTGAGGTATGAGAGATCGGGGTGACCCGCAGGTCGGCGAAGACGGGCCAGCTGCCGGCCCGGACACCTCGGCTCACCGCCAGGCCGATGCCACCGCGGCTGGACGGCCCGGGGGGGCTCTGGACGGAGAGCCGGACGGTGCCGTCGATCACGGCGACAGTCCGCGTGCCGCTGACAGTGACCTCCACGTGGTGCCGGGCGGACGGTAGGAGATCCCGCCTGACGAGCACGACGTCGTCGCCTGCGGCGGCGATCTGAGCGGTGTCCCGGGAGACTCTGACGGCCAGAACCGACGTGCTCCCGACCCGGACGAGCAGGTTGCCTCTGGGGCCGCGGGAGTTCAGCCCGCCGATGTCGGTGGAGGCGGTGTAGTCGATCCAGTCGGCGGTGGCGTACGGGGCGTAGGAGGCGTACGCATACGAGCCGCCTTGCGGATAGGGGCCCCGGCCGGTGAGGAACCCGATGGTCTCGGCGTGGTGCCAGTCGACCCTCGCCCAGTGCCCCGGGTGCTCCAGTGGTCGGCCGGAGGGCGGTAGCGGGGTACGGGACACGACTTCGCGCAGCAGGGCTTCCGGGGTCGTGCTGCTGAACACCTCCAGCCGCTGGATGCTCTTCTGTGCCGCGGAGCGCCGGCCGGCCGGCGTCGGGCTGGACATCCTGTCGGTCAGCGTGGCCGCGAAGAACTGTCGGAGAAGGTTGCGCGCATACACCGTCGTGGCACTGCCGGGCGTGCCGGGGCCCTGCGGGCCCTTGCCCGGCCGGGCGCCGTCCGCGTCGGAGAACGGGTAGGCGAACAGCCGCGGCCTGGGGAGGCCGTGGGACGTGAAGTCCCGTAGTGATGCGGCGAGATCGCTCCGGACGCGCGTTTGGTAGTGCGCGAGGCTCTCCAGTTCGCCGCCGGCGGGGTCGTAGATCCGGTTGGTCAGGAACGAGCCCTTGCGGCCGTCCGGGCCGACGACTCCGCGACTGTGCAGGTCGTGCGTATGGTCTTGGAAGTCCCACCGGCCGGAGCGGGCCATCCGGCCGACTTCCTCCCAGGACAGGTAGTACGGGCGGTGCTTCCCGACCCGGCCGGAAATCAGGAACGACGTGGCGTGCTGGTGGTGCCGCTCGAGAATGCGGTCCGCGTAGCGCCACAGACCGTCCGTTCCGTCGTCGAAGGTGAGCAGGACCGACCGGCGGGGCACGGCTCCGCCCTGGAAGTAGGAGACGAACTGGTCAGCCGTCAGCGTCCGGTAGCCGGCAGCGCGCAGTGCGGTGAGCTGCGCGTCCAACTGATGCGGTGTCACCACATAACGGTTGCCTCCACTGTCGGGCCGGACGTCGTGGTAGGCGAGCACCACCGGTGCCGCATGCTGGGGAAGGCCCGCCCCGAGCGCCCGCCACGTGTTCAGGGTCTGCGCATCGATGTCGGCGGGGGTGGTGGTGTACTGGGGGCTGAGGCTCTCGCGGGCATTGTGCAGCCGCCACGCCACGGCGAAGGGCACCGTCACCACCAGGACGGCGGCCAGGGCCAGCAGGGCGCGCAGCAGTCGGCGCCTCGGAGGAGCGGCGGGGGGAATATCGCGCCCCGACGGCGACCGGCCCGCTGGTGGGCTACCCGGCGGCGCTAGGGAAAGGGCCATGTCTCCGTTCCTCCGCGAGACAGCACGACGAGGTAGAGGGCGAGGACGACCGCGCCGGTCACGGCCACGGTGAACACGCGGATGACGGCTCTCATGTCGCGCTCCGCGACCACACACCGCGCCGGATGGTGGCGGCGGAGTAGAACAGCAGCCACGACAGCAGCACGGACGAGAGAAGGCTCATCAGCGGCCGGTAACGCCATCCGGTCGAGCCGGGGTTGTCGAGCCTGAACGCGAGGCCCCAGAAGGTTCCTTTGACGAGGACCCCGGCCAGGTAGAGCAGGGTGAGCAAGTACGTTCCCTGCAACGGCACCCACACCAGGTGGCGCACCGCCATCACCGGGGCCGCCAGGACCCACAGGGCGTGCAGGTAGTACAGGGCCGCGGGTCCGAGCCCGCGCCGCCAGATGAATGTTCCGGTGAAGAAGAGGTTGCGGACGAAGCTCTTCTTCCACCGGACCTGCTGGCGCATGAAGGGCCGGAACCGGGTCGGCACGTTGGTCCACACCTTGGCCGACTCGACATAGCCGACGCGCCACGGGAGCTCCGGGTAGTCCGCTTCCTGCACGAACGGCGAATCGGCGTACCGGCGCTTCAGCCGCCGCCCCTTCCACTGCTGGCCGAGGACGTATCCGGTGAGCTGGCGGTCGGTGGCGAAGCGGAACTCGCCGCCGAGGAAGCGGTCACCCGCCCAGGCGGGCAGGTAGTTGTAGACGGCGTCTCGGCGGAAGACTGCGAGCGGCCCGGAGACGCAGGTCACGGAGCCGAACGCGGACTCGGCGGCCTTGGACACCCGGAACTGGCCCTCATACCAGACGTCCTGGATCCGGGAGAGGAGGCTCTCGTCGGCGTTGAGCGCCCGCGCGTGCCCGCTGACCGCGCCGAGCTCCGGGTGGCGCAGCAGCGCAGTGACGCAGCGGGTGAGCGCGTCCTCGGCCAGCACGCAGTCGGAGTCGGTGAAGGCGATCACATCGCCGTCGGCGAGCTCAGCGGCCCGCACCAGAGCGTGCTTCTTGCCCACGTTCTGTTCCAACGGCAGTACGGTGATGGCGAGTTCGGCAGCGAGGGACGCCAGAATCTCCCGGGTGCCGTCGTTGGAGCCGTCGTCCACCACCACGATCTGCAGATCCGGATGGTTACTGGAGACCATCGAGCGCACGCACGCCTCGATGCACTCGGCCTCGTCCTTGACCGCCAGCAGGAAGCTCACCCGGGGCACCGTCGGCAGGGCCGGGAACTGGGAGAGGTTGCGGGGCCGCCTGCGCAACTGGCCTACTGCGGGGTCGTCGTACTGGGCGTAGGCGACGTAGAAGATGGCGATCGCCCCCAACAGCACCAGGAAGCCATAGCCGAGCAGGAAGGGGGACCGGAGGAGTTCGGGGGCGCTCCGGGCCAGGAGCAGCAGGAGCGGCAGCAGAAGCAGCAGGGTGAGCAGCCGCCGTACGGCCTGCCGCAGGACGGGATCGAGCCGGTTCAGGCGTCCGAGGACCGGGCGCCGAGTCCGCCGCTCCGGCGGGGGCGGCGCGTGGTTCAGGCTTCCGAGGACCGGGCGCCGGGACTGCTCCGGCGGGGACGGCGAGAGCGCTCGGGCCTGGTCCTGCGTCCTGGGCGGGGCCGGGGCCTGGGCTTGCGCTTGGGCCTGGGCCTGGGCGGGGGTCGTGCTGTATCCGGTGGCTTGGACCGTCATCACACCACCGTCCGGCCCTTTACCGCGTCCAGGCGGTAGGTGGCGTCCAGGACGAGTGGCTGCTCCTGGAGCCAGTCCAGATCCTGGCCCCGATGGACGGTGTGGACCACCACCAGGTCCCAGATCTGGGCCTGCGGCTTCGCCACGCTCTCCATCCGCTTCCCGGCGACGGCCAGTTCCGTCACCCTCGGGTCGGTGTACGAGACCACGGCGCCTGCCTGGGTCAACTCGGCGAGGATCTCCAGCGCCGGGGACTCCCGCAGGTCGTCCACATCCGGCTTGTAGCTGACGCCGAGGACCAGAACGCGGGCACGACTGAGCGGCACACCGCTGTCCGCGAGGAGTTCGCGAGCCCGGCGTACGACCGTCCGGGGCCTGGTGGCGATCGCGGTCATCGCTGTGTCGATGAGCGGCAGGGTGACGCGCTGCCGCCGCAGTTGCCAGAGCAGGTAGTGCGGGTCGCAGGGAATGCAGTGACCACCCACCCCCGGCCCCGGGCGGAACGGCATGAACCCGTAGGGCTTCGTCGCGGCGGCGTCGATCACCTCCGTGACCTCGAGTCCCAGGTGCCCGCAGGCTGTGGCGAACTCGTTGGCCAGCGCGATGTTGACGGCACGGAAGGTGTTCTCCAGGAGCTTGCACATCTCGGCGGCTTCCGGGGAGCCCACCTGATGGACCTCCGGCGCGGAGCCCTTGAGAACGGCGACCGCACGGCGGGTGCACTCCTCGGTCTCGCCGCCCACGACGCGCGGCGTGGCGTTCTGCGGGTGGACCGTGTTGCCCGGGTCGATCCGCTCCGGGGAGAACGCGACGAACACGTCGCGCCCGGCGTGCATGTCCCGGTCAGCCAGCGGCTGCAGGAGCAGGTCGCGGGTGGTGCCGACGTAGCTGGTCGAGGTCAGCACGATGGTCTGGCCGGGTACCGCGTGTTCCACCACCGTGGCGCAGGCCGCGGAGAGTGCGCTCAGGTCCGGTACGAGATGCCCGTCCACCGGAGTGGGTACGCAGATCACGACGGTACCCGCGGCCGCGAGCCGCTCCGGATCGGTGGTCAGGGTGCACTTGTCACTCCCTGCAAACTCCCGCAGCCGCTCGTGGTCGTCGGAAACCAGGTCGACTCGGCTGGCTCGGATGTCGTCGATCCGCTGCTGACTCGCGTCGAGTCCGATGACCTCGTTCCCCGAGGCGAGCAACGCGAGAGCCGTGGGGAGTCCCACGTATCCCATACCTACGATCGCCACCGGTCTCCGGTCGACCGGCTCGGGGGCAGTGGCAGTTCTGTCTTCGGAGGATGACTGAGGCCAGACCGGCAGCGCACGGCCCCCGGCGATAGGCACAGCGAAAGTTGACAAAGGGTCCCCTGAGACGTGGAAAGGCGCGGCGGTCGCCGCCGGATTGACAAGACACGTGCCCCAGAACACTCGTAACGGGGCGCAACCACGAGACTACCGAAGCGCGAACGTTTCATTGGCGAATGTCATAGTGTGTCGATTTTGTGTGTGTCACGTGTTGTACACGGACGCGAGAGTCTCGAGGTCTGTCGTCACGCACAGATCAACGAGACCGCCGCCTTATGTACACGCCCACTTGGGACTTGGCCGTCCGGACACACACGGACCGAAGGGCGCGCATCGGCGACATGGTCCGCACATGCCGCCCTCCCGGGGCCGGGGTTCGGGAGGAGCCCGCGCTTCGCTTCCCTGTCAGCAGAATCGTTTGGTCCGGAACGGCCCAGCAGGCAGAGTCGCGGGTATGAGACTTCTGATTCTGGGAGGCACGGAGTTCGCGGGCCGTGCGGTGGTCGAGTCGGCCCTTGCGCGCGGCTGGGAGGTGACGGTCTTCCATCGCGGGCGGCACGAAGCACCGGCCGGTGTCACATCGCTGCTCGGCGACCGCACCGCGCCGAACGGGCTTGCGGCGCTCGCTGACGGCGAGTGGGACGTGGTCGTCGACACCTGGTCGGCCGCGCCGTCGGTCGTACGGGATGCGGCCCGGCTGCTGGCGGGTCGGGTCGGCCGCTATGTCTACGTATCGAGCTGCTCGGTGTATGCCTGGCCGCCATCGGCCGGCAACGACGAAACGTGCCCGGTGGTCGAGGCCTCGCCCGACGCGGTCGAAGTCCCTTACGCGGAGGCCAAGCGGGGCGGGGAGCTGGCAGTGCTGGACGCGTTCGGTGCGGAGCGTTCGCTGCTGGTCCGGGTGGGGCTGATCATCGGTCCGTGGGAGAACATCGGCCGACTGCCGTGGTGGCTGCGGCGGATGGCCCGCGGCGGCCCGGTGCTGGCGCCGGGTCCGCGGGACACCCCGCTGCAGTACATCGACGTACGCGACCTCGCGGAGTGGATGCTTGATGCGGTGGTACGGGGCCTGAGCGGCCCGTACAACCTGGTGAGCGAGCAGGGCCACACGACGACCGGCGAACTGCTGGAGGCGTGTGCGCGAGCCACCGGCTCGGACGCGGAACTGCGCTGGACGCCACCGGAGGCGATCCTGGCGGCAGGCATCGAGCCCTGGACGGACCTCCCGATCTGGATCCCGCGGGAGCAGCAGCCGGAGCTCCACCGCGCGATCCATGGAGTGAACGTCGCCAAGGCGCTTGCCGTGGGCCTGAGTTGCCGCCCGGTCGGCGCAACGGTGACGGACACATGGGCTTGGCTCCAGTCCCTGGGCGGCCCCGCACCCCAACGGCCGGACCGCGTGCCGGTTGGCCTGGACCCGGTGGTGGAGGCGGAGTTGCTCGGCACGTGAACGGGTCGCCCGAGGCGGGCGTGTTCCCCTGCCCGCCGCTTCCCGCAGTGCGGATGTGCGGCTGCGCCGCGTGGGGGGCTCCGCCCCGGACCCCGGGCCCCAATCGCCGGCGGGGCTTGATTTGCGGGCGTACCGGGTCCGGGGCGGAGCCCAGGTCAGGCCCGAGTCCTCCGCAGCTCCGCCGGCACCGGGGGCGAGTGGCGGTCGCCCTGCGGCGTCGGCCGTACGTCCGACTCGCCGTGTTCCAGGTGCGGCAGCCACCTCAGGCCCCTCGGCGTGCGCCAGTTCCGCTCGCCCAGCAGCGCCATCACCGACGGCAGCAGCACCATCCGTACGATCGTCGCGTCCAGCAGCACCGCCACCGCGAGGCCCACACCCATCTGCTGCATGTCCTGCATGGACAGCGTCCCGAAGACCGCGAACACCGCGACCATGATCGCCGCCGCGCCCGTCACCGCGCCCGCTGTGCGGCGGATGCCCTCGTTGATCGCCGCGCGCGTGTCCGTCCCACGGTCACGCGCCTCGCGAATCCGCGACACCACGAAGACGTGGTAGTCCATCGACAGACCGAACAGCACCACCAGGACGAACAGCGGCAGCCAGCCCTCGATCGCGCCCACCGACTCCGTACCGAGCGCCGACGCCCCCCAGCCGTGCTGGAACACGGCGACCATGACGCCGTACGCGGCCGCCACCGAGAGCAGGTTGAGCAGGATCGACGTCACCGCGATGACGTACGACCGGAAGCAGAACAGCATCAGCAGGAACGTCACCGCCGTGATGAACGCGAAGACCGGCACGATGCCGCGCTTCAGCTGGTCGTTGAAGTCGACGGACCCCGCCAGCTCACCGCCCACATGCACCTCCGCCCCGGTCCCCGCGAACGCCGTCGGCACCCGCTTCTCGCGCAGGTCCGCGAGTGCTTCCCTCGAGCGGGCGTCGCTGCCGTTGCCGGCCAGCGCCACCTCGATCTCCGCGACGTTCTGCGCCTTGTGCACGGTCACCTTGTCGGACTTCGCGTCGAACTTCGCGAGCGCGCCCCGCATCCGCTCCGAGTCGATGTCGTCGGCCTTCACGACCACCCGCGCCGGCTCCGGACCGCCCGGGAAGGCCTCGGTGATCTTCTTGTAAGCGACGGACAGCGCGGCGTCGGAGCCGAACTGCTTCTCCATTCCGAGCTGTTCGGTCTTCATGCCCACCGCGGGCGCCGCGAGTACCAGCAGCACGGCGACCGCGCCGAACGCGAACAGCTTCGGCCTGGCGAGTACGGGCCTGAGCACCGCGCCCGCCACCGCGCCGCTCTCGTGCGCGCCCTTCTTGCCACGCCGGTTCAGGAGGGGAATCCGTCCCGCGTCGATCCGGTCCCCCAGCCAGGCCAGCAGCGCCGGCAGCACCGTCACCGAGCCGAGCATCGCGATGAAGACGACGAGGATCGTGGCCAGCGCGAAGCCCTTGAAGAGCATCAGCCCGGACAGGAACATCCCCGCCATCGCCAGCATCACGGTCACACCGGAGACGAGGACGGCCCGCCCGCTGGTCGCGGCAGCGATCCGCAGCGCGGTCTCGGCGTCGTGCCCGGCGGCCCGCTCGTCACGCTCGCGCCGCAGATAGAACAGGCAGTAGTCGACGCCGACCGCGAGCCCCATCAGGAACATCACGGAGTACGTGGTCTGGAAGAGGTGCAGCTGATGGCTGGCCAGCGAGAGCAGACCGAAGGCAGCCATGCACGCCGTCAGCGCAAGACCGACCGGGAGCAGCGCCGCGACAACGGCCCCGAAGGCGACCAGCAGAATGCCGAGCGCCAGCGGTACGGCGGTGAACTCGGCCTTCTGGAAGTCCTCGGAGAGCAGATCGCCGAGCCATTTCTCCGAGCTGGCCTGCCCGAACTGATGTATCTCGACGTCCTGTTGGACCTTGCCCGTGTCCCGTACGGCGTCGAGCACGGGCTGCACCCGGTCCGCCGCCGTCCTCGAATCGCCCTTGACCTGGAAGCGGATCAGCGCTTCCCTGCCGTTCTTGGAGGCGAGCGGCGGCTCGACCTTCTGCGCCTCGCCCGTCTTGTCGATGGCCACGGCCAGCTCGCGCGCCGCGTCCTTCCAGCCGCCGGCCGTCTTGCTGCTGACCAGGACGAGCTCGTCGGCCGGCTGATCCAGGCCGGCGTCGTCGAGGATCTTCTGGGCCCGCGCGGAGTCGCCCGTACCCTGCTCGGACTCGGACATCTCGACCATTCCCGATGCCCCGCCGACCACCGTGGCCAGGACGACGAAAAGCAGCCAGCCGATGATCGCCGTTTTGCGGTGGTGTGCGCTCCACACACCGATACGTGCCGCGAGGTTACGCCGCATGGCGTTTCGCCCCCAGAGGTAAGCGCCGAATAAGTCGAGTACGACGCTAGAAATCCGCGGCCTCGCGTCCCAGCCGTCAAGGCCCCCTGCCGCGGAGACGAAAGGCGAGCTCAGGAAGGTGGTGCCAGGTACACCCCCAGCTGGTGTCCGGGCCCAGTGCCGTGACAGCGGGCACCGGCGACACTGGTGCCCGAGACCGAACAACGAGGGGGATCCGATGAACGCGACGAAGGCACGTGACGCGGTGGTGGCCGGCGCACGAGGGCTTGCGCTGGCACTCATGGGGCTGGTGGGCTCGGTCACCGTCTTCTGCCTGGCGGTGGTCTCCATGGCCCTCATACCGATCGGTGTGGGTGTCTTCACCACACCCGCCCTGCTGCACCTGGTGCGGGCCCACGCCAACAGGCGGCGGCTGTTGGCGGCCCAGTGGTCCTCGGTACGCATCCCGCTCCCGTACCGCCCCCTCCCCCGCGATATGCGCACCGGCATCACCGGCCAGGTGGAGCGCTGCACACTGATGTTGAAGGACCCGGCGACCTGGCGCGATATGCAGTGGCTGCTGATGGACATGACGGCGGGGGCCATCGTGGCCATCCTCCCGCCGACGCTGGTGCTGGAAGGCATCTTCGGTCTGCTGCTCCTCGCCGGTCTGTGGCAGCCGATCGTCGAAGCGGACGGCACGTACTGGTATTCCTTCGTCCCGGTCGACGGATGGGGCACGGCAGGTCTTGCCGCACTGCTCGGACTGGTCTGGCTGACCGTCGCCATGAACGCCAACCAGCTGCTGATCCGCACCCACTTCAGGCTCAGCCGCGCGATGCTCGCCCCGAACCACGACCTCGAGCTGGAGCAGCGCATCGACCGGCTCACCGAGACCCGGCACGATGCCCTGGACACCTCGGCAGCCGAACTGCGCCGTATCGAGCGGGATCTGCACGACGGAGCACAGGCCCGGCTGGTCGCCATGGGCATGAACCTGGGCACCATCGAGGCGCTCATCGAGAAGGACCCGGCGCAGGCCAAGGATCTCATCTCCAAGGCCCGCGAGTCCTCCGCCGAGGCGCTGACCGAACTGCGCGACCTGGTCCGCGGCATCCACCCGCCGGTGCTGGCGGAGCGCGGCCTCGGCGACGCGGTCAAGGCGCTGGCACTGCGGCTGCCGGTCAAGACCGAGGTGGACGTGGAGCTGCCCGGTCGCGCGGACGCGCCCGTCGAGTCGGCGGCGTACTTCGCGGTCAGCGAGGTGTTCACCAATGCGGTCAAGCACTCCGGCGCGGACCGGTTCTGGGTCGACGTCACCCACTCGGGCGGCTTCCTGCGTATCGCGGTCACGGACAACGGCAAGGGCGGCGCGGTGATCGGAACCGGCTCCGGACTGAGCGGTATCGAACGCCGACTCGGTACATTCGACGGCGTCCTGGCCGTCAGCAGTCCCGTGGGCGGTCCCACCATGGTCACCATGGAGATCCCTTGCGAGTTGTCCTAGCCGAAGATCTGTTCCTGCTGCGTGACGGCTTGGTCCGCATGCTCGAGGCCTACGACTTCGAGATCCTGGCCGCCGTGGAGAGTGGACCCGAACTCACCGAAGCACTCGCCGAGTTGCAACCGGACGTCGCCGTCGTCGATGTCCGGCTTCCGCCGTCGCACACGGACGAGGGGCTGCAGTGCGCCCTGGCGGCGCGGCAGGCCAGACCCGGGCTGCCGGTGCTCGTTCTCTCGCAGCATGTGGAGCAGTTGTACGCGCGTGAGCTGCTGGCCGACGGGAACGGCGGGGTCGGCTATCTCCTCAAGGACCGGGTCTTCGACGCGGAGCAGTTCATCGACGCGGTACGGCGGGTGGCTGCCGGTGGTACGGCGATGGATCCGCAGGTGATCTCGCAGCTGCTGTCGCGGCGGGCGCAGGACAAGCCGATGGGCGGACTGACCCCGCGCGAGCTGGAGGTCATGGAGCTGATGGCGCAGGGCCGTTCCAATACCGCGATCGCCGGGCAGCTGGTGGTCACGGAGCGGGCGGTGGCCAAGCACACGTCGAACATCTTCGGGAAGCTGAATCTGCCGGTGTCGGACGACGACAACCGCCGGGTGCTGGCGGTGCTGGCGTACCTGGACCGCGGCTAGGGCTGTTCTGTCCTCGATCACCGGACGGGCTTGGAAATCAAGCCCGTCCGGCGTTCGAGGTCGAGCCGGCCGACGCGTCAGGCCTCGTACTGCGTGAGGTCGATCGCATAGATGCTCAGCGGGAGGCCGTACACCGGGTGCGTAGTCTGGCGCTCCAGCTCCATGCCGAGCTTGCGCATCACATTCTCGGATGCCTCGTGGCCGGTCCGCGTGATGCTGATCACGCGGTCCAGTCCGCGGTCCTGGAGCGCGAACTCCAGTGAGGCGTGGGCGGCTTCGGAGGCGTACCCCTGGCCCCAGAACTGCCGGCCGAGCCGCCAGCCGATCTCCACGGCGGGCAGCACCTCAGGCAGGAACGCGGGGACGGACAGGCCCACGAAGCCTGCCAGTTCGCCCGAGGCGAGGAGCTCGACGGCGAAGAGGCCGAAGCCCTCCTCGTCCCACTCCTCCTCCCATCGCTCGATGTCCTCCGCGGTCTGTTCGAGATCGCGGACCGAGCCGTCGCCGATCCACTGCATGACCTCCGGGTCCGCGTTGATCTCGGCCATCGGGACAAGGTCGTCCTCGTGCCAGCGGCGGAGGAGGAGTCGGGGAGTCTGGATCTCGGTCATGGGCCCCATCCTGCCATCCGCGGGCGCGTCCGACTTCAGCGCAATACGGCGGTTTTGCTGATGGAGAATTCTACGAATTCCCGCTCCGGACCCACTCGGCTTGAACACCCCATGAGCCACACCCGTATGGAACGTCGCGCTTCTCCCTCAGCCGGTACCCCCCTAACCCACACCCGGCGACGAAGCAGAGGAGTTCCATGGGACACGCAACGAGAAAACGCTCGACACTGGCGAACCGGGCGATCGTCGCCTCCGCCGCATTGATCCTGGGCGGGGGTGGGCTGGTCGCGGTCAATGTGTATGCATCCGCGGGCGAAAACCATTCCGGTCAAGGCTCCAATTGGACGAAGAAGGCCGCCGGGCAGCAGGTGTCGACCATCGACTGCCCCGAGGTCGCGAACGGCCTCCCGGACGTGCCGCCCCAGGCGCGCCAGGAAGTCGACGGTGAGCTGGCCAAGATGGACAGCCAGATCACCGACGCGTACAAGAGGTTCGCGGACCAGAAGCAGCAGGTCCAGAGCGATCCCCAATGGGGCAAGAACGCCATCCTGAATCCGCTCAGGGACAAGCGGCGGGCGAGCATCGACCGGATTGCCACGGCTATCGGCCGGAACGCCCAGCGTCCGCAGGGCATGCAGGACCTCGCCGATTGCTCGCTGCAAGCTGACGACGGCAACGCCCAGAACGACGGCCAGAACGACGGCCAGGGTGACGCCAACGGCGCCGACCAGAACGGCGCGAACAACACCGGGCAGGACGGCGCCGACCAGAACGGTGGTCAGAATGGTGACCAGAATGGCGGCCAGGACAACGGTCAGGGCAATGACCAGGGCGATGGCCAGGGTCAGGGCAATGACCAGGGCAACGGCGGCGGACAGGGCAATGGCCCCGAAGCCGCCGACTTCGTAGACATCCAGTCCGTCCAGCCGAACGTCGCCCAGCCCCAGCAGCGCGGCGGCGGCTCCAAGGGAACCTTCGTCACGGAGTGCGGAAAGAACGAGAACGGCAAGTTCAATCCGGACAATGTCATCGTCGCCCCTGGTGTGAGCAATGGCGCGCACCATATGCACGATTACGTCGGAAACCAGGCCAACGACGCGTTCGCCAGTGACGACGATCTGGCAAACGGTGACACCACCTGCCAGAACCAGGGCGACAAGTCCACGTACTACTGGCCTGTACTGCGACTGCAGAACGGGCAGAACGAGAACGACGCCCAGGCGGACGGCGGCGGCAAGGACCAGAACATCGGAGAGATCCAGACTCCGTCCCAGGTCACGCTGAATTTCGTCGGCAATCCGGTGAGCAAGGTCACCGCGATGCCTCGATTCCTGCGGATCATTACCGGTGACGCCAAGGCATTCACCAACGGCGATGCGAACGCCAATGCCTCCTGGAGCTGCACCGGATTCGAGGACCGTCAGCTGAAGGACAAGTACCCGATCTGCCCCCAAGGCAGCCAGGTAGTGCGCTCCTTCAAGTTCCAGAGCTGCTGGGACGGCCAGAACATCGACAGTGCCAATCACCGCACCCATGTGGCGTTCGCGGACGCCAACGGCAACTGCGGAAACGGATTCAAGGCGATCCCGCAGCTGGTGCAGCGGATCGTGTACGACGTCCCGCCGGGCCCCGGCTTCGCGGTCGACTCCTTCCCGGAGCAGCTGCACAAGCCGGTCACCGACCACGGCGACTTCATCAGTGTCTTCGACGACAACCTGATGAACAAGGTGGTGAACTGCATCAACAGCGGCCAGAAGTGCACGTGATCCACTGACCCGGAAGGCTGGAGCGGCCCCCCAGGGTGGGGGGCCGCTCCGCTGCGACCGGCCCCCCGCCACGTACCTGCGCGGTCAGCTCCCGTGGTGCCCCGAGTGGCCCCCCGCGGAGTGGCCTCCCGCGCTCTCCCCAGTGCCACCGCTGCTCCCCGAGTGGTGCTGAGCGCCGGTCTCCACCGATCCACCGAGCCGGCCGCGCAGCGCTGTGACCACCTTCGCGTCGCCGACCGCGACCCACTTTCTGCCGACGAGATACGAGCCGCCGTAGTCGTTGGCCTCGTTGATCCATTCACGCTGGCCGCGGTCGGTGGCGAAGGTGGCCAGCACATACTTGCCGTCACCCGTGGTGCAGTTGGCCTGCCGCAGCTCGGCCGCATTCGTCTGGATGTTCGGCTTGCACTCGGCCTTCGCCGCCAGCTGCTCCAGGCTGCCCGTCGCTGTCTTCGGCGGCTCGGGACTCTTCTCGCCGCCGCCACGCCCATCGCCGTCATCGCCCGCTCCGCAGGCCGCGGCAAGGGTCAGCACCAGAACCGCCAGTGCTGTCCGGGCCGTACGCCTCGCGCCGGTGTTCGTACTCGTACTCATCCGGCCATCGTGCCCTCTCGCACTCCTGTCGGGTAGCCGAACGGCGGGTAACCTGCGCGACACGCACGCACCTGTTGTCACTTGAACAACATATAAGGAGCGCTGATGAACGAGCTGTCGAGACGTACTCTGCTGGGCACCGCCGGAGCAATCGGCATCGGCGCGGCGTTAACCGGGCACACGCCCGCGTCCGCCGCCGGAGCAGCCGGAGCCGCCGCCGCCCCGGCCACGGCGGAAGTGTTCTCCACGTCACCCGCGCAGGATTCACTCCAGCGACTGCTTCCCCGCCATGCCGGCCAGTTCCGGCTGCGGGCTCTCGAAGGCCCCGAGCGCTTCCGGGTCACCGGTTCCACCGGCCGTATCGAGGTCGCGGGCACCAGTCCGGCCGTGCTGCTCACCGGAGTCCACTGGTACCTCAAATACGTCTGCCGGGCGCACATCTCGTGGTCCGGCAGCCAGCTCGATCTGCCCGGACTGCTGCCCGCGCCCCGTGACGCGCTCGAGCGCTCGGCGACCGTCCCGCACCGGTTCGCGTTCAACGACACGCACGACGGCTACACCGCCCCGTACGCCGACTGGGCGCGCTGGGAGCGGCTGCTCGACATCCTCGCCCTGCACGGCTGCAACGAGGTGCTGGTGACCCCCGGCCAGGAGGCCGTCTACCACCGGCTCCTGCAGGACTTCGGGTACACCGACACGGAGGCCCGCAGCTGGCTCCCCGCACCCTCGCACCAGCCGTGGTGGCTGCTGCAGAACATGAGCGAGTACGGCGGCCCGCTCAGCCCCGAACTCATCGAGAGACGCGCCGGCCTCGGCAGACAGATCGCCGACCGGATGCGTGAGCTCGGTATGCACCCGGTCCTGCCCGGCTACTTCGGGACGGTCCCGGACGGCTTCGTCGCCCGCAACGCCGGCGCCCGCGTCATCCCGCAGGGCACCTGGAACGGCAAGCGCCGCCCCGACTGGCTCGACCCGCGCACCTCGAGCTTCGGCGACGTCGCCGCGGCCTTCTACCGGCACCAGGCGGAACTCTTCGGCGAGGTCGGCCACTTCAAGATGGATCTGCTGCACGAGGGCGGCACCGCCGGGGACGTCCCGGTGGCCGACGCCGCGCGCGCCGTCGAGAAGTCCCTGCAGACCGCCCGTCCCGGCGCGACCTGGGTGATCCTCGGCTGGCAGTCCAATCCGCGGCCCGCGCTGCTCGCCGCGATCGACACCGACCGGGTGCTGATCGTCGACGGTCTCTCCGACCTGGACACGGTCACCGACCGGGAGACGGAGTGGGGCGGTGCGCCGTACGCCTTCGGCACCATCCCCAACTTCGGCGGCCGTACGACGATCGGCGCGAACACCGACCGGTGGACCGCGAAGTTCACCGCCTGGCGCGACAAACCGGGCAGCGCGCTGGCCGGCACCGCGTACATGCCGGAGGCCGCCGAGCGCGATCCCGCAGCCCTGGAGCTGTTCAGCGAGCTCGCCTGGCGCGAGGAGCAGATCGACCGGGACGCGTGGTTCGAGCAGTACGCCGATGTCCGCTACGGCGGCGAGGACCGCTCCGCGCACACCGCCTTCGCCGCGCTCGCCGCGACCGCGTACAAGTTGACCAGCACCGACGGCCGCCCGTACGACTCGCTGTTCTGCCGCCGACCGAGCATGACCTCCTCCATCGGCACGGCCTTCGACCCGGCCGGGTTCGACCGGGCCTTCGCCGCGCTGCTGGACGTACGGCATGCGCTGCGCGACTGTGACGCGTACCGCCACGACGTGACCGATCTGGCCCGCCAGGCGCTCGCCAACCGCTCGCGCACGCTCCAGCTCCCGCTGCGCGCCGCGTATCTGGACAAGGATGTGGACACCTTCCGTGCCCTGTCCGGGCTCTGGCTGAAGCTGATGCGGCTGAGCGACACCATGGCAGGCTGCCATCGCTCGTTCCTGCTCGGTCCCTGGCTGGAGGATGCCAAGCGGCTGGCCCCCGGTCCGGCCGAGGCGGTGGAGCTGGAGCGCACCGCCCGTGTGCTGCTCACCACCTGGGCGGACCGGGCCGCCGCAAACCAGCTCAGCAACTACGCCAACCGCGACTGGCACGGACTGATCAACGACGTCCATGTGCCGCAGTGGGAGGCGTATCTGGAGGAGCAGGCCGCGGCGATGGCCGAGGGCCGCGCACCCAGGTCCTTCGACTGGTATCCGGCGGAGGAGGCGTGGACGAAGGACCGGCGCGCCTATCCGGTGCGGCCGACGGGCGACGCGTACCGCACCGCCCGGCGCGTGTACGACACCCTCGCCACCGCCCCGTACCAGGGCTTCGTCTCCGTCACCGCGGACCCGCCGGCCTTCACCCCCGGCAGCACAGGCACCGTCGCCGCCACCTTCCGCAACTTCAACGGGCTGCGCTCCACGGGCCGCGTCGACCTGGCCCTGACCGGCCCGGCCGCCGAGCCGCAGGGCCCGACCTTCCTGAAGAGCGTGCCGGCCGGCGGCACCGGCAGGGTCTCCTGGCGGGTGACGGCGCCCCCCGAACCGCTCACCGAGCCGCTGGTCGCCATGGACTACGAGCTGCGCACGCAGTACGGACCGCGCGGCGAGGAGCGGGTGGCTGTCACGCAGAAGGGCAAGCTGCAGCTGGCGGCGCCGCTGGATCCCGAGTGGCGCACCTTCACCAGCAACGCGGCCGTCTTCGGGCAGGTCGGCGACCGCTTCGCGATCAATGGCGCGGGCAACGACCTGTGGAGGGAAACCACACAGTTCGGCACCGCCTACCGGGAGGGCGCGCTGACGGAGGGTGTGAGCGTCGTCCTGCGGGTGGACTCCCAGGAGAACACCAGCAGTTGGGCCCGGTCCGGCATTGTCGTACGCAACAGCCTGGCGAAGCCGGGGGACACCGGGTTCCTGAATCTGGCCGCGACCCCCGGCCAGGGCATCGTGCTGTCGTACGACACCAACGCCGACGGCACCCTGGACACGTACCTGCGCATCACCGGTATCAAGGCCCCGGTGCTGCTGCGGCTCACCCGGAACGCCGGGACCTCCTTCACCGGCGCCTGCTCCACGGACGGCGGTGCCACCTGGCGCACGGTCGCCACCGTCTCCGTGCCGGGGTCCGCCGCCGTCCAGGACGTGGGGCTCTTCATGAGCGCGACCAGCGGGGGCAGCGGGGCCAGGGGCACGGTGCACTTCAGCGGCTGGTCGGTCATCGCGGGATGATCCGCTGCCTGCGGCACCGGCACAGCCGGTGCCGCGCCGGTGGCGTGACCGTCGACTACCGTTCCGCACAAAGCACGGCTATTCGGTAGATATCGACCGCACGATCAGTCAGGGAGCCTTCCCGCCATGACCGCGATCCCCGCCCACACCGTCGCCAACCTCCGCGACCTCGGCTCCATTGCGCTGCCCGGCGGCCGTTCCGTACGCCCCGGTCTTGTCTTCCGCTCCGGGATGCTCGACCGGTTCGACGCCGCCGCCGATCCGGTCGTCGCCGCGCTGGGGATCCGTACGGTCGTCGACTTCCGCACCGAGGCGGAGCGCCGCGCCCGCCCCGACCACGTCCCCGAGGGCGGGCGGCTGCTGCTCGCCGATGTCTTCGCCGACCAGGTGGCCTTCGGCCGGATGCCGGTCGCGGCCCAGCTGAAGCAGGCGCTGAGCGATCCGGCCGTCGCCGAGCGGGAGTTGGGCGGCGGCCGGGCGCAGTCGCTCTTCGCGCACGCCTACCGTGCCTTCGTCATCAGCGACTCCGCGCGGCACGCCTACGGCGCCTTCCTCAGCGAACTCGCCGAGCCCGGCGCCGGACCGCTGCTCTTCCACTGCACGGCGGGCAAGGACCGCACCGGCTGGGCGGCGACGATCCTGCTCACGCTCCTCGGCGCGACGCCGGAGACCGTCGAGGCGGAGTACCTCTCCGTCAATCCGGCGGTACGGCAGGCCTTCGCCTCGCTCGTCGAGGGTTTCATCGCACAGGGCGGCGACCCGGAGACCGCCCTCGCGATGATCGGCGTGTTCCCGGAGTATCTGGCGGCGGCGCTGGACACGGTCGCTGCCCGCCACGGCACGATGGAGAGGTACGTGCGCGAGGGGCTCGGCGTCCCGGACCAGGCGGTCGAACGCATCCGGGAACGGCTGACAGCGACGAGCTGAGCTCCTGGGCCTGGTGACCGTAAGACGATTCGCTCGTTCTGCTGAACGTGCGCCCACAGGATGTCGTCACCCCGCCCGCTCCCGCCCCCGCTCCCGCCCCCATCGCCGGCCGTGTCGAGGTCGAGCAGGCCGAAGCGGCCCTTGTCGAGCACTACCCCCGGCTCGTACGGATCGCGTATCTCGTACTTCCGCCGTCACTCGGCCGCAATCGCCGTGTACTGACCGCGCACGCCCTCGCGCAGCGCTCGCTGCCGCGCGGCCGCACCGCTCCCGCGGGCGCCACAGACGCCATGGACACGGCGATCCCGGCCTCCCGGCGGGCGCCGGGCGACGCCGACCCCGGCTATGCGTATGTACGGGGAAGGGTGCTGCGCCAGGCCCTGGACGCCGGACTCCCGCTGCGGCGGCTGGCCTGGCCGAAGCGCTCGCAGCTCCCGCCGCTGCTGCCGCATGTGTGGGGTCTGCGGGTCTTCCCGCGCTCGGGCGGTGCCGATGAACTCGCTCTGGACCAGCGCCTCTCCGCGCTTTCGGGGCCCGCGAGGGCGGCTTATGTGCTGCGCGGCCTGGAGGGGCTGCCCGACACCGAGGTGCAGCAGGCTCTCAGCGCGGCCGGAGTCGGTGATCCGCGGGCAGCGCTGGCCGAGGCGGACGGCATGGACCCGGTGGCGGCGGGAGAGAGCCGGGGCGGAGAGGGCACGCAGGGAAGGGGCACGGAGGGAGGAGGCACTGAGGTGAAGGGCACTGCGGCTCTTCTCGAATCCTCCGAGTTCGACCCGTGTTCTCTGCAGGCACGCCCCACCGATCTGATGCGCCGCCGCCAGCACGGCAAGGCGGCCATGGTGGCGACCGCGGCCCTCGCGGTGTGCGGCGCGCTGCTCGGGCTGCCGGGCGACGGCTGGGGCCCGGACGGTGCGGCCGCGCCGCCGTACGCACGTAACCCAGCGGCCGAATCCGCCCTGGACCCGGCCCGGTTGACGCTGGTCTCCGCCACGGCGTGGCAGCGCTCGTCCCGTACCGACTTCTCCGTCTGGCCGGCCCGCGGCGGTCTCACCGAGGACCGCGCGCTGCTGCGCCGCGCGCTCGCCGTCTGGGCCAGGCCCGGCAGCGCGGTCCAGGTCTCCGCGACCCCAGGCACTCCCCCGGGCCCGCCGATGGGCTCGCCGCAGCTGCTGTACGCGGGCGAGGTCGACCAGGCACGTGTGGTGCTGCTCCACGACGGGCTGCGCGTGGTCCGCTATGCCGAGCCGAAGGACGGCACCGGCGGTGTGGCGCTCGACTTCGCGCGGACGGACGGCGCCGACGCCGCCTCCTCGGCCGCGATTGTCGCAAGCCGTACCGATGGCAGTGTCCGCTATTTGACTGCTCCTTGGGTGCGGAAGACGTCCGTACGGGATCTGCTCGACCCGGCTGGCACTCCGCGTCCCCTCCAGCGGGGCACGGACGGTGTGACCAGCCCGCTGTCGAGCCCTGCGCAGGCGCGGGACTGCCGGTCCTGGGACGTGCTGGAGGTGCGCGACGAAACGGCCGAGCGGCTGCTGACCGACCTCGGTGAACTGACCCCGGCCAGGCTCACCTCGGGGCCACCGTCCGCCCCGAAGGACGTCACTGGTCAGGCGGCCCGCGCCTCGTGGGCCCGTACGGCCTGTCTACTGCCCGGGGTGCGCGCGCACGGCGTGCGCAGCGTCAACTCGTGGCAGTACGCACAGCAGTCGCTGCCCGAGTCGAACGGCACGGCGGCCTGGCTGTGCACGCGCGCGGAGACCTGGCGGGGGACGGGGAGCCGGGTCATGGCGCAGTTCCACGCGCCGGGAGCACAGGCGGGCGCGCCGGGTGCGATCGCGGCGCGGGCCGAGGACTCGCCGTCCTGCGGAGTGCGGGATCCGCGGGTGCTGGCGGGTGTGCTGTGGAAGTCGCAGGCGGGGCACTGGTTCGTACTCGCGGCGGGAAGCGAGCAGTTCGCAACGCTGGCCACCTCGGGCGGGGTGGACGGCAGCGCGAAGGGTCATCTGCTGGCGGTACAGGCAAAGGAGGGTGCGCGGGCGGAGCTGAACGGCCGCCTGAAGGACGGCCGTCGGGTGGGTGCGCTGCACTGAGCGGCTCCCGGAATTCTCCGGCTCACCTCTCTCGCTGCGATCTACCCGCCAGTACGTCGACGTCATGTCGCAGTGCCTCGACCCGTCGGCCCGATATGCGTTCGCTGCCCGTTAGGGTGTTCGCATGACGACCGGGGTACGCCGCAGGATGGGCGTCGAGGAGCGCAGGCAGCAACTGATCCGTGTGGCGCTGGAGCTGTTCAGCAACCGCTCGCCCGACGATGTCTCGATCGACGAGATAGCCGCGGCCGCCGGAATCTCGCGGCCGCTCGTCTACCACTACTTCCCGGGCAAACAGAGCCTGTACGAGGCCGCGCTGCGGCGAGCCGCCGACGAGCTGGCCGCGCGGTTCCTGGAGCCGCCCGAGGGGCCGCTCGGGGCGCGGCTGCTGCGGGTCATGGGACGGTTCTTCGACTTCGTGAACGACCACGGGCCCGGGTTCTCGGCGTTGATGCGGGGCGGTCCCGCGGTCTCCGCGGGCGGAGCCTGCTCAAGGGACGCGGATTCGGCGACGAACGCGATGATCGACGAGGTCCGGCAGGCGGCGTACGAACAGATCCTGGCCCATCTGGGGATCGGCACTCCGCCGGCGCGCCTGGAGTTGGTCGTACGGTCCTGGGTGTCGCTCGCCGAGTCGACCGCGCTGCTCTGGCTGGACGGGCGGCGCATTCCGCGCGCCGAGCTGGAGTTGCAGCTGGTGCACGACTTCGCGGCGCTGTGTGCGGTGAGTGCGGCGTACGACGAAGAGATGGCGGGCATCCTGATCCGCGTCCTCGTGGACGAGCCGGCCGACGGCCCGTTCGGCGATCTGGTCGGCCGGCTCATGACGCTGGCGCCCTCGCTCTCCAAGGTGCCGACTCAGCGTTTGCGGTAGGACGCTTCCAGGTCACGCACCTCGGCGGAGATGACGGGCACAACGCCCTCGGACGGCTTCAGATGGCCGGCCAGCAGGTCCAGGACGACTTCCGACAGTTGCGCCTTGAGCTCGGGGGCGCGGCCCGGCAGCAGGGCGATTCCGATGTGGATGACCGCGTCGTCGGGCGTCCCTCCGGCCACGACCGTCTCGTCGACACGGCGGAACCTGGTCTTGCAGGCGCCCAGTTCGGTGTCGATCGACTCGACGATCAGCGGGTGCAGCGCGAGCGCGAAGCCCCGGCGGTCGAACGAGGATTCCAGGTTCGCGGAGTAGTCGACGGTGATCTGCGGCATCGGGCGCTCCAGCACGGGTGACAGGTGACAAGGGATGGTCGGGCACAGTCAGGGCATGGTCGGGCAGTTGCGGGACCCACCCTTACGCAAGTGTCCATGACCCCGTCAATAATGCTGGAATGAAGATCATCTGTCGGCTCGCCGCACACACCGATGTGGAAACCCTCGTCGCTCTCTTCGACGGGGCCGCCCGCTGGATGCAGCTCAACGGCATCGCCCAGTGGAAGCCCGGCGACAAGGATGCCGACCACTTCCGGCACTGGATCAAGGAGGGGGAGGTCTGGATCGCGGAGACCGCGGAGGGCGATGCGATCGGGGCATACGAACTGTGGTGGGAGGACCAGCCCGCCTGGGGGATCCAGCCCCCCGTGGCCGGGTATGTGCACCGGCTGATGATCGACCGGGATGCGGCTCCGGCCGGGTTCGGCCGGCTGCTGCTCGCGCACGCCGAGCAGCGGATCGCCGATACCGGGCGGGAGTTCGTACGGCTCGACTGTCTGTCGAACAATCCCGCGCTGCGGACGTACTACGAGGCTGCCGGCTACCGCGTCGCCGGTGAGGAGCCCGGCAAGGTGGCGAAGGACGGCAGCCGTTACGGAGTGATCCTGCTGGAGAAAGCGGTCAGATGAAACCGGTCAGCTGAGGCCCGTCAGCTGAGGCCGGTCAGCTGAAGGGCCAGCAGCGCGACGTCGTCCTCCCGGGTGCCGAAGCAGTCCAGCAGGGTGTCGCAGAGAGCGGCGACGCCCCGCGGCGCGTGGGCCGCGGCGTGGCGGAGTCGTTCGAGGGAGACCGTGAGGTCCGTGCCGCGGGTCTCGATCAGTCCGTCGGTGACCATCAACATCCGGTCGCCGTAAGTCAGTTGGACTGCGGTTGGATGCGGACGCTCCAGGTCGAGGCCGAGCAGTGGGCCGGAGACCGTCAGGTAGGACGTCTCGCCGTCGGCCGCGACGACCAGCGGGCGGATATGGCCGGCGTTCGCGATCCGGGCGCGGCCGGTGACCGGGTCGATCAGGGCCAGGCAGACGGTGGCCGTGGCCTCCGGGTGGTAGCGCTGGAGCATCCGGTCGAGGCGGTGCAGCAGCACGGCCGGGTCGCTCTCGTCGGTCGCGTACGCGCGCAGGGCGTGCCGCAGTTCGACCATCACGGTCGCCGCGTCCAGTGAGTGGCCGACCACGTCGCCGACGCCGACCAGCAGTCCGGCGGGGGTGGAGAGGGCGACATAGAAGTCCCCGCCGATCTCGGCGTTCCGGGAGGCGGGCACATAGCGCAGAGCGAGGTCGGCGCCGGGCAGGGCGGGCGGCTGCTGGGGCAGGAAGCTGCGTTGCAGGGTCAGCGCCACATGGCGTTCCTCGGCGGCGGTGCGCAGTGTCCCGGCGGTGAGGGCGGCGGCGTGGGCGAGCCGGCCGAGCAGATGTGCCGTGTCCGGGTCGTTGGGGGCGTAGGCGGGGCGGGCCAGGCAGACCGGCGGCTGGCCGGGTCGGCTGCGGGCCAGTAACAGGGCTGCGCCGCCGGGGACTTCGGGGACGAAGAATCCCGGCGGCCACAGGGGCGCGGGCGCCATCACGGGATGTACACCCGAGCGGCCCGCCATGCACCGCTGCAGCAGCTGGGCCACGGCTATGCGGGCGCCGGAGTCCGGCGGGGATCCCCAACGCCGCGGGCTGCCCGCGTACAGCGTGTCCTCGGCACCGAAGACGAAGGCAGCCGCCGGGCCGCCGGTGAGCCAGGCGGTCGCGGCGGCGGTGAGATCGGCCAGTTCCTGCGGGCCGTGCGCGCAGTGCAGCTCCGTGATCGCGGCGGCGAGCCGGGTCAGCCGGCCCGCCTGCGCCTCGGCGTCGTGACGGGAGCGGGCCCCGCGCAGCGCGGCCCTGATCACCGCCTCGATCTCCTCCGGTTCGACCGGGACCGTCAGATAGGCGTCGGCACCCGCGTCGAGTCCGCGGCTGCGGTCGCGCGGGGTGATCGCCGCGGCGCTGAAGTGCACCACCGGCATCGCGGCGATCAACGGATGGGCCTTGATCCGGCGGCAGAGCTCGAAGCCGTTCATGTCGGGCAGGCCGATGTCGACCAGCGCGGCGTCCGGCAACGCACCCGACCTGAGTCTCGTATCGAGCTCGATCAGGGCGTCGCCGGCGCTCGCGGTGGACACGACCCGGTGGCCTGCCCGGCGCAGCACCGCGCCCATGGCGTAACGATTGGCCTCGAGGTCGTCGACGACCAGCACAGTGGCGCCGTCGGCTTGGGTCATGTTGCGCATCTCCTCGGACCGAGGACACCCCGCCCCGTAGTCGGCCCACCACGCTAACCCGCTTCGGTCAACTGCGGGCGAAAACGGCGACGCTACGCGCCGGTACGGTGAAGCTTCCCGAACTCCCCTCGCACGAAGCCGACTTGGTGATAAGGTCTGCGCCCGCAGCCTGCACCGGGTGGAGCGCGTACGCCTTCCCGGCCAGCGCCGTGACCCGCTGCGTCTGCCGCTCCGGTGTGGCGTTGAAGACCACGACCAGATCGCCGACGCGCATCGTGATCACGCCCGGGGTCTCGTCCTTGCCGGAGAGCGGGAAGGAGACCGCGGACTGCACCTCACCCGCCGTGCCCAGGCTGAAGGCCTTCTCGGTGGTACGGATGGTGAGCAGGTCCCGGTAGGCGGCCGAGGCGCCGGTGATCTGCGGGCAGCCGACCGTGATCGACGTCAACAGCGGCTTGGCGTACGGCCACTTGGTCTTGTTGTCGGCCTCCGGCGGCAGCCCGCGGCCGAAGCCGTTGCCGTCCCGGCAGTCCCACTGGATCGCGTTGAACCAGTCACCACTGTCGTACGAATTGCGGTCCAGCGACTTGGAACGGAGCAGGTCCGTCCCGGCCTGCGAGAGCGCCGGTCCCTGGGAGAGGGCCGCGGTCGCCATCGCCAGCACCTGCATACGGGCCCGGTCCGCCGGTGAGGTGGCGGGCGGGAGTTTGAAGGCGAGAGCGTCGTACAGCGACTCGTTGTCGTGTGCGTCCGCGTAGGCGAGGGCGTCGCCGGGGGCGGCGGCGTATCCGGCCGGGGCGCCGTTGTAGTCGACCTCGGAGCCCTTGACGCTGCGGCCGGAGCTGTCGGTGAAGGAGTACGCGGCGAGATTGCCCGTCAGACCCACCTTGATCAGGTCCTGGTAGTGCAGCAGCCGGGCCTTCTGCTTGGCCGGAGTGCCGTTCGCCGCCGAGGAGTTGGGGTCGGTGTAGAGGCCGGAGGCGAAGCCCTGCACGCCCGGTTCCTCGTCGAAGGGCCCGCCGCCGCGCACCGCGTCACGGGCCCGGTCGGAGAAGGTCGCCACTCCCGTGCCCGCCATGTTCTTCTGGGTGGCCTGGACGAAGCGGGCATCGTCCGCGATCTCCCCGAAGTTCCAGCCCTCGCCGTAGAGGATGATCTTCTTTCCGTCCACGCCGTCGCGCGCGGGCGTCAGCTCGTCGAGCGCCTTGCGCACCGCGAGGATATTGGCCTTCGGATGGTGGCCCATCAGGTCGAAGCGGAAGCCGTCGACCTTGTACTCCTTCGCCCAGGTGACGACCGAGTCGACGACGAGTTTGCCCATCATGGCGTTCTCGGGCGCGGTGTTCGCGCAGCAGGTGGAGGTGGCGACGGTGCCGTCGGCCAGCAGCCGCTGGTAGTAGCCCGGCACGATCTTGTCGAGCACGGACTTGTCGGCCTGTCCGCTCGCCACGGTGTGGTTGTAGACGACGTCCATGACGGTGCGCAGGCCGCTGGAGTTCAGGGACTGCACCATCTGCCGGAACTCGACCGTACGCCGGGTGCCTTCCGGATCGGAGGCGTACGAGCCCTCCGGGACGGTGTAGTGCAGCGGGTCGTAGCCCCAGTTGTACGCGTCCTTCGCGGCGGCCTTCGCGATGCAGGCCTGCTGCTTGTCGGAGTCCGGCGCGTACACCAACAGATCGCAGTCGGGCACGGACTGGTCGGACTTCTTCTCCGGGATGGTGCCGATGTCGAAGGCCGGCAGGAGGTGGACGTAGGAGGTACCGGAGGCGGCGAGTGCGCGCAGATGCTTCATGCCCTGCGAGTCACGGTCGGTGAAGGCCAGATACTGCCCCGGGTGCTTCGATGTGCGGTCCGCGACCGAGAAGTCGCGGATGTGGAGCTCCTGGATCTGCGCGTCGCGCAGCGGTGTCGCGGCCGGCTTCGCGAGACCTGTCCAGCCAGCCGGAGCGAGCTTCGGGTCGGCGAGGTCGATGACCAGGCTCCGTGCCGAGTCGGTGGTCAGGGCGGTGGAGTACGGGTCGGTGACCTTGTTGGTGACGAGCTTCTGGACGCTGGGCGCCCAGACCTTCACCGCGTATCTGTACTGCTTTCCGGACCAGCCCTTGGGGCCGGTGACGGACCAGACGCCGCTCGCGTCGTCCCGTCGCATGGCGACCGTTCTGCCGTCGAGTTCGAGCGAGACGGAGTGCGCGGTGGGAGCCCAGAGGGAGAGGGTGGGGCGGCCGCGGTCGAAGACCGGTCCCAGGGCTGCCTTGGTGGCCTTGCCCGCGTACAGGTCGTCGAGGATCCCGGCCGTCTGGACGCCGGTGGCGGCGAGCAGCGCGCCGTTGGCCGCGCGCTGGGTGGCGATGAGCTGGCCGCGCAGCGACTGCCGGACCCGGTCCCGGTCGCGGGTGTCGACGGTGAACGCCGGATAGTCCTTGAGGTGCGGGTACTTCGCCTTCTGCGCGTCGCTCAGACTGGCGGAGGTGAGACGCAGCCACCGGCCTTCGTCGGACAGTGCGCCGTCCTTGACGGTGATGCCGCCGTCCGCCGCGTACACCAGCTGCTGGCTGGTGGCGTCGGTCGCCTTCACCTTCCAGACCACGGTGTTCCGGTCGATCCACTGGGCCTCGGCCTTGGCGAGGTCGAGCGAGGGCGCGCCGCCGGTCTGTGGGAGCAGATACTTCGGCTGCCCGGCCAGCAGCCAGACCTCGTTCGTGTACGTCGCGAGGTCCAGGGACTGGTCGGTCGGCAGGTCCTTCTGGTCGCCCTTGTGGAGGATGTAGCTGAGCGAGGTCGCGCCGGCGGCGAGCGGCACCTCGAAGGTCACTCCGTACGCGTCCTTCTTCACCGGCTGGAGCGGCTTGGACCAGTCGGTGGGCGATGCGGCGCCGGTCCAGGTGTGCAGACCCCAGCCGTCGTAGTCGCCGTCGGCGCGGTTGTAGTGGAGGACGGCCTTCGCCCTGTCCTGCGGCGGGTAGGCGCCGTCGGGCGCGGTGTCCGACTGGCCTTCCTTGCCCTGGGCGATCCACACCTGGCCGGTGCGGGCCAGGTCGACGGTGCGTTGCGGGCCGTCCGCGGTGCCGTTCTTCTCGACGGTGTACGGGACGGTCGTGGCGCCCTCGGCGAGCTTCACCCAGGCGAAGGCGCCGTACGTGTCACGGCCGGTGAAGGCGGTCTGCTGGGTGCCGGTCCTGAGCTGCCAGCCGTCGTAGTCGCCGTCGGGCCGCTGGTAGTGGACGACCGCGTAGTCGCGCTCGACGACCGGCTTCTCGGGCGGCGGTGCCTGGCCGGCGGTCGTCTCCGCCCGGTCACTGGCTGTACGTCCCGCGCTGTCCACCACAACTGCCTTGTAGCGCAGGGAGGTTCCGGCCGCCACATCGACGTACTGAGTGACCTTGTACGGGGCGTGGTCGGCCGAGCCGAGGGTGCGCCACTTGCCGTTGCCCGCCTGGGCGGCGAAGACGACGCGGTTGAGACCTCCGCCGTTCACGTCGGCAGCGATCTCGACGGTGCCGGTGGCTCCGGCGGCCGGGGCCTTGAGGGTGAGCGTGGGCTTGGCGGCGGGCGCGGCGAGCGGCTTCGCGGCCTGGAGCACGACGGAGGACAGCGCCGGCACGGTGACGGTGATCTTCCCGTCGACGGCGTGCACCGCACCCGAACCGCCGTACAGCGCACGGAAGTCCGTGGCGTCCGCCGGGATGGTCACGGTCTTCGCGCTGTCCGCGTTGTTGACGGCGACGAGATACTCGATGGGCCCGGTGCGCGCCTTGGCGTCGGTACGGGAGAAGGCGTACACCGAGTCCTTGGCGTACCGCTCCGTCTGGACGCCGTCGCGCAGCGCCGGGTGCTCCTTGGTGAGCTTCGAGAGCGCGGCGATCGACCGGTAGACGGGGTGCGAGGTGTCGTACGCGTCGGACGCGTGCGTACGGTCCGTGCCCAGCTGGTCGTCATCCAGATAGTCCGCGGTCCTGGAGGCGAAGAGGCTCTGGCGGGCGTCCTTGTCGCCGCCCGCGCCGGTGAAGCCCTGCTCGTCGCCGTAGTAGATCACCGGATTGCCGCGGGAGAGGAACATCAGCTCGTTGGCGAGCCGCGCCCGCTTCAGCAGCTCGGCGTCGTCGGCCTTCGGGTTGTCCTGCTTGAGGAAGGTGCCGATGCGGCCCATGTCGTGGTTGCCGAGGAAGGTCACCTGCTCATAGGCGTTGGCCTTGTCGCTGGTGTAGCGGTAGTCGTTCCCGAACACGTCGGCGAGCGTGTCGGCGGACGCGCCCTGGGAGGCGTAGGCGCGGGCCGCGCTCTGGAAGGGGAAGTCGAGCGTGGCGTCGAGCCGGCCGCGCGTGACGTACGGCGAGGTGATCGCCGTGTCCCCGGCGAAGATCTCGCCGAACATGAAGAAGTCGTCTCGGCCGCGCTTGGCGGCGTAGGCGTCGAGCGCGGTGGCCCACTGGGTCCAGAAGTCCATGTCGACGTGCTTGACGGTGTCGATACGAAAGCCGTCGATGTCGAAGTCGCGGACCCACTTCTCGTAGATCTCCTGCATGCCCTTGACGACCTCGGGACGCTCGGTCCACAGGTCGTCGAGGCCGGAGAAGTCTCCGTACTCGGAGCTCTCGCCCGCGAAGGCCGAGTCACCGCGGTTGTGGTACATCGTCGGGTCGTTGAGCCAGGCGGGCACCTTCTTCCCGCTGACCTTGGGCGTGTACGGGAAGGAGCCGGCGTCGACCTTCCCGACGCCGGCCCGGTCGTCGAACGGGCGGCCGCTCCTGTCCAGGTACGGATAGGCGCCCTTGGGGCGGTAGCCGTACTTCTTCTCGGCGTAGTCCACGGTGTCGGCGGTGTGGTTGGTGATGACGTCGAAGAAGACCTTCATGCCTTTGGCGTGGGCCTTGTCGATCAGCTTCTCGAGGTCGGCGTTGGTGCCGAAGTGCGGGTCGACCTGGGTGAAGTCGGTGATCCAGTACCCGTGATACCCGGCGGACGCGTCCTTGCCGGTGCCCTGGACGGGCCGGTTCTTGAAGATGGGCGCCATCCAGATGGCGGTGGTGCCGAGGCCCTTGATGTAGTCGAGCTTGCTCGTCAGGCCCTTGAGGTCGCCGCCCTGGTAGAAGCCCTTGTCGGTGGGGTCGTATCCGGTTTCGAGGCGGTCGCCATCGAGTCCGCCGCGGTCGTTGGCCGTATCGCCGTTGGCGAACCGGTCGGGCAGGGCGAAGTAGAACTGCTCCCGCGTCAGGTCATGCCGCGCGGGTGTGGCGGCGAGCGCGCGGTCGGAGGGCGGGGCGGGGGGTCTGGGCGCGCCGGCGGCCGGCCCGGCGGATATGAGCGCCGCGAGGAGGGCGGCGGCGGTGCCTATGGCGGTGCCGGCCGCGCTGACGCGGGGGGTGGTGGTCACCGGTTGGTTCTCCTTGGGTGGGGCGGAGGTGTTGGTGTCGGGGGACGGGGTGCGGGGTGCGGGGTGCGGGCTACGGAGCCGCTGCGCGGGGCGCTTCCCCCACCCCGCCCCTTCCCGTGTCTGGGGGCAAGCCCCCAGACCCCCGTACGCCCTTCGGGCGTGTCCTCAATCGCCGGAACGGGCTGAAATGATTGAGGCGCGGGGTCCGGGGCGGAGCCCCAGCAAGGGCTAGCCGCAGGCGCGGGCTCCCGCGTGGAGCGCCACCGCCGTGTTCGGTGGCAGCGTTGCCGTGAACTGGCCCGAGGTGCTGACCGTCACCGGACGGCCCGACTGCACATCGCAGTAGCCACCCGCCGGCAGCGATGTCTGGAACGTGCGGGTGAGCGACGACGACTCGTGGTTGATGGCGACGTAGGCCTTCGAACCCCGCCCGAACGCGATCTGGTCCCCGCCGTTGTCCCACCAGTTGACGACGCCCTGACCGCGCGCCGTATTGCGGAATGCGACCATCGACTTGATCTCCGGCCAGGCATGCTGGCACTTCCAGCCGTCCTGCCAACAGGCGTTCACCGTGCCGCCGTTGGGCGGCCCCGCGTCCTTGTCCGACCACTCGTAGCCGGAGTGGACGTCCGGCGATCCGTACGGCCACGCCAGCATGAAGACATTCGCGAGCGTGTAGTTGGCGCCGTCCTTGTAGTTGAGGGTGTCACCGCCGCGCTCGGTGTCGTGGTTGTCGACGAAGACCCCGGACTTGCCGGACTCCATGTACCCCCACCCCTCGCCGTAGTTCTTCAGATAGGCGAGGTTCTCGTTGTTGAAGACCCGCTTGAGGTCACGGGCGTACCGGAACTCCTGGACGTCGCCGTTGCCCAGGTACTCGCTGGGCGAGACCGCCTCGCCCGCCCCGTAGATCGCTTCCTGCTTCCAGTACACGCCGGGATTGCTGAGCCTGGACTTGATGTGGGCGAGGTCCGCGGCCGGTATGTGCTTCGCGGCGTCGATACGGAAGCCGTCGACGCCCAGCGAGAGCAGGTCGTTCAGATACGTGGCGATTCGGCCGCGTACGTAATCCTCACCGGTGTCCAGGTCGGCGAGCCCGACAAGCTCACAGTTCTGGACGTTGGCGCGGTCACCGTAGTTGGTGATGTTCGAGCGGCAGTCGTCCATGTCTGCGCCGGAGTAGGTGCCCGGGTAGTTGTACTTCTCGTACGAGGAGCCGCCGGTACCGGTGCCGGACGCCGACGCCATGTGGTTGATCACGCTGTCGACGACGACCTTCACACCCGCCGCGTGGCAGGTGCTCACCATGCTCTGGAACGCGGCGCGGTCGCCGAGCCGGCCGGCGATCTTGTAGCTGACGGGCTGGTACGAGGTCCACCACTGGCCGCCCTGGATGTGCTCCTGGGGTGGAGAGACCTGGACATAGCCATAGCCGGCCGGGCCCAGGGTGTCGGTGCACGCCTTCGCGACCGACGCAAACTTCCACTCGAAAAGGACGGCCGTGACGTCCTTGTCCCCCGGCGGGGTCGCCTGCGCGGCGCCCGTCGGTGCAACCACACTCACCGCGGCGCCCGCCACAAGGGCGAGCGCCGCGGCCAGAGGTCTGCCGGCCATTTTTCCTCCTGCATGGGGGGAGGTGCGGGTGACGGTGCAGCCTTGTCCGGCAACGCGCCGTGCCCGTAAGGCCTTTGAGGGTTCTTGCTGCAAGGCAGCAGAAAGTTATTGCGGTCGCGACCGTACGAGCCTCCCCGGTCCGGGGTCAACCCTTCGGACACACTCTCGTCGCACTGCGGAAATCTTGCTGTTTCCCAACTGCAAGACCTTTCGCAAGCTTTGCAGGGGTGCTACTTTCAGCCATGGCTCCGGGCCGGCCGGCCGGGGGCCCGGCAAGTCCGGTCCCCACGCGCTCGGCCGGCCGGTCCGGTTACGCGACTACCGGCGCGCCTGCGCGGTGGTGCCCCGGACCACGAGTTCCGGCTGGAACACATACTCCGTGCTCTGTACCGGACTTCCCTGCAGCTCCTCCAGCAGCGCGCCGACCGCCGCGGCCGCCATCGCCTTCACCGGCTGGCGGATCGTCGTCAGCGGCGGATCCGTGAACGCCACCAGCTGCGAGTCGTCGAACCCGACCACCGAGAGGTCGTACGGCACATCGAGGCCGCGCTCCCGGGCCGCCCGCACTACGCCGAGCGCCATCATGTCGCTGCCACAGACAATGGCGGTACACCCCTTGTCCAACAGCGCACCGGCCGCCGCATGGCCACCCTCGACACTGAACAAGGAGCGCTGGACCAGCTGTTCGGCCGCGGCGGCGGTGTAGCCCAGGTTGGAGGCGAGGCCGTCCAGAAAGCCCTCGGTCTTGCGGTGAGCCGGCACATAGCGGCCGGGACCGATCGCCAGACCGATCCTCTCGTGCCCCAGTTCGGCCAGATGGTGCACAGCCATACGCATCGCCGACCGGTCGTCGCAGGAGACGCAGGGCGCGCTGATGCGCTCGCTGTACCCGTTGATGAGGACGAACGGAACTCCCCGGGCGACGAGTTCGGCGTACCGCGTGTGATCGGCCGAGGCGTCGGAGTGCTGTCCGGACAGGAACACGATGCCGTTGACGCCGCTCTCCAGGAGCTGTTCGACCAGCTCGTCCTCGGTCGCGCCGCCCGGCAGCTGGGTGCAGAGCACCGGGGTGTAGCCGTGTCCGGCCAGGACCTGCTCGATGGCCTGGGCGAACGCGGGGAAGATCGGGTTGATGAGCTCGGGGGTCAGCAGGCCGATGAGACCCGCACTGCGCTGCCGCAGCCGTACGGGCCTCTCGTATCCGAGCACATCGAGCGCCGCGAGCACCCGCTGACGGGTGCCGCTCGCCACGCCCGGTTTGCCGTTCATCACGCGGCTCGCGGTCGCCTCGCTGACCGAAGCCTGAGCCGCGATGTCCGCGAGCCGCGGGGTGGTGCCGGTCTGGACGGCGCCGCCCCGCGGCGGGGGAATCGTCACACCGTCCACCACACAGCGGTGTCCGCGGGCAGCTCGGCCTCGCCCTCGGCCGTCTCAACAGCGCTGCTGGCCAGCAGTACGCGGCCGGGTGCCGGTATCGGTACGGCCGCGCCCGTCGTATTGACGGTGCAGACAAAGCCGCCTGACCGGCGGAAGGCGAGCACGCCCTCGGGCGCCTCCAGCCACTCGACCGCGTCGCCCGCGCCCAGCGCGGGGTGCCCGCGGCGCGCCGCGAGGGCGCTGCGGTACAACTCCAGGGTCGAGTCCGGGTCACCGGTCTGCGCCTCGACGCTCAGCCCGGCCCAGCTGTCCGGCTGGGGCAGCCAGCTGCCGCCCGGGCCGAAGCCGTACGACGAGCCCTCTGCGGTCCACGGGATCGGCACCCGGCAGCCGTCGCGGAAGCCGTCCTGGCCCTCCGTGCGCCCGAAGGCCGGGTCCTGCCGGACCTCGTCGGGCAGGTCGGTGACGTCGGGAAGACCGAGCTCCTCGCCCTGGTAGAGATAGGCGGATCCGGGCAGCGCCAGCATCAGCAGGGTGGCGGCGCGGGCCCGTCGCAGTCCCAGCTCCCGGTCGCCGGCCGCACGGATCTGGGTGCCTGCCGGCGGGCCCGCGAAGCGGGTGGCGTGACGGGTCACATCATGGTTGGAGAGCACCCAGGTGGCCGGGGCGCCGACGGGCCGCATGGCGTCCAGCGACTCGTCGATCACCCGGCGCAGCTCGTCCGCGACCCAATGGGTGCCCAGGTACTGGAAGTTGAAGGCCTGGTGCAGCTCGTCGGGGCGCACGTAGTTGGCGGTGCGCTCGACGGTGGGTGTCCACGCCTCGGCCACGGCGATGCGGTCGCCGGGGTACTCGTCGAGGATCTTGCGCCAGGCGCGGTAGATCTCGTGGACGCCGTCCTGGTCGAAGAAGGGCATGACATCGCTGCCCAGCAGTTTCAGCTGGTCGCTGCCGCCGATGTCGGGCAGGCCCGGCGCCTTGACCAGGCCGTGGGCGACGTCGATCCGGAAGCCGTCGACGCCCATGTCGAGCCAGAAGCGCAGGATCGAGCGGAACTCGTCCGCGACGGCCGGGTGTTCCCAGTTGAAGTCGGGCTGCTCGGGAGCGAAGAGGTGCAGATACCAGTCGCCGGGGGTGCCGTCGGGGTTCTCGGTGCGAGTCCAGGCGGAGCCGCCGAAGATGGACTCCCAGTCATTGGGGGGCAGTTCGCCGTTCTCCCCCTTGCCGGGACGGAAGTGGTAGCGGTCGCGCAGCGCGGATCCCGGGCCCTCATTCAGTGCGCGCTTGAACCATTCGTGGGCGTCGGACGAGTGATTGGGCACCAGGTCGACGATGATGCGCAGCCCGAGTTCGTGGGCGTCCCGGATCAGCGCGTCGGCGTCCAGCAGCGTGCCGAACATCGGGTCGATGGCGCGGTAGTCGGCGACGTCGTAGCCGGCGTCGGCCTGCGGGGAGGCGTAGAAGGGGCTCAGCCACACGGCGTCGACGCCGAGTTCCTTGAGGTACGGCAGTCTGCTGCGGATGCCCGGAAGGTCGCCCATGCCGTCGCCGTTCCCGTCGGCGAAGCTGCGGGGGTACACCTGGTAGATGACGGCGTCTCTCCACCAGTCCGCGGAAGCCGCGGGCAGGTCGGCGTGATGGGCGTCAGCCAGGTACTGGGTCATTCTCGATCCCTCTGAGGCTCGGTACAGCAATTCGGGCGAAACGTCGGGCAGCAGGGCGCACCCGGCCGGTCAGGCGGCCGGGTGCCCCGGTTCGTGGGGGTCAGGATTTGGCGGCGCCGGCAGTGAGGCCGGTGACCAGGTGGCGCTGGACCAGGTAGAAGAACAGCGACGCGGGGATGGCGATGAGCACGGAGGTCGCGGCCATCAGGTCCCACTGGGTGTCGTGCTCGCTGATGAAGGTTTTCAGGCCGACGGCGAGGGTGTACTTGTCGTCGCTGAGCATGAACACCGACGCGTAGGCGACCTCGGCCCAGGCGGTGAGGAAGGTGTAGAACGCGGCCACCGCGATACCCGGCCGGGCGAGCGGCAGGATCAGCCGGTAGAAGGTGCCGAACGGAGTGAGCCCGTCGATCCGGCCGGCTTCGTCGATCTCCGCGGGGATGGTGTCGAAGTACCCCTTGAGCAGCCAGGCGCAGTACGGGATCGCCGTGGTGCAGTAGACCAGGATCAGGGCCCAGTAGGTGTCGAGCAGACCCAGGTTCGCCAGGATGTTGTAGAGCGGCACCATCAGGATGGCGACCGGGAACATCTGGGTGACCAGGAAGGTCCACATCAGTTGGCGGTGTCCGGGGAAACGCATCCGGGAGACCGCGTAGCCGGAGCTCGCGGCGATGAACACGCCCAGCAGGCAGGTACCGAGCGCGACGATCAGCGAGTTGACGAACCACTGGATGAACGACGTGTCGTTCAGGACCGTCGTGTAGTTCTCGAAGCTGATCTTGTCGGCGATGTCGCCGGGGTGGAGGAAGTCGGTCTTGTCCGGGCCGAGCGAGATCCAGGCGATCCAGCCGATCGGGAAGGCCGCGATAAAGCTCGCGGTGATCAGCGCGCCGTGGATCAGCAGGGATACGGAACGGGGGCGCTCTCCGCGCTTCAACTGCCTCTTGCCCGCGGCGCGCTTGCGGGGCGGGCCGGCGGTAGCCGCCTCGGCCGCTCCCGCGACCCGGACATCTGCTGTGGTGCTCATGGGGTTGGCCCTCTCTTTCGTCATGGCTGGTGCTGATTGCCCGGTGGTCCTGGGCGGACCGTCAGACGGCCTTCTCGTTGCGGGCCAGCCATCGCCGGTAGAAGGAGGCGAAGACGATGAGCATCGACAGGATGATGACGCCGTACGCGGCGGAGCCGGCGTAGTCGCGCGGGTCCTGTCCGAAGCCGAGGCGGTATGCCCAGGTGACGAGGATCTGGGCGTCCGTGCCCGAGTTGTTGCCGAACAGCAGGAAGATGACGACGAACTGGTTGAAGGTCCAGATGACGCCGAGCAGGACGACCGTGCTGCTCACCGAGCGCAGACCGGGAATCGTCACATGGCGGAAGCGCTGCCAGGGCGTGGCACCGTCCACCTCGGCGGCTTCGTAGAGCTCGGGCGGGATCGACTGCAGTCCGCCGAGAAGGGAGACCATCATGAAGGGGACGCCGACCCAGGTGTTGACCATGATGGCGGCGGTCTTCTGCCAGAAGGGATCGCTGAGCCAGGCCGGGGTGGGCAAGTGCACCCATTCCAGAGCCATGTTGAAGACACCGCCGTCGTCGGCGAGGATCAGCCGCCAGGCGAAGACGGTGACAAAGGTCGGCACCGCCCACGGCAGGATCAGGACCATCCGGTAGAAGGTGCGGCCGCGGATCTTACGGTTGAGCAGCAGAGCGAGGCTCATGCCGATCCCGTAGTGCAGGGCCACACAGACGACGGTCCAGACGATCGTCCAGGTGAAGTGGGGCCAGAACTGGTGGTCGCCGCCGGAGAGGATCTCCGTGTAGTTGTCGAGACCCACCCACGAGAAGCTGTCAGGGATCTTGTTGACGCCGATGGTCCGGCCGACGTTCTGGCTGTTGGCGTCGGTCAGCGACAGATAGATGCCGCGGACCAGGGGGTAGAGCACCAGGACGCCGATGACCGCGACCACCGGGGCCACCATCGCCCAGGCGTACCAATTGCGGTTGTACGACTGCCTGATACGGCTCATCGGCCCGCGACGCGGCCCGGGGCCACGCTGGGTCTTTCGGCTTCCGCCCTCGACGGCGACGGTCATCTTCGACACCTTTACAACAGATTCTCAGCAGGGTGTGCGGCCTGGTGGTACGGCCGGTGGGCCGGCCGTACCACCACGGGCGGCCGTCCGGCCCGTCCCTGTTCGGGAGCGGTCCGGACGGCCGGCGGGCGCCTTAGGAGAAGTCCTTGAGCAGCTTCTTGTAGGACTCGGCGGTGGTGTCGAGGCCCTTCTGGGTGCTCACCTTGCCCTGGAGGATCGCGGCGAGGTTGGTGCCGAGGTCGGCGAAGAGCGAGCTGTACTCGGGCAGCTCGGGACGCGGCCGGGCAGAGCCGGCGAGGATCGCCTGGAACTCGGTGATGCCCGGGGTGGCCTTGACCTCGGCGGTGTAGGCGGAGGTGCGGGTCGGCAGCGTGCCGTTCTTCAGCGCGATCTTGGCCTGGGTCTCACCCGAGGTCATGAAGCCGACGAACTTCTGGGCCGCGGCCTGGTGCGCCTTGTCGGAGCCGGCGTACACGGAGAGGTTGTGGCCGCCCGTCGGGGCGCCGGCCTTGCCGGAGGCGGTGGCCGGGACGTTGGAGATGCCCAGGTTGGCCTTGTCCTTGAAGGCCGCGCCCTTGTAGACGTTCGTCAGCTCCCACGGGCCCTGGACGATCATCGCGACCTTGCCGGTGTTGAACGCGTCCATCATGTGGGCGTAGGCGTCGGCGGTCACATCGAGCTTGGAGACGCCCGGCGCGGCGAGCAGGGCCTTGCTCGTGTCCACGGCCTTGACGGCCTCGGGCGAGTTGACCGTGATCTTCTTGCCGGCGGCGTCGACCATGTCGGTGCCCTCGCCGAAGAGGAACGGCAGCTCGAAGTAGGCGTCGGCGCGGACGGTGAAGCCGTCGACGCCGGCCTTCGCCTTGACCGCCTTGGCGACGGTCTTCACTTCGTCCCAGGTGGCCGGCGCCTTGTCGTAGCCGGCCTTCTTCAGGATTTCCTTGTTCCACATCAGGCCGAGGGAGTCGGTGACGAAGGGGGCACCGTAGGTCTTGCCCTGGTACTGCGCCTGCTTGAGGAGCGAGGGAGTGATGTCCCCGGTGTTCTTGAGCGCGTCCGTGCCGTCGAGCGGGGCCAGGAACTGCGACTTGGCCCAGGAGGCGGTCCAGCCGACCTCGGCGCGGATGATGTCGGGAGCGCCCTTGCTGCCGGCCGCGGTCTGGAACTTGTTCTGCGCCTGGTCGAACGGGACGTTGACGTACTTGACCTTGATGTCCTTGTTCGCCTTTTCGAACTCGGCGATCATCGCCTTGTACGTCGGCGCCTCGTTGGTCGCGTTCGACGTGTCCCACCAGGTGAGGGTGACCGGGCCGCCGGCCTTGTCACCGCCGTCGTCCCCGCCGCACGCCGTCGCTGCCAGTGCCAGTGCCGCTACCAGCGCGGTGGCCGCTATGCCACGCCGCATGTGAACTCCTTCAGAGATGCCCGAGATGGCGGAGGCCAAGCCCCCTGCCGACCGCTCCCTCGCGGCGCCGGGTTCGGCAGGAACGTAACAAGGATGAAAGAGAGCGGAAAGACCTTGCGGCAATTTTCTGCAAGAGCGGGGGATCGTTACATCCGCGTGTCCTGAGAGTTGCCATTACATCGCTTGACGGAGGCCATTTCCGCCGCCCTGGGCACCTGCGGCAGACTTCCGCAACACCCCTCGCAAGCTCTTGCAAGGCTGTTATTTTGGTCCTCCGAGCACCGCCACCACGCGCCCACACCCACGTTGACCTCGTTAGTTGTACGTCCCCCCCGCATCCGGACCGTACGAGAGGGACCACCTATGACCCACGAACTCGCTTCCGCCGTCGCCCTGCCCGGCCCCGCGGCAGCCGAGGGTCCGCGTTCTGCAAGCTCTTCCACCCAGGGCGTTGGCTGGTGGCGCGATGCCGTCATCTACCAGGTGTACGTGCGCTCCTTCGCCGACAGTGACGGTGACGGCGTCGGGGATCTGCGCGGGGCCACCCGGCGTCTGCCTCATCTCGCCGAGCTGGGCATCGACGCCGTATGGCTCACGCCCTTCTACGCCTCGCCGCAGGCCGACGGCGGCTACGACGTCGCCGACTACCGGGCCGTGGACCCGCTCTTCGGGGATCTCGCCGACGCCGACGATCTCGTCCGCACCGCCCACACGCTGGGCCTGAAGGTGATCGTGGACATCGTCCCGAACCACACGTCGGACCAGCACCCGTGGTTCCGGGCCGCGCTCGCGGACCACGACGGGGGTGCGGCCCGCGAGCGCTACCACTTCCGGCCCGGCAGGGGCACCGCCGGTGAGCTGCCGCCGAACGACTGGGAGTCGGTCTTCGGCGGCCCAGCCTGGACCCGCACTCCGGACGGTGCGTGGTTCCTCCACCTCTTCGCGCCCGAGCAGCCCGACCTCAACTGGGAGAACGAGGAGGTGCACGAGGAGTTCGAGTCTGTGCTGCGCTTCTGGCTGGACCTCGGCGTCGACGGCTTCCGTATCGATGTCGCGCACGGCATGGTCAAGGCGGTCGGCCTGCCGGACATCGGCCACAAGGAACAGGCCAGGCTGATCGGCGCCCAGAAACTGCCCTTCTTCGACCAGGACGGGGTGCACGAGATCCACCGCTCCTGGCGCAGGCTCCTCGACTCCTACCCCGGCGACCGGATCGGCGTCGCCGAGGCCTGGGCCCCCGGCCCGGACCGGCTCGCACTGTACGTACGCCCCGACGAACTGCACCAGGCCTTCAACTTCCAGTTCCTGCGGTGCCCTTGGGATCCCGAGGAAATGCGCAGTGTGATCGATGAGTCACTGACCGCCACCGCCTCGGTAGGGGCGACCACCACCTGGGTGCTGTCCAACCACGACGTGGTCCGTCACACCACCCGCTACGGCGGCGGGCAGCAGGGGCTGCGCCGGGCCCGCGCGGCCGCGCTGCTCATGCTCGCGCTGCCCGGTTCGACGTACATCTATCAGGGCGAGGAGCTCGGCCTGCCCGAGGTCACCGATCTGCCGAGCGATGTGCGCCAGGACCCCGCCTTCCTCCGCGCGGCGGGGCAGGACGGCTTCCGCGACGGCTGCCGGGTGCCGATCCCCTGGTCCGGCGAGGAACCGCCGTACGGCTTCGGCCCCGGATCCAGCTGGCTGCCCCAGCCGGACAGCTGGCGGGAGCTGTCCGTGGCGGCCCAGACCGGCGACCCGTACTCGACGCTCGAGCTCTACCGCTCGGCGCTGGCGCTCCGCCGTGAGCTGCCGGGCGGCCCGATGCGGTGGCTGCCGGGCCCCGAAGGGCTGCTCGCCCTGTCCCGCCCGGGCCTGGCCTGCACCCTCAACACCACCGGATCGGTGATCGAAGTGCCCCTGCCGGGACGGCTGCTGCTCTCCTCCGGGACCATGGAGCCGACGGGTGACACAGCCCGTATTCCGGCTGATTGCTGTGCGTGGTGGGCAATCTGACGTGCGACCGGTACAGTCCAATCCTGTGACCGCACGGCTTGCCGACATCGCAGCCCAGGCGGGGGTCAGCGAAGCCACAGTCAGCCGCGTGCTCAACGGCAAGCCCGGTGTGGCCGCGGCAACCCGCGAATCCGTACTCGCCGCGCTCGATGTGCTCGGATATGAGCGCCCGGTGCGCCTGCGACAGCGCAGCGCCGGCCTGGTCGGCCTCATAACGCCGGAGCTGGACAACCCGATCTTCCCGGCACTCGCGCAGGTCATCGGCCAGGCACTGACCCGGCAGGGCTACACCCCGGTCCTGGCCACCCAGACCCCGGGCGGCTCCACCGAGGACGAGCTCACCGAAATGCTGGTGGACCGTGGCGTCTCCGGGATCATCTTCGTCTCGGGCCTGCACGCGGACACCACGGCCGACATGCAGCGCTACGACCAGCTGCGCGGGCAGGGTGTCCCCTATGTCCTGCTGGGCGGCTTCTCGTCCAAGGTGAAGGCCCCTTTCGTCTCGCCCGACGACCGGGCCGCGATGCACCTCGCGGTGACCCATCTCGCCTCACTCGGCCACACCCGGATCGGCCTGGCGGTCGGCCCGAAGCGCTTCGTTCCCGTGCTGCGGAAGATCGAGGGCTTCCAGCAGGCAATGGAGAATCAACTCGGCCTCGCCCCCGAGGAGTCCGAAGAGCTCATACAGCACTCCCTCTACACACTGGAAGGCGGTCAGGCCGCGGCAAGCGCCCTGATCGGGCTCGGGTGCACCGCCGTGGTCTGCGCGAGCGACATGATGGCGCTCGGAGCGATCCGGGCCGCCCGTGGGCAGGGTCTGGAGGTGCCGCGGGATGTATCCGTGGTGGGCTTCGACGACTCTCCGCTCATAGCGTTCACGGACCCGCCGCTGACCACCATCCGGCAGCCGGTGCAGGCCATGGGTCAGGCAGCCGTCCGAACGCTCCTGGAGGAGATCGGCGGCACCCCTGCCCCGCACAGCGAGTTCGTTTTCATGCCTGAGCTGGTGGTTCGCGGTTCAACGGCTTCCGGACCCGGAGCCGCCGGGCGTACCTGAGTGTCCTCAAGGCGTAGCGGATGCGTCGGGAACTCAACCAGGGGATGATCGGTCGGGGGACGGCATCTGGCAGACTCTCGTCCCATGGGTGAAACGACCGTGAAGACTATGGAAAGCCGGACGGCTGCCCCGTCACCCATGGTGGACGAGGCCGCCGAAGCGCCAGCCCGTACGCGACTGCACACGCTACGGTCGCCCCGCCGCCCGCGGATCTGGTTCGAAGTCCTGCTGATCGCGGTCAGTTACTGGACATACTCGCTGGTCCGCAACGCTGTGCCGGAGCAGAAGGCGCAGGCACTGCGCAACGCCGACTGGATCTGGAATGCCGAGCACTCGCTCGGCATCGCGGTGGAGCAGACGGTCAACCACGCCGTGAATTCCGTGACATGGCTGATCGTTTCGATGAACTACTACTACGCCACCTTGCACTTCATTGTGACGATCGGTGTGCTGGTGTGGCTCTACCGCTGGCATCCGGGCCGTTATGCGGCTGCCCGTTCTGCCCTCTTCGCCACGACAGGTGTGGCTCTGGTCGGTTATTACCTGTATCCGCTCGCACCGCCCCGGTTGATGGACGGCCACGACTTCATCGATACGGTCCTGGTCCACCACACCTGGGGTTCGATGGCCTCGGGCAACCTCAAGAACATGTCGAACCAGTACGCGGCGATGCCGTCGATGCACATCGGCTGGTCGCTCTGGTGCGGCCTGATCATTTGCGCTCTGGCTGCCGCGCCCTGGGTGAAGATCCTCGGCATCCTCTATCCGACGGCGACGCTGGTCGTCATCGTGGCCACGGCGAACCACTTCTGGCTGGACGCGGTGGGCGGCATGATCTGTCTGGCGTTCGGCTTCGCGGTCTCGTACGCCTGGTACCGGACGCTGCCGCATCAGCTGCCACAGCTGGTGGAGAAGAACGACACCCTGGGCCGGCCGCTACCCCGCTTCAGCCCCGGGCTGAAAACCCCGGGCTGAAAACAAGCCCTACCGGCGATTGAGGAGCGCGGCGCGGTACCGGGCCCGCACAAGCCCTACCGGGCCAGAACAAGCCCCTCCGGCGATTGAGGAGCGGGGTTCGGGGCGTGGCCCCGACAGGGGCCCCGGGAACTCCACCCCGGCGCCCCTCTACGCCCCGTAGAACAGCACCTCCACCACGGCCCGCGCCCTGCGCGTAATCCGGCGGTAGTCGTCCAGCATGTCGCCCACATGCCCCGGGCCATAACCCAAGTACCGCCCCACCGCCGCCAGTTCGCGGCCGCCCGACGGAAACGTGTCGCCCGCCCGGCCGCGCACCAGCATCACGCCGTTACGCACCCGCGTCGCCAGCACCCACGCCTCGTCCAGGATCTGCGCGTCCTCCGTGGAGATGAGCCCCGCCGCGTGCGTGGCCGCCAGCGCCTCCCGGGTGCGGGTCGTGCGCAGGCCCGGTTCCGCCCAGCCGTGGCGCATCTGGAACAGCTGGACCGTCCATTCCACATCGCTCAGCCCGCCGCGGCCCAGCTTGGTGTGGAGCGTGGGATCCGCGCCGCGGGGAAGTCGTTCGGACTCCATCCGGGCCTTCAGCCGGCGGATCTCGAGTACGGCGTCGTCGCCGAGGCCCTCCGCCGGATAGCGCAGCGGATCGACCAGATCGATGAAGCGCCGGCCCAGATCCGCGTCGCCCGCCATCGGCTCCGCCCGCAGCAGCGCCTGGCTCTCCCACACCAGCGACCAGCGCCGGTAGTAGGCCTCGTAGGAGGCGAGCGTGCGGACCACGGGGCCGCTCTTGCCCTCGGGACGCAGATCCGCGTCGATCAGCAACGGCGGGTCCGCGGTGGGCAGCTCAAGCAGCCTGCGCATCTCTTCGACGACTCTGTTCGCGGCCCGCGTCGCCTCCTGCTCGTCCTCGCCCTCACGCGGCTCGTGGACAAAGAGCACATCCGCGTCGGAGCCGTAGCTCTGCTCGTGGCCGCCGAAGCGGCCCATGCCGATGACCGCGAACCGCGTCGGCAGCGCGTCGCCCCACTGCGCGCGCACAGCGGCCCTCAGCGCGCCCGAGATCGTCGCGGCGTTCAGGTCGGTGACCGCGTTCCCGACCCGGTCCACGAGCTCGCCGGGGTCGGCCTCGGCCGGGCTGTCCTCGGTGCCGTACGAACCGATCAGATCCGCCGCGGCGGTACGGAACAGCTCCCGTCGGCGTACACCACGGGCCGCGGCGACCGCGGCCTCCGCCGTGTCCGCGCGCCCGACGGCCGCCAGGACCTCCTGCTCGAGCGCCTCCCTGCCGCGCGGCGCGAGGCCCTCCGGGTCGCCCAGCAGGGCCACCGCCTCCGGGGCCCGCAGCAGCAGGTCCGGGGCGAGCCGCCCGGCGGACAGCACGCGCGCCAGATTCTCGGCGGCCGCGCCCTCGTCCCGCAGCAGCCGCAGATACCAGGGGGTCTTGCCGAGCGCGTCGGACACCTTGCGGAAGCCGAGCAGACCGGCGTCCGGGTCGGCCGAGTCGGCGAACCAGCCGAGCAGCACCGGCAGCAGGGTCCGCTGGATCGCGGCCTTGCGGGTCACACCCGATGACAGGGCCTCCAGATGGCGCAGTGCGGCGCCGGGATCGGCGTAACCCAGCGCCTCGAGCCGCTGCCGCGCCGCCTCCGGGCTGAGCCGCGTCTCGCCGGGTGTGAGCTGGGCGACGGCGTCGAGCAGCGGCCGGTAGAACAGCTTCTCGTGCAGCCGTCGCACCACCGACGCATGCCGCTTCCATTCCTTGTTGAGCTCGGCGACCGGGTCCGTACGCAGGCCGAGCGAACGCCCGAGGCGGCGAAGATCGGCCTCGTCCTCCGGCACCAGATGCGTACGCCGCAGCCGGTACAGCTGGATGCGGTGCTCCATGGCGCGCAGGAAGCGGTACGCCTGGTCCAGCTGCGCGGCGTCGGCCCGGCCCACGTATCCGCCGTGCGCCAGCGCCCGCAGGGCCTCCAGCGTGGTGCCGCTGTGCAGTGTCGCGTCGCTGCGCCCATGCACCAGCTGCAGCAGCTGTACGGCGAACTCGACGTCCCGCAGACCTCCCGGGCCCAGCTTGAGCTCGCGTTCCACCTGGGCGACCGGAATGTTGTCGACGACACGGCGGCGCATCTTCTGCACGTCGCCGACGAAGTTCTCGCGTTCCGCGGCCTGCCACACCAGTGGTGAGACGCCTTCGATGTAGTCCTCGCCGAGCGCGAGGTCACCGGCGACCGGACGGGCCTTGAGCAGCGCCTGGAACTCCCAGGTCTTGGCCCAGCGCTGGTAGTACGCGAAATGGCTGGAGAGCGTACGGACCAGCGGGCCGTTGCGCCCTTCGGGCCGCAGATTGGCGTCGACCGGCCAGATGGTGCCCTCGACCGTTGTCTCGGAGCAGATCCGCATCAGATGGGAGGCCAGCCGGGTCGCGGCCTGGATGGCCTTGCTCTCGTCGGCGCCCTCCACCGGTTCGCCGACGAAGATGACGTCCACGTCTGAGACATAGTTCAGTTCGTGGCCGCCGCACTTGCCCATGGCGATGACGGCGAGCCGGCACTGCGCCGCGTCCGCGGGCGCGGCGCTGCGGGCCATGGCGAGGGCCGCCCGCAGCGTGGCCGTCGCCAGATCGGCCAGTTCGGCGGCGGTCTGGGCGACGTCGGTCGTACCGCACACATCGCGGGCCGCGATGGACAGCAGGCACCGCCGGTAGGCGATCCGCAGGGTGACCGGGTCGATGGCGTCGGCGAGGCCGCGTTCGAAGTCGGCGACGCCCGGGTGCAGATCGGTCGCCTCGTACGTGACGAGGGCCTGCCAGTCGCGCGGGTGGCGGGCCAGATGGTCGCCGAGCGCCTCGGAGGCGCCGAGCACTCCGAGCAGCCGGTCGCGCAGCGGTTTCGCGGTGATGAGGGTGTCGAGGAGGCTCTGGCGCTCGGCCGGGTCCTGCGCCTCCACCAGCCGTACGAGGCCGCGGAGCGCGAGGTCGGGGTCGGCGGTGGCCCCGAGCGCGTCGAGCAGCACCGGGTCCGTCCGAGCGGAGGACATGTCGGGGAGGTCGAGGAGACGTTCGGCGGCGGAGGGATCGGTGAAGCCGTGCCGCAGCAGTCGGGTGACGTTACTGCTCCTGCGCCCCGGCACCGTCATTCCGCGGTCTCCTGTCCTGCTTGCCCGGTCCTGCCTGCCTGCCCTGTCCTGCCTGCCCTGTTCCGGCCGGGCTCTGCGGTCCCGTACCGGCCGATCAAGGTCCGGATTCGAGCGTAGCCGCAGGGACGCGCGGGGGACCCCGGTGAGCCGCGGTGCGGATGAAGTGTGAGCCGCGGTGCGGGTGACGTGACATGAGACATGTTGTTCGGCCTTCGGGGCGAATGAACCGCATGCTCGATATTTCCGTCTTCTTGGCCGACCAGCACTGATCGCTCTCGATCACCGCTGGTCAGGACCCTTTGACCCCTTGAAAACCGAAGGCACAACCGCATGCTGTCGTCCGGGCCCCGCCGCTCCGCCCTGCTGTCCCGTCGTGGCCTGACGGCGACCTTGATCCTGGCTCCGCTCGTCGCCATCGCCTGCCTCTCCGGCGCCGAGGAGGCCACCTCCGACGCCCAGGAGAACGTGATCCCGGCGGCCCGTCCCGCGGGCGCTTCCGTGATGCAGATCGTCGCCCACCCGGACGACGACCTGTTCTTCATGAACCCGGACACCAGCCAGTCGGTCGGTGCCGGCCGCGCTCTGACGTCGGTGTACCTCACGGCGGGCGAAGCGGACGGCGTGAACGCCTCCAAAAGCGCTCCGGGCGGCGGCCCGTTGTCCGCGGACGCGCTCGCCAAGCTGCCCGCCGCCGACAAGGGCCGCTACGCGGAGGCCCGGCAGAACGGCATTCGCGCGGCCTACGCGGAGATGGCCACCGGCAACCGCACCAGCCCCTGGCAGCGCATCACGATCCCCACCGCCGGCGGCGGCACGGCCGAGCTCGACACCCTCAAGACGCGGCCCGAGGTCAACCTGGTGTGGGTGCAGCTGCACGAGGCCGGCTCGATCGCGGGCGACCGGCCGAAGAGCCTGCACGGTCTGTGGGACGGCCGGGTGGACACGCTCGGCTCGCAGCTCGCCTCCGGCGGCCCGGTCACCAAGCGCTTCGCGTACACCAGGGAAGAGGTCGTCGACACGGTCGCCGGTCTCCTCGAGCGGTTCCGCCCGACCCACGTCCGGATGCAGGACCCGACGCCGGGCCGCAACGCCACGTCGGGCAAGCTCACCGACCACCAGGACCACATGTACGCCGCGCGGTTCGTGCAGGCGGCGCTCACGCGGTACGCCGACTCACCCGGCCGTCCCGCCTTCAGCGTCCAGAACTATCTGGGCTACTTCACCAGCGGACTGCCGCGCACCCTCGACCCGGCCACCGCCGCGGCCAAGCTGCGCACGCTGAAGACGTACGCCTGGCTGGACGGCGAGGACCACTGCGGCGACAAGGCCGGTTGCGGCGACCGCAAGGTGGCCGCCCGCCCCGCCGGCCACGGCTGGGCGCAGTCCGTCCGCTACACGCGCGGCGAGTCCACGTCCTGGGTGCAGCCGGGCAGGGACGGCGGGCTCTGGGCGTTCTCGGTGCTCGACACGCGGCTGGCGGTCTGGCACAGGGCGGCCGGGCCTGCCGGAGCCAAGGGCGCGTGGAGCGGTCCGAAGCTGCTGGCGGGCGGGGGCATCGACAGCGGAGTGACCTCGGCGAAGCTGCCTGATGGGCGGATCGCCGTGTTCGGCACCCGTACGACGCTGGGCGGCGGCCCGGAGGACTACCGCAGGGACGTCGTCACGACCGTGCAGCGCACACCGGACGGCGCGTTCGGGCCATGGCGCTCGCTCGGCACCCCCGAGCGCGACGACGCCTCCAAGACCTCCGACATCAGCGCCCCGGCGGTGACCGTGAACAGCGCCGGCCTGATGACCGTCCATCTGCGCAATGGAAGCCACTCGCTCAGCTCCACCGCCCAGCGGCCGGACGGCTCCTGGACGCCGTGGCAGGCGCGGGGCGGCCGGAATCTGCATGGCGACCCGGTCGCCGCGACCGACGCGACGGGCCGCCAGTACGTCTTCGTCAGCACCGCCCGCTCGGTCGTCTCCTTCATCCAGCCGGCGCCCGGCGCGCCGCTGACCGGCCCGACCGCGACCGGACTGCCGCCGACGACGCTCACGCTGAGCGCGGGCCGTGACGGCGACGGCGTACGGCTCTGGTTCCGCAAGCCCGGCTCGGGCGATGTCCGCACGGTCCGGTTCTCCGGCACCGGCGTCTCACCGGTCACGGAGCTGGGCGGCCTGGCGGGCTTCGGTCCGGTCAGCGCCTCGGGCCCGGACGACACCCTGCTCGCGGTCCGCTCCCGGACCGGGGTACCCGGCACGGCGCTGCTCGCACCGGCCGTCGCGGGGACCGGCAGAACGGGCGCGGCAGGCAGGTCGGCGCAGACCGGGCGGGCCCAGTGGCGGGCGGCCGGTTCGCTGTTCGCGGGCGCGCCGTCGGGGGTACCGGGCGGGGCGAAGAGCGCGGGTCTGGCGGCGGTGGGCCTGGACGGCCGCCTGTACTGGGCGCAGGCCGATGCCCGCGGTTCGCTGGCTTCCTGGACTCCGGTCGGCTGACCGATGAGTACGGGCGCGGGGCACGGTCTACACATTCGGTGACCCCGAATGCGAGAGGACCGCGCCATGCCCGAGAACGACCGTGTGAACAGCCCCGGAAACAACCCCGAGGACGAGCCCCAAGCCGAGCTGGACGCCCGGTACAGCGACGAGAAGGCCACCACTGCCGACTGGTCCCGGGCGGTTGAACGCCTGAGCGCCGCCGAGATCTTCTGGCTGTCGACCGTACGGCCCGACGGCCGTCCGCACGTCACCCCGCTGATCGCCGTATGGCACGACGGCGGGCTGCATTTCTGCACCGGCGCGGACGAGCGCAAAGCGAAGAACCTCCGCCACAATCAGGAGGTCGTCCTCACCACCGGCGCCAACGCCCTGAGCGAGGGCTACGACTTGGTGGTCGAGGGCGAGGCGGTGCGGGTGACCGACGAGACGCGACTGCGCGCGCTGGCCGGGGTGTACGTCGAGAAGTACGGCGAGGACTGGAAGTTCGAGGTCCGCGACGGCGTGTTCGTGGGCGGCGGCGGCCCGGCGCTGGTCTTCCGGGTCTCGCCGCGCACGGCGTTCGGCTTCAGCAAGGGCGACCCGTTCGGGCAGACCCGATGGCAGTTCGCGCAGTGAACTCGGCAGGTCTCCACCCAATCGATCTCAATCCAATCGGTCTCAGCTCAGTCGATCTCAATCCAATCGGTCTCAGCTCAATCGATCTCAGCGAGGGGAACACCACCGATGGAAATGACACTTGAAGTGATCATGGTCCCGTCCTCCGATCTCGACCGGTCGAAGACGTTTTACGAGGACGGCTGCGGCTTCAAGGTCGACCTCGACCAGGAGGTGGCCCCCGGCATCCGCATCATCCAGCTGACCCCGCCCGGCTCCCGCTGCTCGATCGCACTGACCAGCGGCATGCCCGACCGTCCGGGCCAGCAGGCCATGACCCCGGGCTCACTCCAGGGCCTCCAACTGTGCGTGACGGACATCGCCGCGGCCCACACCGCATTGACCGACCGGTCCGTGCCCGTCAGCGCGATCCAGCACGTGGGCCGAGGGGGCTGGGAGGACGGCCCGGGCGAGACATGGAACTCGTTCATGTTCTTCAAGGACCCGGACGGCAACGGCTGGGTGGTCCAGGAGGCCCCGGCACCACTCGCGGAACGCTGACTCAGGCGGCCAGGTCTCCGCGTGCGGCACAGCCGGGGCAGCATCCCGGTTCCGGAGCACGGAGGGCTCGGTCGCAGCGGTCGCCGTTACGGGACTCCAAGGACGTGGACGGCGCACAGCTCGCCCTCGCGCCGCGAGCATGCGCCGACTTCATTGCGTACACATCCAACCGCTGACAGAGGAGCCCCGTCCCGTAACACCCTGGTGAGAGCGAGAGCAGGTGGGTTCGACGAGTCCGAGCGGCTCGGCTGGGAACACCAGGTGCTCACGCGGCCGTTGAGGCTGGCATGATGACAGCCATGACCATATGCCGAAAGGCCGATGCCGCGTAGACGGCCTCGCGCTCTGCGCGCCGAACAGCCGCTGCCCCGCGTCTGGGGACCTGCCCCGCCCGCCCGAATCCATGGCCTCTCTGCCGACACGAGCGTGGCAGTACACCGTGTCGAGGGACTGAGCGACGACTACTACGTATCTCCGGGTTCCACCGATCGGGCATTGCGGCGGTATCGGGAGTTCCTCAGCCCACCAGGTCGACGCGCCCTGTACCCGCAGGACGCAGTGTGCCCATGCCGTGGCTGCTCCTTCGATGACGTCAGGCACGCACGCGACGTGCTCGAGGACGTCCTGGAGAAGTTGCCGGCGAGAGCACGTGCCGAATTCAAGCAACTCCTGGATCCGCTGGATGCGGCGTACTCGCGACGCACCCTGCCGGACCCGTTCGCCCGCCGCAGGAGGTGGCGCACGCAATTCTGGTGGCACCGCCGCCTCGCCGGCGGATGGGAGACAGCGTGAAACCCCGGTTCCCCGCCCGGGAGCCACCGCGCGGTTCAGCCGAGCGGCATGTCCAGCACGGCCTTGCGGTGGCTGAACGTCTCCAGCGAGTACTGGCCGTGGTAGTTGCCCATGCCGCTCTCGCCGACCCCTCCGAAGGGCAGACCGGACACCGTGAGATGGGCCATCGGGAGGCCGAACCCGACGCCGCCCGAGGAGGTCTCCGCCAGCAGCCGGTCGCGGGTCGCGGCGGATCCCGTGAACGCGTACAGCGCCAGCGGCTTGTCCCGGTCGTTGATGAACGCGATGGCCTCGTCGAGGCCGGCGACCTCCACGATCGGCAGAATCGGGCCGAAGATCTCCTCGGACATGACCGGGGAGTCCGGCGACACTCCGGCCAGTACGGTCGGGGCGAGATAGCGGCTCGCGCGGTCGTGCTCGCCCCCGACGACCGGACGGCCCGAGCCGAGGAGGCCGGTCAGCCGGTCGAAGTGCCGTTCGTTGACGATCCGCCCGTATTCGGGCGAGGCCGCCGGGTCATCGCCGTACGCCTGCTGCACAGCCGTCTCCAAGGCGTCCTCGAGCTTGCTCGCGGTCACCGGGTCGGTGAGCACATAGTCCGGGGCTACGCAGGTCTGGCCCGCGTTCACGAACTTCGTGGCTACGAGCCGGGAGGCCACCGTCTGCAGGTCCGCGCCCTGGTCGACGAACGCGGGCGACTTCCCGCCGAGTTCCAGAGTCACCGGGGTGAGGTGCTCGGCGGCCGCGCGCATCACGATGCGGCCCACGGTTCCGTTGCCGGTGTAGAAGATGTGGTCGAAGTGCTGCTCCAGCAGGGCGGTGGTCTCCGGGACGGCGCCTTCCACCACGGCAAGCGCGTCCCTGTCGACGAACCGCGGCAGCAGCTCGGCGATGACCCGGGAGGTGGCCGGAGCCAGCTCGCTCGGCTTGGCGACGACGCAGTTGCCCGCGGCGAGCGCGCCTACCACCGGCGCGAGCAGCAGGTGCGCCGGATAGTTCCAGGGCGCGATGACCAGTACGACACCCAACGGGTCCTGCACCGTCCATGCCGTCGCCGTACGCAGACGTTCGGGAACCTCGACGGGCTCGGGCCGCAGCCACTCCTCCAGCTGTTCCAGGGTGTGGTCGATCCCGCCCACGGTGGAGCCGATCTCGGTACGGGACACCTCGCGCTCGCTCTTGCCCAGGTCCGCACGGAGCGCGGCAGCGAACTCCTGACTGTGCTCGGTCAGCATGGTCCGCAGGCCGATCAGCTGCTCGGTACGCCAGGAGAGCGGCTTGGTACGCCCGGTGCGGAAGGTGGCACGCAGCCGGGCGACGACATCGGCGGGCTGTTCAGCGTGTGAGTGCACGACGGCTCCTCGATACGAATGTAGGTACATCTACCAACAGTGAGGCGCGGTACTTCGCGGTCGCCGAACAGATTTCGGCCGGCGTCGGGGCACCTCAATGGACAAGGCTGTAGCTCCGCCACGGCCTGGCGACGGGCGCGATGTTGTCGGACAACGTGGTTGCCACATACGTCGTCGTACCGCGGGAGCAGTTTTCGTTGGGGTACAGAACCATGTCCACCATGGTGTTGTTGACGACCCTGACCGCACCGGCGGGCCCGAGGCGGTGGCAGCCCGTGACCAGGGGATTCGACACCGTCACCACAAGGTTCTTCTCCGTGCTGTACGAGATGGTGCCCACCGCGTCGCGGCCGTGACCGGAACAGCCCGAGACGGCGAAGGTCAGGAGCACGGCCCCGGCGGCGACGCGGAGACGCCGGTGATCGGTCACGGACATGGGCGGTCCTCGTCTGTGCGGGAAAGTCCTGGTGAAGCCACCCTGCCGGTTTCCCGGGTGGGTGGCATCCGGGGAGCGGCCGGCCGGGCTACGGCGCCGCCGGGCCGCCGGGCGACGTGCCGCGTCCCCGCCACCCGAGCCCCGGGAGGGGCGCGCTAACACAAGGACCATTCCTGCCCGTTGAGTGATCAATGGCATGAGTGGCGTCTTGTGGACATCTATACAGAAAGCGGTTGTCCGCCCCGCTGACGCCCCGAGAGACTCATGGGCATACCCGCCGCAAGAGCGCGGGCATTCAGCTCGAGAACCAGTTGAGGGAATCACGCATGGCGTTACGCAAGCTGACCGCGTCGGTGTTCGCCGTCATGGCACTCGTCGCCGCAGCACTGATCGGACTCACCGGCACGGCCTCCGCCGCAAGCGGTATCAGCCACCAGGACTTCGCCGCCCAGGCGAAGCAGGCGGGGCTGACCGGCGCCCAGGCGAAGCAACTGCAGACCACGGTCGACGGCTACCTCACCACGGTGGGTGGGAAGCAGGTCGCCGCCAACAAGATCGAACTGGCGGGCAAGGGCGAGATCGTCGTCGCCGTACCCGGAGAGCGCTACGCCCGCGACCTGACCAGCGCGGCGGGCCCGAAGGCTGCCTGTCCGTACGAGAACTTCTGCATGTGGACCGGCACCAGCTTCACCGGCACCCAGTTCAACCTGTGGAAGTGCCAGACGTACGACCTTTCGAACTGGAACGGCCCCGGATCCTGGAGCAACAACCAGACCCCGGGCACCAGGGCCAGGTTCCTGGACCGCGGCTACAACACCATCTACACAACGCCCGGCGCGTACGCCAACAACGGCAATTACGACTGGGCCCCGGTCTGGCACGTCATCCCGTGCTAAAGGTCCCCTGAGACAACGCCGGCCAGAGGCGAACTGCCTCTGGCCCGGTACGTTGCTCTGTCGGCTGAGCGCCGCTGACCTGCCGCTACAGCACTGGCAGGTTCTTGGTCGTTGTTGGTCGCTGTGGGCCACCCTTCGACGGCCCAGAGACGGGTCGGATCGACGCTCACCATCGACCAGTCGATCCGGCCTTCCGCGTCGGGGTCGGCCAGGCCGCGCCGGACCCTTCGCGCCAGGCAACGGGGAGTTGTCAATGATTGTTGCCAGCCACTGCTCGACTGCCCAGGAGTTGATAAGCACACGGCTCCGGAGGCCCTTTGACTATTCCATGTTGCCGCAGGTCACGGTCTCGGGTGTGGCTGCCGACGAATCGAGGTTGGGTGAAGGACTGTCCGAGGGCGTCATTGCGGGATCTGGCCATCAAAGCTGGGGCCTGCTGCTTCCAGCTTGTCAATGACGCTGACTGTGACTACCGCATAGAGAACGTGCGGAATGATGTCTGAGACCCAGTCCGAGGTTGCCCAGGTCCGTGGATCCGTGATTCCCAAAAGAATAATCGGCGCATTTGTGGCAGTCAGGGCAAAGAGAGACGCAACGACATAGCGGGAAGCCTTCGTCGGAGGCCAACCAGCAGCCTGTGCCAATGACAGCGCCGCCCCCATGCCCAGCCCCACGGTGTATCCGGTCAAGGGGCCAAGGCCAGCGATCCGGTTCTCCAGGATCTGACCGTCCCCGGGGATCCGAATACGGAGCTTCGCAGCAAGGCTACGCACTGTGATCTCAGGTGCATCGCTGATGGGCCGGCCTCGAAGCGCGATGTCGGCATAGCCTGCGATATTGAGCGCGGTCGTACCGGCGAGTCCCGCAACAGCGCCGTGAAGAAGCGGCCGCATAACTCTGATCATGGGCGGTCCTCCTGCTGAGCAATCAATCTCGAGTCGGTGACCCGTACCCGGAGGCTGAGCTTCAAGAGTCCCATTTCCGTGGACGCTCCGCAGCACAGCACGTGTGAGTGGACGACGGCGGGACCAGTGGTAGGAGCGTCCGCAGAGCCCCGGTTCGGGGTGAACAACCGTCCCAGCCCGTCCTGATCGGATAGCGGTGGTGACTGCGTCCATGGTCTATGCCGGTGCGCTCGTGTGAAGCGCGTGCCGCACGGCCGCTGGGGGATGCGGCGTGGGATTGTCCTGCCTCGGTCTTTGACAGGTCTCACGCAGGTGATCGCAGAGGCCGACGATGCGAATCGTCGGCCTCTGCGCTTTAACGGACGGAAGAGACCGCCCTGACCTGGTCTTACAGCACCGGCAGGTTCTTCCGGAGCTCGAACGCGGTGACCTCGGAGCGGTACTCCTCCCACTCCTGCTTCTTGTTCCGCAGGAAGAAGTCGAAGACATGCTCGCCCAGCGTCTCGGCGACCAGCTCGCTGCGCTCCATCAGCGCGATCGCCTCGCCGAGGTTCTGCGGCAGCGGCTCGATGCCCATCGCCCGGCGCTCCGCGTCGGAGAGCGCCCACACATCGTCGTCCGCGCCGGCCGGGAGTTCGTAGCCCTCCTCGATGCCCTTGAGGCCCGCCGCCAGCAGGACCGCGTACGTCAGATAGGGGTTCGCGCCCGAGTCGATGGAGCGGACCTCGACCCGGGCCGAGCCGGTCTTGCCCGGCTTGTACATCGGAACGCGGATCAGGGCCGAGCGGTTGTTGTGGCCCCAGCAGATGTACGAGGGGGCCTCGCCGCCCGCGCCCGCGCTGCGGGCCGAGCCGCCCCAGATGCGCTTGTAGGAGTTCACCCACTGGTTGGTCACGGCCGAGATCTCCGCCGCGTGCTTGAGCAGGCCCGCGATGAAGGAGCGGCCGACCTTCGAGAGCTGGTACTCCGAGCCCGACTCGTAGAAGGCGTTCCGGTCGCCCTCGAAGAGTGAGAGGTGGGTGTGCATGCCGGAGCCCGGGTACTCGCTGAACGGCTTCGGCATGAAGGTCGCCTGCACGCCCTGCTCCAGCGCGACCTGCTTCATGACCAGGCGGAAGGTCATGACGTTGTCCGCGGTGGACAGCGCGTCCGCGTACCGCAGGTCGATCTCCTGCTGGCCCGGCGCGCCCTCGTGGTGGCTGAACTCCACGGAGATGCCCATGGATTCGAGCATGGTGATCGCCTGCCGGCGGAAGTCCATGCCGACGTTCTGCGGGGTGTGGTCGAAGTAGCCGGAGTTGTCCGCGGGGGTGGGGCGGGTGCCGTCGAGCGGCTTGCTCTTCAGCAGGAAGAACTCGATCTCCGGGTGGGTGTAGAAGGTGAAGCCCAGGTCGGAGGTCTTGGCGAGGATGCGCTTCAGTACGAAGCGCGGGTCGGCGAAGGACGGGGAACCGTCCGGCATCAGGATGTCGCAGAACATCCGAGCCGTGCCGGGCGCCTCGGCGCGCCACGGCAGGATCTGGAAGGTGCTCGGATCCGGCTTGGCGATCATGTCGGACTCGTAGACCCGTGCGAAGCCCTCGATCGCGGAGCCGTCGAAGCCGATGCCCTCGTCAAAGGCCTGCTCGAGCTCGGCGGGCGCCACCGCGACCGACTTCAGGAAGCCGAGCACATCGGTGAACCAGAGGCGCACGAAGCGGATGTCGCGCTCCTCGAGCGTACGGAGCACGAATTCCTGCTGCTTATCCATTTCCACCCATCCTTGCTGGTCAAGCCGCCTGCTCCGCACGAGCATGCCATCCAAGAGTTTCAGGCGCGTTGCGGCCCGCGTCCACTGCCCGCGCCGCCGGTGCCCGCTGTACCGGCAGTACCGACAGTGCCCATTGTGGGTCAGGACGTACCCCGAGACGACCCTGAGGCCCCCTTCGCTCCTTCCCCGCCACTTCCCGGGAGGTGGGGGAATGGCTGTTACCAGCCCCATATGAGGTGCGCAACGCCGCTGCCTACTACCATCTGCGGCCATGGGGGGTTCCCGGCTCAACCACATCGCGCGCACCGCGCGTCCCATGGCACTGCTGAGTGCCGTGACGACGCTCCTCAGCGCGCTCTTCATCTGTCTGAGCCCGTCGGCCCCCGCCCCGCACCACACCGCCCGTCCGGACGTCCCGACCGCGTACACCTGCCCGTACGACGACGGCGCCTGCGGTCTGCTGCCGCTGGTCAGCCCGGCCGTGCTCACCGCGCCACCGCTGGACTCCCCGCTCGAGGCCGGCGCACAGCCCCCGCATCTCGACCTGCCGGCTCCCACCGGCCGGCTGCCCCGCTCCGGGGCGCTCGCGCGCGCCCCGGACCTTCACGTTCTTCAAGTGCTGCGGACATAACAGGTCCCGCCTCCCCCAGCCCCTTGATCACCGCAGACTTCACGAAGGACGACAACCACCATGGCTTCCCGCAATAACGACCGCCGGGCCCGGATAGAAGAGATGCGCCGCGCCGAGCAGAGCCGCGAGCGCCGTAACCGCATCATCACGATCGGCATCAGCGCTGTCGTCGTCGCCGGTCTCGTCGGCTTCGGCGTCTTCGCGCTCAACAAGGAGTCGGACAAGAAGGAGCAGAAGGTCGCCGACGCCAAGGCTCCCATCACCGGCGAAAAGTCCTGGAACGCGAAGAAGCTCGGCCGCACCCATGTCACCAAAACGGTCACCTACCCGATGAAGCCGCCGGTCGGCGGCGACCACAACCAGGTGTGGATGAACTGCAACGGTGACGTCTACAAGGAGCCGATCCCGGACATGAACGCCGTGCACTCGCTGGAGCACGGCGCGGTCTGGGTGACGTACAACGACAAGGCTCCCGCGGCCGATGTGACCAAGCTCGGCGAGAAGGTCAAGAAGACCCCGTACACGCTGATGAGCCCGGTCAAGAACCAGTCCGGTGCGATCATGCTCAGCGCCTGGGGCAAGCAGGTCACCGTCGACAGTGCCGACGACCCGCGCGTGAACCAGTTCTTCACCAAGTACGTCCAGGGCACGCAGACCCCCGAGCCGGGCGCGGCGTGCACCAACGGTCTGGGTGCCAAGTGACGGGTATGACCCGTACGCACTGGGCGGCCATCACGGCGGTCGTGCTCGCGCTGCTCTTCGCGGGCGCCGCCACGGTGGCCTCCGCGGGCGGCAGCGGCAATGAAGGCGCCACGTCCCGTACGCCGTCGGCGGCTTCGGCGGACGCCGGCTTCGCGCGCGACATGTCGGTCCATCATCAGCAGGCGGTGGAGATGTCCTTCATCGTCCGGGACCGTACGAAGGACGACGAGGTGCGCCGCCTCGCGTACGACATCGCCAACACCCAGGCCAACCAGCGCGGGATGATGCTGGGCTGGCTGGATCTGTGGGGGCTGCCGAAGGTCTCCACGGACAGCGAGCCGATGGCGTGGATGATGCCGGACATGAAAGGCGGTCACGCCGCGCACTCCGGGCATCAGGCCAAGGACGGCTCGCTGATGCCGGGCATGGCGACCAATACCGACCTGGGGCGGCTCGGCAAGGCCAGTGGCAGGCAGGCCGAGATCGAATATCTCCAGCTGATGATCATCCACCACAACGGCGGCATCTCGATGGCCGAGGGCTGTGTGAAGCTCTGCACCGTGGATACGGAGCGGGATCTCGCCCAGGGCATGGTGGACGCCCAGCGCTCGGAGGTCGGCCTGATGGTCGATCTGCTGCACAAGCGGGGCGCCGAGGTCCGTACCTGAGGACCTGAAGATCCCGGTGCCGGGGCCTGAGAGTCCCGGCCGCGCTCAGCCGTCCGTCCTGGTCAGCCGCCAGGCGATCCGGGGCGGACGGATGGCGGCGCAGAGCGGCATGCCCTGCCCGTCCGTCAGCCCGAGGCAGGTTTCCACGGCGCCGCCGGCCAGGGCCTCTTCCGGCAGTTCCGCGAGGAAGACCTTGGCCCGGCGGAACATCGCGAAGGTGCCGCCCGGCGGCAGCTCACCCCAGGTCAGATAGATGAAGCGCTCGCCACGACGCCCCTGGACGTACGGGCCGCGGAAGTCGGCCGTTCCATCGGGCGCGGTGACGGTCTCGACGGGGATCTCGAATACCGCATCGGCCGCGTCGGCGGACACCAGCTGGTCGGGATCCCTGCCGCGTTGCGTGCCCACATGGATATGGCGGTATTCGCCGCAGGCGCTGCCGGGCAGCTCATGGCCCGTGATGCGCAGGGTCAGCCGTGCCATGCCAGAGGGCCCCTTTCACCGGACCGAGCGGGTCTACGCGAGCGGCTGGGACGCCGAACCGGAGCCGTCCCGGGTGGCCCGGACGGCTCGCCCGGCTCGCCCGGCTCGCGAACCGTAGCTGTCCAGGACCGCCCGGGCCACCGCCTCCGGACGGTCCAGCATCATCAGATGGCCCGCCGGTTCGACCGCTTCGAAGCGGCCGCCGAGCTGCCGGGCCAGTGCGCGCTGCCGCTCCAGCCAGCGCGCCCCGCCGGCCGTCGCCCCGGCCGTCGCGGCGAGGACGGTGACCGGGAGGTCCGGTATGGCGTGGCGCTCGCGCAGGGCGAGGAGCCCGGCGGCGACGGCGCGGTAGTGAGTGTTCTCCAGCAGGGCGCCCTGCAGCACCCGGGAGGTGGCGTAGCGGCGGCGTACGAGAGCGGCGGGGGCCGGGTCGCCACCGGCGGTGCGGGAGAGGCGGATCATGGCGCGGCGGGTGAACGGCCCGAGGGCCGCGGGCATTCCGGCGGCGGCGAGCGCGGTGCCGAGCGTACGGGCGGCAGCGGTGCGCAGTGCGGGTGCGGCGGGCACGCGCGCGTGCTCCTCGACGCTGGAGTCGACGAGGACAACGGCCGCGGTACGGGCGGGGTGGAGGCGGGCGAAGGCCTCGGCGTGGAACCCGGCGATCGAGTGCCCGACGACGGTCGCGGGCCCGTCCTGGCCGGGCCCGTCCAGGCCGAGGGTGTCGAGGACGCCCGCGATGCGATGAGCCTCCCCAGCGGCGGAGGGCGGTACGGCGGCCGGGCCGCTCAGCCCGTGTCCGGGCCGGTCGAAACGGACGACGGTGCGGTGCGGTGCGAGCAGCGGCACGACCGGGTCCCAGTCGAACCAGCTCATCGCGAGGCCCGCGCTCAGTACGCAGACCGGGCCGCTGCCTTCGACGACCACATGGTGCGGTACGCCGCCCACTCGTACAAAGGTCACCGTCGCTCCTTCGCCCCCTCCCGCGCCAGGGACAGCGCGAGCACCGTCGGCCAGCCTGCCACGAGGACCACGTGGAGCCATTACCCGCCCCCGTGACCAAGTGCGGCGGCCTGCCTGGAAGGTGGCGTCGGCGGAGGGTCCGGGCGATGGCGAGCACTCCCGGCAGAGCGACGCAGACACTTCCGGACATTATGGGCTAATAGTTGGAGGCGAGAGGGCGGGTCGCACGTTGACGCATACCGGGTGGGGGTAGCGTGCGGGCCATGGCGATCGGTCTGCGTGCGCGGTTCGGGCAGCCGCTGCTGTTCGTGGCGCTGCTGTTCGGGATCGCCACGATGCACACGGCGGGACGCCCGGTGCCGGTGCACGGTGACGTTGCGCAGAAGCACGCGGCCCCGTCCCCGGCGCAGGAACACACGGTCCCGACCTCGGCAGTGGGGCATACCCTCTCGTCCTCGGCGGTGGACATGGCGCTCCCTGGGCGCCACCACACCGCCGGTCCCGTGAGCCTGCAGAACGCCGGACCGGACCTCCCGGGCATAGGCATGGACCTGATGACGCTGTGCCTCGCCGCGCTGGACACCTTCACCTTCGTCCTGCTGACGGCGGGGCTGCTGCGGACCGACCCCGTCGCTCTGCTCGCGGCCTGGCACGCCCGGATACTCCGTGCGCTGTGGCCCAACCCGCCTCTCCGAAAGACCCTCCTCGCCAGGCTGTCGGTGCTGCGGATCTAGAAATGCGCCCGGCTGCCTGGGAACCTCCGCGCTCCGAGCGGTGTACCAGAAGCAGCAGACGCGCCCATCTGCCACGCATCACCACACACCACGAGGTGCACAGTCATGCGCGCTCACCACACGCGCCGCGCCGTGCTCGGCGCAGCAATCGCCGCCGCCGGTACGGGAGTTCTGGCCGCCTGCTCCGACTCGTCGGGCACCGGCCACGGATCGACGAACCACGGCGGCAGCCCTCCGAAGGCGACGCCCAAGGCGACGCCGCAGGCCTATGTCGCCCCCGACGGCCCGGAGGGCTTCGTCTCCGCCGACGGCCCGGATGTCGTCGGGCGCGAGGAGGCACGGGACTCCGGCCCTGTCCGCACCTTCAAGCTGACCGCCACGGCCACCCGGCTGGAGCTGGGCGGCGGCCGGACGGTCAAGACGTGGGCGTACGGGGACCGGCTGCCGGGCAAGGAGGTCCGGCTCAAGGCCGGTGAGATCCTCTCGCTCTCCCTCGCCAACCACCTGCCGCAGGAGACCTCGCTGCACTGTCACGGCATCTCGATGCGCAACGACATGGACGGGGTGCCGGGTGTGACGCAGCAGCCGATCCGCCCGGGCGCGGAGTTCACGTACCGCTTCAAGGTCTCCAACCCGGGGACGTACTGGTTCCATCCGCACTCGGGTGTGCAGTTGGACCGCGGTATGTACGCCCCGCTGATCGTGGAGGACCCGAACGAGCCGATGTCGTACGACAAGGAGTGGGTCGTCCTCCTGGACGACTGGGTGGACGGGGTCGACGGCTCCACACCGGAGGCGGTCCTGGCAGAGCTGAACCACGGCAGGGCCGGACACTCGGGCGAGCACATGATGTCCATGGCACCCCCGGCCGGAAAGGCGAAAGGCCCATCGCGGGTCAGGAGAGGCGCGACCAGCAAGCTGCTCGGCGGCGAAGGGGGCGATGTCGCCTACCCGTACTACCTGATCAACGGGCGGATGCCGGACGACCCCGCGCAGTTCAGCGCCAAGCCCGGCGACCGCATCCGGCTGCGCATCATCAACGCCGGCGGTGAGACGGCCTTCCGGGTGGCGCTCGGCGGCCACAAGCTGACGGTCACCCACACCGACGGCTTCCCCGTCCGCCCCACCAAGACCGATTCCCTGCTCGTGGGCATGGGCGAGCGGTACGACGTGATGGTCACCGCCGGGGACGGGGTCTTTCCGCTCACCGCACTCGCCGAGGGAAAGAAGGCCTCGTCGATGGCCGTGCTGCGCACCGGCCGCGGGGCGCTCCCTGCGCCGTCCGTACGTCCGGCGGAGCTGAACCGGAAGGTGCTGTCGTCGGCCGCCCACCTCGAACCCGACGAGTCGGTGGCCCTGACCCGGCGCAGACCGGACCGCATCATGAGGATCAAGCTGACCGGTGGCATGAAGAAGTACGACTGGGCCTTCGACGAGAAGCCCTACTCCCCGGACCGGCTCTATCCGGTCCGCGCCCACGAGCGGGTCCGCATGGTGTTCATCAACACCACGGAGATGTGGCATCCCATCCATCTGCACGGCCACACCTTCGCCCTGGCGGGCATCAACGGGTCCGGCGCCCGCAAGGACACGACGGCGGTCCTGCCGCACCGCAAAGTGACCGTGGACTTCGACGCCGACAACCCGGGCCTGTGGATGCTGCACTGCCACAACATCTACCACTCCGAGTCCGGGATGATGACGACCGTCGCCTACCGCGCGTAGCCCTGGGGGGAGGGGCGGGGCCCCCGAACCCCCGCCCCGGGGACCTGGCTCGCCGGGATTCGGTCCCACGCACACTCTCGCCGGTGGGCATGGGGTGGCACTCACCACACGACGGAGACATCGCGTCAGAGAGACGATTACACTGGGCCGCGTGCCTCAACTACGCCTCGCTCTGAATCAGATCGACTCGACCGTCGGCGATCTCGCCGGCAACGCCGAGGCGGTCGTGCACTGGACCCGGCACTCCGCCGAGCAGGGGGCGCATCTCGTCGCCTTCCCCGAGATGGTGCTGACCGGCTATCCCGTCGAGGACCTGGCCCTGCGGTCGTCGTTCGTCGAAGCGTCCCGGGCCGCCCTGCGCGCGCTCGCCGTACGCCTGGACGACGAAGGCTTCGGCGAGCTGCCGGTCATCGTCGGCTATCTCGACCGTTCCGAGCGGGCCCAGCCCCGCTACGGCCAGCCCGCCGGGTCGCCGCAGAACGCAGCCGCCGTGCTGCACCGCGGTGAGGTGGTGCTCAGCTTCGCCAAGCACCATCTGCCCAACTACGGCGTCTTCGACGAGTTCCGCTACTTCGTGCCCGGCGACACCATGCCGGTGATCCGCGTGCACGGCGTCGACGTGGCGCTCGCGATCTGCGAGGACCTCTGGCAGGACGGTGGCCGTGTCCCGGCCACCCGGTCCGCCGCGGCCGGGCTGCTGGTCTCCGTCAACGCCTCGCCGTACGAGCAGAACAAGGACGACACCCGGCTCGAGCTGGTGCGCAAGCGCGCCCAGGAGGCCGGGTGCACCACCGCGTATCTCGCCATGATCGGCGGGCAGGACGAGCTGGTCTTCGACGGCGACTCGATCGTCGTCGACGCGGACGGCGAAGTCGTCGCCCGCGCCCCGCAGTTCGCGGAGGGCTGCATCGTCCTCGATCTGGAGCTGCCGGCCGCCGGTGACGTACCTGCGGGCGTGGTCGACGACGGGCTGCGGATCGAGCATGTCGTGCTCTCCGAGGAGCCGCTGCCGGCGTACGAGGCGGAGCTCGCCGGCGGTTACGCCGACCGGCTCGACGACGACGAGGAGGTGTACTCCGCGCTGGTCGTGGGCCTGCGCGCGTACGCGGCCAAGAACGGCTTCCGGTCCGTGCTGATCGGGCTCTCCGGCGGTATCGACTCCGCGCTGGTGGCGGCGATCGCCTGCGACGCCCTCGGCGCGCAGAACGTGTACGGCATCTCCATGCCGTCCAAGTACTCCTCGGACCACTCCAAGGGCGACGCGGCCGAGCTGGCCCGCCGCACCGGGCTCAACTTCCGCACCGTACCGATCGAGCCAATGTTCGACGCGTACATGGACGCGCTCCAGCTGACCGGTCTCGCCGAGGAGAACCTCCAGTCGCGGCTGCGCGGCACGACACTGATGGCCGTCTCCAACCAGGAGGGCCACATCGTGCTCGCGCCGGGCAACAAGTCCGAGCTGGCGGTGGGCTATTCGACGCTGTACGGCGATTCGGTCGGCGCGTACGGGCCGATCAAGGACGTCTACAAGACGACGGTCTTCCGGCTCGCGAAGTGGCGGAACCGGGCGGCGGAGGAGCGCGGCCAGACCCCGCCGATCCCCGAGGCCTCCATCACCAAGCCGCCGAGCGCGGAGCTGCGCCCCGGCCAGGTCGACACCGACTCGCTGCCGGACTACGACGTACTGGACCGGATCCTGGAGCTGTACGTCGACCGGGACCAGGGCAAGGACGCGATCGTCGCGGCCGGCTTCGACGAGGAGCTGGTGGCGAAGACACTGCGGATGGTGGACACGGCGGAGTACAAGCGGCGCCAGTACCCGCCGGGCACCAAGATCTCGGCGAAGGGCTTCGGCAAGGACCGGCGGCTGCCGATCACGAACCGCTGGCGGGAGACGACGAGCGGCTGAGTTCCGGCTCCGCGGTACGGGGGCTTCCTGCGGCGATCACGCGGGAGGCCCCCTTTGTCGTGGCCCGCCCGTCCAGGCCGTCCAGGCCGTCCACGCCGTCCCGGCCGCCCCGGTCGAGGAGGCCCGCCGTCACCGCGATCGCCAAGCCGGCGGCGGCGAGGACCGCGCCGACGACAGCCGGTGAGGTCCAGCCCCAGCCCGCTGCGATGGCCGCGCCGCCGAGCCAGGCGCCGCCCGCGTTGGCGAGGTTGAACGCCGAGTGGTTCGAGGCGGAGGCGAGCGTCGGCGCGTCCTTCGCCTTGTTCATGACGAGCATCTGCAGCGGTGTGGTCGTCATGAATCCCACCGCGCCCAGCACCACCACCGTGACCAGGGCCGCCCACTGGATGTGCACGGTGAAGCGGAAGGCGACCAGCACGAGCGCGAGGGCAGCCAGCGAGCCGTACAGCGTGGGGCGCAGCGCCCGGTCGGTCAGCGGTCCCGCGGCCAGCGCGCCGAGCGTCATGCCGATGCCGAAGAGCGCGAGGACCAGCGTCACCGAGGACTCGCCGAAGCCCATCACCTCGGTCGTCATGGAGGCGAGGTAGGAGTACACCGCGAAGACGCCGGCGAAGCCGAAGACCGCGGTGAGCAGTCCGAGCAGCACCTGCCGGTTGCCCAGTGCGCGCAGCTCGCGGCCCACGCTCTGGTGCGCGTCGACGGGTACGTACGGAACGAGGCGGGCGAGCGCGGCCATCGCGACCAGGCCGATCACGGTGACGACCAGGAAGGTGGCCCGCCAGCCGAGGTTCTGGCCGAGCAGAGTGGCCGCCGGTACGCCGACGATATTGGCGACCGTGAGGCCGAGGAACATCGTCGCCACGGCCCGCGCCTGGCGCCCGTCCGCGACCAGCCGCGCGGCGACGACCGCGCCGACGCCGAAGAACGCGCCGTGCGGCAGCCCGGCGAGCACGCGACCGGCGATCAGCCAGCCGAAGCCGGGCGCGAGGGCTGAGGCGAGGTTGCCGACGACGAAGAGCGCCATCAGCAGCAGGAGCATCCGCTTGCGCGGTATGCGGGAGCCGAGGGCGGTGAGCAGCGGTGCGCCGATGACGACGCCGATCGCGTACGCGGAGACGAGGTAACCCGCCGTGGGTACGGAGGTGTTGAGGTCGTCCGCGACATTGGGCAGCAGGCCCATCATCACGAACTCGGTGGTGCCGATACCGAAGGCGGAGACGGCGAGCGCGAGCAGCGCGAGCGGCATGGAGTGCCCTTCCGAGGTTAGTTCTCCTTCTGAACAAATGCTCGCACGCGGATTGTTCCGCCCGGTGAACGGGTGGTTGCCGTCACATAGCTGGGGCTCCGCCCCCAGACCCCCGCGCCTCGAACGCCGACGAGGATGGATCCGAGGGGAGGTCACATCTTTATGCGCGCCGCGATCGGCAAGTGGTCGCTGTCGGTCTGCGGCAGCGTCCAGGAGGAGACCGGCTCGACACCCTTCACCATGATCTGGTCGATGCGCGCCATCGGGAACGCCGCGGGCCAGCTGAAGCCGAAGCCGTCGCCCGCCGCGCCCTGAGTGGAGCGCATCTGGGAAGTGACGGCGTTCAGCGAGCGGTCGTTCATCGTGCCGTTGAGGTCGCCGAGCAGCACGACCTTGCCGTGCTGCTCGTGGGCGATCGCCTCGCCGAGCGCGTCCGCGCTGTTGTCCCGCTGGTTGGCGGTGAAGCCGGAGTTGAGCTTGACGCGTACGGACGGCATATGGGCCACATACACCGCGACCTCTCCCTCGGGCGTCGTCACCGTGGAGCGCATGGCGCGGGTCCAGCCCAGCCGGATGTTGACGGGCTGTGTGTCGCTCATCGGGAACTTGCTCCACAGCCCGACGGTGCCCTGCACCGAGTGGTACTTGTACGTCCCGGCCAAGGCCTCTTCATACGTGGCGACCTGACCGGCCGGCAGCTCCTGCAGCGCGAGTACGTCCGCGCCCGAGGCGGCGACGTCCTTGGCCGTGCGCTGCGGGTCCGGATTGTCGGCGTTGACGTTGTGCGTGGCGACGGTCAGATCGCCGCCGCTGCCCGACTTCTCGGTGTGCAGCCCGCCGAAGAGATTGAGCCAGACAACGGCCGGCACCAGCAGGGCGATCAGCGCGGTGGCCGAGCGCCGCAGCAGCGCCACGACGAGGATCACCGGGATGAAGATCCCCAGCCATGGCAGAAAGGTCTCGGTGAGGCTGCCCAGGTTGCCGATCCGGTTCGGGATCTGCGCGTGGAAGCTCATCAGCAGGGCGAGGAGTACGGCGACGGCCGCGAGAGCGATACCGCGCTGCCAGATGCCGGGGTCACCGCGCCAGCGGTCGAGCAGGCTCCGGACCCGGGATCCGGTAGGCCGGTTCGCCGGGCCGCCGTTCCCGGTCTCCGTCATTTCCGCCTGCGCCATGGAGCTGTCCTCACTGCCTTGCCGTCACGCCGTCCTCGCCGTTGACCCTAGGGGATGACGGGTGATTTCCCTGCCGTCGCCGGACGGCCGTACTGCCTCGATGACGACAGGGCAGCGCGCGGGGTTCCGGTCCACGGCCCGGGCAGGGACGCTGTGACAGAACCCGCACACTTCGGACTGGGCGGAAAAGTGGCTGTTCAGCGGGGCGGGCGCACACCGTCCAGCACCGCGTCGACGAGCCGCTCCGCGCTGCCCTCGCCGGGCGTCCCGTGCGGCCGCAGCACGGTCCGTACCAGCATCGGGCCGACAAAGAGATCGCCGAGCAGCTCGAAGTCGAGGTCGGCCCGGATCTCGCCGTTCGCGATCCCGCGCCGCAGCACCTTGTTCATCAGCTGCCGGCGCGGGAGTACCGAGGTGCGGTGGTACATGTCCCACAGCTTGGGATAGCTCTGCATCTGCGCGAAGACGTTGTGCAGCAGGGCCGAAGAGCGTTTGGCCAGGCCGCGCTGCCGCAGCATCTCGATCATCGCGACCAGATCGTCGCGGACCGAGGTGCCGGGCAGCGGCGGGTCCACCGGTTCCATCGAGCGGACGACATCGACGAAGATGGCCTCCTTGCCCTCCCAGCGGCGGTAGATGGTGGCCTTGCCGACTCCGGCGGTGCGGGCGATGCGCTCTATGGAGAGTTCCGAGAGGGGTACGCCCTCTTCGAGGAGATGCACCACGGCCTCGACGATCGAACGCTCGACGGCCTCGCTGCGGGGCCGACCGCGCCGCGCCGGGGAGGAGGAGGAGCCGGCCGGCCCGGGCCCCGATACGGAGGCGGACGCCGCGCCGGAGACGCCCGGCACCGGGGCCACCCCGGACGCCGAAGCCGCTGCGGCCGACCCCGTGTCGCGGGGCGTGCTGTCGCGACGGGCGGCGGGATCGGCATTGCGGCCGCGGTTGTCCTGGTGGTCGCTCACCGGCACGTCCGGTCCGCCTCTCGTCATCGTCATCGCCCGCTGACGGGCAGCGCCCGCCCCGGAGCACCTTCGGCACTCTCCCGTTCCGGCTCGGGATCTCCGTTGGGCAGGAAGACCGCCACCACCAGCGCGCCGATCAGTGCCACACCCGTCGAGACCATCGCCGTCAGATGCATCGCGTGCAGGAACGCCTCGTTCGCCGGGCCGATCAGCGCCTTGCCCGCCGGGCCGAGTCTCTCCGCAGCCGCGAGCGTCGACTCGATCGATTCACCCGCGGCCTGGCGGGCGCTGCTCGGGACCACTGAGAGGTGCCCCTCGATCGCCCCCCGGTACTGCGTGGACAGCAGCGAACCGAGCACCGCGACACCCAGTGCCCCACCGACCTGGCGGAAGGTGTTGCTGACCGCCGAGCCGGACCCCGCCTTCTCGCGGGGCAGCGACTGCATCACCGAGACCGTCACCGGGGGCGTGATGAGCGCCATCGCTGTGCCCTGCACCAAGAGGACCACTTCGATCCCCCACACCGGGGTCGCGGCATCGAACATCACGAAAGCGCCCAGCACCATTGCGACCAGCAGCATGCCGACCGTGCACACCGTCCGCGCCCCGAACCGGTCGACGATCAGCCGTGCGCGCAGCGAGACGACCATCTGCGCCACGGCCAGCGGCAGAATGAGCAGGCCCGCTTGCAGCGGGCCGTAGCCGCGCACGCTCTGCAGATAGAACGCGGAGAAGAAGGTCACGCCCGTCAGCGCGAAGAAGACCAGCGCGATCGCGGTGACCGCCGCCGCGAAGGCCGGCCTCTTGAAGTACGTGAGGTCGATGGCCGGATGGTCGCTGCGCCACTCGTGGAGTACGAAGCAGACGAGTACCACCAGACCGCCCAGCATCGGCAGCAGCACGGACGGCGCCGAGAAGTCCGCCAGCTCGCCGCCGCGGATGATGCCGTACACCAGCAGGATCAGCCCGATGACGGACATCACTACGCCGAGCGGGTCCATACGCCCGGGGTTCGGGTCTCTGGAATCCGGCAGGAGCAGCGCCATCGCGATCAGCGCGACGACCACGACAGGCACGTTGATCAGGAAGATCGAGCCCCACCAGAAGCGCTCGATGAGCAGCCCGCCGGTGATCGGGCCGATGGCCATGCCGACGCCGACGCTGCCCGCCCAGATGCCGATGGCCCTGGGCTGCTCGTGGCGCTCGAACACGTCCATCACTACGGCGAGGGTCGCCGGCATCACGAAGGCCCCGCCGAAGCCCATCACCGCGCGGTACGCGACCAGCTCGCCGGGCGAGCCGGAGAACGCCGCGAGGGCCGAGCCGACGCCGAAGACGGCGACGCCGAAGAGCAGCACCTTCTTGCGGCCGATGCGGTCGCCGAGGAGACCCGCGGTGAAGAGAAGTCCGGCGAAGACGAGCGTGTAGGAGTTGATCGCCCACTCCAGCTGGCTCTGGGTGGCGCCGATGCCGGTGGGCTCGGGGCCGGAGATCGTCTTGACGGCCACATTCAGGATCGAGTTGTCCAGCACGACGATGAGCAGGCTGAACATCAGGACCGTGAGGATCGCCCAGCGGCGGCGGTGGACGGCTTCGGGCAGGCGGGGAGCGGCAGGTGTGCCGGACTCTGTCGACATGGACCTCAGCCTGCCTATTCCGATACGAGACCGTCTCGTATAGGAACACACTCTAGCGAACGGACGGGTCCCCTTCCGCCGGAGCGGCACGAGGTGCCACCATGTAGGGGATCCGGGGACGCCGTCAGGGCGCCTCGAGATGACGAAGGAGCCGTTGAGCCATGACGCTTCAGGCTGCCCCGAAGCCCTCCGACAGCAGCAAGGCGCTGTACGGCGGCAAGGGCACTCGCCGTATCTCCGTCCACGACATCACCGCCGCCAAGGAGCGCGGTGAGAAGTGGCCCATGCTTACCGCCTATGACGCGATGACCGCGTCCGTCTTCGACGAGGCCGGTATCCCGGTCGTACTCGTCGGCGACTCCATGGGCAACTGCCATCTCGGCTACGAGACCACCGTGCCGGTCACGATGGACGAGATGACGCTGCTGTCCGCCGCCGTCGTACGGGGCACCAAGCGCGCCCTCGTCGTCGGCGACCTCCCCTTCGGCTCGTACCAGGAAGGCCCCGTCCAGGCCCTGCGCAATGCCACCCGGCTGGTCAAGGACGCGGGCGTCGGCGCGGTCAAGCTGGAGGGCGGCGAGCGCTCGCTCGGCCAGACCGAGCTGCTGGTCCAGGCCGGCATCCCGGTCATGTCGCACCTCGGCCTGACTCCGCAGTCCGTCAACACCATGGGCTACCGGGTGCAGGGCCGCGGTAACGAGGATGCGCACCGGCTGCTGCGCGACGCCAAGGCGGCACAGGACGCCGGCGCCTTCGCGGTCGTGCTGGAACTCGTACCGGCCGAGCTGGCCGCCGAGGTCACCCGCAGCCTGCAGATCCCGACCATCGGCATCGGCGCGGGACCCGACACGGACGCTCAGGTCCTCGTCTGGACCGACATGGCGGGCCTTACGGGCGGGAAGGTGCCGCGCTTCACCAAGCAGTACGCCAACCTCCGCCAGACGCTCGGCGACGCCGCCCGCGAGTTCGCCGAGGATGTCGTCGGCGGAGCGTTCCCGCAGGAGGAGCACACCTTCCACTGACCACCTCCGGTACAGACGACAGCCCGCCGATCATCCCCCGTCGGCGGGCTGTCGGCATGAGTGCCCCGGGGAGCCCCGGCGCGCCTGATCCCCCGCACTCCGAACAGCCCCTCCGACCTGCCATTTCCGCGGCGTCGCCGACTTGTCGGCCATGTGTCGGCAGCTTGTCGGCGGCCTGTCGGCGAGGCCCGGCACCGTTGACGGCATGACGCGAATCGACAAGAACCCCAACGGCGGCACGGGCAACGCCGTCGAGGTGCGGGGGCTGGTCAAGCACTACGGCGAGACCAAAGCGCTGGACGGCGTGGACCTGGATGTCCGCGAAGGCACCGTCCTCGGTGTCCTCGGCCCCAACGGCGCCGGCAAGACCACTCTCGTACGCTGCCTCTCCACGCTCGTCGCCCCGGACGCCGGCCATGCCACGGTCGCCGGCTTCGACGTGGTGAAGCAGCCCCGGCAGCTGCGCCGCACCATCGGCCTCACCGGCCAGTACGCCTCGGTCGACGAGAAGCTCTCCGGCTGGGAGAACCTCTACATGATCGGGCGGCTGCTCGATCTGTCCCGCAAGGACGCCCGCAGGCGTGCCGACGAGATGCTGGAGCGCTTCTCGCTCACCGAGGCCGCGAAGCGGCCCGCACTGCAGTACTCCGGCGGTATGCGCCGCCGGCTCGACCTGGCCGCCTCGATGATCGGGCAGCCGGCCGTGCTCTATCTGGACGAGCCGACGACGGGCCTCGACCCCCGTACCCGTAACGAGGTCTGGGACGAGGTGCAGCGGATGGTCGCGGAGGGGGCGACCGTGCTGCTCACCACCCAGTACATGGAAGAGGCCGAGCAGCTCGCGAGCGAGCTCACGGTCATCGACCGCGGGCGGGTCATCGCCAACGGCAAGGTGGACGAGCTCAAGGCGAAGGTCGGCGGACGCACCCTGCAGATCCGGCCGACCGATCCGGCGCAACTGCCCGCGATGGCCCGTGCGCTGGGCGAGTCTGGACTCGACGGGATCGCCGGTGCGACGGTCGTGCCCGACGACGGTCTGCTGTACATCCCAATTCTCAGCGATGAGCAACTGACGGCTGTGGTCGGGCTGTTGGGCTCGCGCGGCTTCGGCATCGCGCACATCGGCACCCATCTGCCCAGCCTGGACGAAGTGTTCCTGGCGATCACCGGCGAGAAGACCACATTGCCGGCAGGGTCTGACACGCTTCCCGAGGAGGTCGCCGCATGAGTACGGCAACTGCCACCACCACCGCTCAGTCGCCCGCGCCCGCCCCGGTGCGGAGCGCGCCGGCCGGCGAGGGCCGGATCGGCCTGCGGGCCAATCTCCGGCACATCGGCGCGCTGGTGCGCCGCAACGCGCTGCAGATCAAGCAGGACCCGGAGTCGATGTTCGACGCCGTACTGATGCCGATCGTCTTCACGCTGCTGTTCGTGTACGTCTTCGGCGGTGCGATCTCCGGCAAGGGCAACCAGCAGGAGTACGTCAACTACGTGATCCCCGGTCTGATGGCGATGCAGGGCATGAACATCGCCATGGCCGTCGGCACCGGCGTCAACGACGACTTCAAGAAGGGCGTGATGGACCGCTTCCGGTCCATGCCGATCGCCCGCTCCTCCGTCCTCATCGCGAAGATCGTGGTCGAGGTCGGCCGGATGCTGGTGGCCACGACCATCCTGCTCGCCATGGGCTTCCTGCTCGGCCTGGAGATCCACACCTCGGTCCTCGAACTGTTCGCGGCGGTCGGCCTGTCCATGGTCTTCGGCGCCTCGCTGATGTGGATCTTCATTCTGCTCGGTCTCACCATGAAGACGGCCCAGGCCGTCCAGGGAGTGGCCATGCTCGTCCTGATGCCTCTCCAGTTCGGTTCGTCGATCTTCGCCCCGCCGACCACGATGCCCGGCTGGCTGCAGAGCTTCACCGACTACAACCCGCTGTCCAACCTCGCGGACGCGGCCCGGAGTCTGATCAACGGCGGTCCGGTCGCCCACTCGGTGTGGATGACGCTCGGCTGGGCGGCGCTGATCACCCTGGTCACAGCGCCGCTCGCGGTCGCCAAGTTCCGCAAGAAGACCTGATCCCGACATGGGGTCACACGAGGGCGGCTGCCTCCTCGATGGTGAGGCTGCCGCCCTCGGCGTATGCGGACTCGTACGCCGCGTCCCCGAGGACGGCGCGCACGGCCGCCTCGGCATCGGCCCGGTTCTCCCGCTCGTACTTGGGCGCGAAATGGCCGGCCGGCAGCATGCCGTCGGATGCTCCGATGATCCGGGCCGCGTCCCGCGCGCGCTCCGGTCGGCCCAGGGCCAACGCCCAGGCGACGGTCACCATGTGCATCGAGGGCATCTGCGGAGCGACCATCAGGGTCAGCGGATCCTGCGCCTTGTCCAGCGCCGTGCACGCCCTGTCCAGCGACAGCTCGTACTCGCCGTCGAGAAGGTCCAGCCAGGCCAGGAAGCCGGTCACCATGCCCTCGAAGATCGCGAGGGTTCTGGACCGGAACTGCACCATCAGCAGCTCGATCTCCGCGCGGGCCTCCGGGATGCGATCGGTGCGGCCCAGCCACAGGGCGAGGATCATCCGGGCCGCGGCCGACGACTCGTTGTTCGCGCCCCCCTGCTCGGCCAGCACCTCACGGACGAGGGCCTCGCCCCGCTCACCCTCCCCCATCTCCACGAGGACGCCGGCGAGGCGGGAGCGCAGCACCGCCGTCTGGGCCTGGGCTCCGATCTGCTCCGCGTACCCGATGGCGGCCGTGAAGTCCTCGGCGGCGAGCGGGTACGCACCGCTGCGCTCCCGCGCCTCACCACGCGCGGACAGAGCCTCGGCCGTGCCCCAGAGATCTCCGAGCCGGGTGAAGATCTCCAGGGCCTCGTCGGCGTCGCGGGACGCGTCGCCCGTCCATTCGCTGCGGTTGGCGAGGACATTGGCCCGTGCCTGGAGCGAGGCGGCGAGCTCCCACTCGTATCCGTACGCGCGGCAGGCCGCGATGCTCTCGTCGAGCAGATTCCTGAGCTGCTCACCGCCCCCGGTCAGCAGAACGGCGAAGAACCAGAGCGAGCCCGGAGGCCGGCAGGTCTGCGGCAGCCCCGGCCGGTAGACCTTGGTGACCACGCGCAGCCGGTCCAGCTTCTCCGGCGTGGCCCACTCGTCCATGTCGTAGTCCATGAAGAGCATCAGAAGCAGCGCGGCACCGCGCCGGGCCTCCTGGAGCAGCTCGGGCGACATGGGCGGCGGTGCGTCCGTGAACCGTTCGGTGATCGGCGGGGCGGGCTCGACGGGCGGCGTGAAGGGGTCGGGGCCGAGCTCGCCCGCGGCCATGGCCCAGTGCCGGGCCTCGGTGCGCAGATCCCGCATCTGCCAGTACCAGGACAGACAGAGGACGAGGCAGAGCGCCTCGTGCTCGTCGCGGGCGGCGACGGCGCGGCGGAGCGCGGTGCGCAGATTCTCGTACTCGAGCTGGAACCGGTCGACGGCGGCGCGCTGCCCGTGGCCGCGCAGGAGGGGGTCGGTGGTACGGGCGAACTCCCGGTAGTGGACAAGGTGCTGGTGCTCGACGGCGGGGCGCTCGCCGGCCTCGTCGAGGCGTTCGGCGGCGTACTCGCCGACGGTCTCCAGAAGCCGGTAACGCATCTCGCCGTCGGGGGCGGGCGCGGCGACGACGAGGGACTTGTCGATGAGTGAGCCAAGGGCGTCGGCGACGTCGAGCCCGCCCGGGTCGGCGCACACGTCCTCGGCGGCCGGGAGGTCGCTGCCGCCGGCGAACACCGACAGCCGTCGCAGAACGGCGCGTTCGGGGTCCTCCAGGAGGTCCCAGGACCAGTCGACGACGGCACGGAGTGTCTGCTGGCGCGGCAGTAGGGTGCGGCTGCCGCTGGTCAGCAGGCGGAAGCGGTCGTCCAGGCGGTCGGCGATCTGGCGCGGGGTGAGCATCCGCAGCCGGGCGGCGGCGAGTTCGATGGCGAGCGGCAGTCCGTCGAGACGACGGCAGATCTCGGCGGCCGCGGCGGCGGTGGCCTCATCGGCGTCGATACGGAAACCGGGCCTGGCCGCCGCGCCCCGCTCGGCGAGCAGCCGCAGCGCCATCGGATCCGGCAGCGGATCGACCGGCCGCACCAACTCGCCGGGAACACCCAGCGGTTCCCGGCTGGTGGCCAGGACGGTAAGGCCGGGGCAGCTCTCCAGCAGCCGCTCGGCCAGGGTGGCTGCGGCGCCGATGACGTGCTCGCAGTTGTCGAGGAGCAGCAGCATGCGCCGACGTGAGCAGTGCTCTGCCAGCCGTACGAGGGCGTCGTCGGCGTATCCCTCGGCGGCCCGCATCTCCTCCGCGCGCGCGCCGCGCAGCACGGTCTCCCGGGCGCCGAGCGCGGTGAGGACGGCCTCGGGGACGGTCTCCGGATCGTCCACGGGCGCGAGTTCGGCGAGCCAGACCCCGTCCGGCCACGGGCTCCGCGCGTCGGCCGTGACCCGCTCGGCGGCCTCCTGCGAGAGCCGGGTCTTCCCGGCACCGCCGGGCCCGAGCAGGGTGACGAGGCGGGCGCGGCCGAGGTCTCCGTGGATGGTGGCGATATCGGCCTCGCGCCCGACGAAGGAGGTGAGCCGGGCACGCAGATTGCCGGGGCGGGCCTCCCCCCGCTCCAGGGCCGTGCCCAAGGATGCTTCATCGCGGAGCGGGGTCTCGGGCTGCGTCGGGAGCGGGGCCCGGCGCGCAGCCCCCGTCCCCAAAAGGGGCGGGGCCGGGGAGTGACCGCGTCGCGAGCCCGTTCCGGTCCCGGCTTCGGAAAGATCCGGTCTCAGCAACTCCGCGTGCAGCGCCCGCAGTTCACGGCCCGGGTCCGCGCCCAGGCTGTCCGCGAGATCCGCGCGTACCCCCTCGTACGCCGCCAGCGCCTCGGCCGCGCGGCCCGCGTCCCGCAGTGCCCGGATCCGCAGCGCCTGCAGCGGCTCGTCCATCGGATGGTCCTCGCACAGCGCGACCAGCTCCGGCAGCGCCTCCTCCGCCCGGCCCAGCGCGAGCGCGGCCGCCAGACGTGAGCGGCGGGCGTCCAGTCGGCGGGCCTCCCAACGCGCCGCCTCCGCCGTGCGGTCGGGCAGATCGGCGAGCACCGGCCCCTGCCAGAGCGCGAGCGCGTCGTCGAGCAGCGCCGCGGCCTTCACCGCGTCGCCCTCGTCCAGCGCCCGCGCCCCCTCCCCCGCGAGACGGTCGAAACGGTGCAGGTCCACATCCTCGCTGTCCGCGCACAGCCGGTAGCCGCCGCCGTCCGCCGAGGCCACCGCGGCGTGCCCCAGCGCCCGCCGCAGCCGCCCGACGAGCGCCTGCACCGCGCCCACCGCGTCGGCCGGCGGGTCGCCGTCCCACACCTCGTCGACCAGGAGGCCGACCGGGACCGTACGCCCGGGCCGCAACGCCAGCACGGCCAGTAGCGCACGCAGCCGCGCGCCACCGAGCGCGACGGGTGTGCCGTCGTCGTGAAGTGCCTGAGTGGTACCGAGAACCCGATAGTGCACCCGTCCATTGTCACCGGTGCGGAGCGGAGCCCGTACAGCAGGAACCCGGGCGTACGCGTGGGACGTTCTCCCCACGCCACCGGTACGGTCGACACGCATGCCCGCCACGTCTCCAGGAGCCGCACCCATGACCACCGCGACCTCACGCCACAGCGACCGGCGGATCAGTCCCGTATTCCTCGGGATCGTCGCCGTGATGGCGGTGACGGGCTGGGCGGTGTGGACGGACTTCGCGTCGAGCCCGGGTGTGGCCGTCTTCCTCTTCGTCACCTCGGCGTGGATCGTCTCGCTCTGTCTGCACGAGTACGCGCACGCCCGCACCGCGCTGCACGGCGGCGACATCACCATCGGCGCGAAGGGTTACTTGGCCCTCAACCCGCTCAAGTACACGCACGCGTTGCTGAGCATCGTGCTGCCCGTACTGTTCGTGATCATGGGGGGTATCGGCCTCCCCGGCGGCGCGGTCTTCATCGAGCGGGGCCGGATCAAGGGACGTTGGAAGCACAGTGTGATCTCGGCGGCCGGACCACTGACGAACGCGCTGTTCGCGATCGTGTGCACCGCGCCGTTCTGGCTGGGCGCGCTGGACGGGGTGCCGCTGGTCTTCCGGTTCGCGCTCGCGTTCCTCGCGCTGCTGCAGCTCACCGCCGCGATCCTGAACTTCCTGCCGGTGCCGGGCCTCGACGGCTACGGCGTGATCGAGCCGTGGCTCTCGTACAAGATCCGCCGCCAGGTCGAGCCGTACGCGCCCTTCGGTCTGCTCGCCGTCTTCGGCATCCTCTTCATCCCCGAGGTGAACCACGCGTTCTTCGACGCGATCGACGCGATCCTGCGGGGGCTGGGTGTCGGCCAGGCGGAGACGTACTGCGGTCAGGACTTCTACCGCTTCTGGAGCGAGCGGAACCCGGTCTGCGACTCGATCGCCAGTCAGTAGGCCCGACCGCCGGTAGGTCCGTCAGCCGGCCGCCTGGTCGGTCGGCCTGGTCGGTCGGCCTGGTCGGTCGGTCGGTCGGTCGGTCGGTCGGTCGGTCGGTCGGTCGGTCGGCGGCAGCCCTACTCGCCGGCCCCGCGGGCAGCCTTCGCCCGGCGCAGGTAGTACCAGGCCATGTTCGAGGAGAGCCCGGCGAGCAGCACCCACACGATCCCGAGCCAGCTGCCCTGCACGAAGGACACCACGGCCGCGACAACGGCGAGGGCGCAGACGACGAGGGAGTACAGAGCGAGGCGGGGCATGGGGTACGGCTCCTGTCGGGGTGTTGTACGTCCCGACCAGTGTCCCCCATGCCCCGCCATGCCCGCCGACGCCTACACGTCGGTGACGCGCAGACCCGCGTGTGCCTTGTAGCGGCGGTTCACCGAGATCAGATTGGCGACCAGCGACTCCACCTGGTGGGCGCCTCGCAGCCGGCCCGCGAAGACTCCGCGCATGCCCGGGATACGGCCGGCCAGCGCCTGCACGATGTCGGTGTCGGCGCGCGCCTCGCCCAGGACCATCACATCGGTGTCGATCTCCTCGATCGACGCGTCCTGGAGCAGTACGGCGGACAGATGGTGGAAGGCCGCGGTGACCCGCGAGTCGGGCAGCAGGGCGGCGGCCTGCTCGGCGGCGCTGCCCTCCTCCGGCTTCAGCGCGTACGCGCCCTTCTTGTCGAAGCCGAGCGGGTTGACACAGTCGACGACGAGCTTGCCCGCGAGCTCCTTCTGCAGCGCCTCAAGAGTCTTGGCGTGCCCTTCCCACGGCACCGCCACGATCACGACATCGCTGCGCCGCGCGCACTCGGCGTTGTCGGCGCCCTCGATGCCGAGGCCGAGCTCCGTGGCCGCCGTCTCGGCGCGCTCCACGGCCCGGGACCCGATGATCACCTTCTGCCCGGCCCTGGCCAGCCGGTACGCGAGCCCGCGCCCCTGGTCGCCGGTGCCGCCGAGGACGCCGACGATCAGGCCGGATACGTCGGGGAGGTCCCAGGGGTCCTTGGCCGGGGCCTTCGCGGTGCCCGCACTGTCAGTAGAAGTCATGAGCCCGACTTTACTTGCCGGTATCGGCTCCCGATCGGGTGAGGCGGTGCCAACCGGGCCCCACCGGGCGCGGTCGTGGGGCAGGATGCCGGGGCATGGATGCCGTACGCGTCGCGCTGCTGCGCGAAGTCCTGGCGGGTACGCAGTGGCCGGCGGCGACCCGGAGGTTCGCCGGCGTGCTGCGGTCCTCCGTGGTGCCGCAGGGCGGCAGGCTGCTGCTGGTGGGGACCGAGGAGTACGAGCCGTGGCATCTGTCCGCGCATCTCGTGGACGAGGCCGCGTGGTCCGGGCAGCCGGAGCTGACACCGACGCTCGTACGGCACCGGGTACGACCGGGGGACCCGGCACAGCTGGCCGTCGGGCTCGGCAGGCTGGAGGCGGCGCGACGCGGCGAGACCCTGCTGGTGGTGGCGCCCGCACGGCCGGACGCCGGGCTGCTCGAGCGGGTGCACGATGCGCGGCGGGCCGGGGCGACGGTGCTGGCGCTGGACGGCGGGGACCCGGAGGTGCACGGTCTCGCGCACGAGGCGCTGACGGTGACCGCGCAGGCCGACGAGGTCGACATCGACACCGTGCAGCACCTGGTCAGCGCTGCGACCGGGGAGAACAGCCTGCCCGCACAGCGCGGCCGGCGCCGGTTCCGGGACCGGCTCTCGCGCCTCGCCGACCAGCTGACCGCGCCGCCGCCGGCCCGCTGGTAGAGCCGGTACGCCGGAGCCGGTCGAAACCGGCCCGCTCCCCGAACACCGGAGGGGCTGAAGTCCTGCCCGTCCGGCGTTCGAGGACACGCCCGAACGGGCGTCCGGGGGCCTGCCCCGGTTCAGGGAAGGGGCCGGCAGGGAAGGGGCGGGCAGGGAAAGCGCCGCAGGCAGCCCGCGCCACCGGGCCGGGTGCCCCTGCGCGGGTCGTGGACGTACCGAACGGCCGGGCGCCCCTACGCGGGGTCGTCGCCGGACGGCGCGGACGTGTCGTGCCACTTCGGGTCGTTCTCCCACTCGAGATTGCGCTCACGCGCGATCTCCATCGCGTGCTCCGCCTCCTCGCGGGAGGGGTACGGTCCGAAGCGGTCCTTCGCCGGACACTCCGGGCCCTCTTCGACCTTCTTGTGCTCCAGGCAGTAGTACCACTCGCCCGGCTTTCCGACCGTGCGCTTCTTGAACAGGGCCATCGTCGGCTCCTTCCTATGGGGCCATGCTGCCCCATCGCCCCTGGTTAGACTCGCTGGCATGTCTGGCCAGTCGCTGCTCGTACCAGGGGAGCTCTCTCCCACCCGCTCCGTTCCCGGAAACATCCGGCGCCCCGAGTACGTCGGGAAGCCCGCGCCGACGCCGTACGCCGGGCCGGAGGTCCAGGACTCCGACACCGTCGAGCGGATGCGCGTCGCGGGTCGCATCGCCGCGCAGGCGATGGAGGAGGCCGCCAAGCACATCTCGCCCGGCGTGACCACGGACGAACTGGACCGGGTCGCGCACGAGTTCATGTGCGACCACGGCGCCTACCCCTCCACGCTCGGCTACCGCGGCTTCCCCAAGTCGCTCTGTTCCTCGGTGAACGAGGTGATCTGTCACGGGATCCCGGACTCCACCGTGCTGCGCGACGGCGACATCGTGAACCTCGACGTCACCGCGTACATCAACGGCGTGCACGGCGACAACAACGCCACCTACCTCTGCGGCGACGTCGACGAGGAGTCACGGCTGCTGGTGGAGCGGACCCGGGAGTCCCTCAACCGCGCCATCAAGGCGGTCAAGCCGGGGCGCCAGGTCAATGTCATCGGCCGGGTCATCGAGTCGTACGCCAAGCGCTTCGGCTACGGCGTCGTCCGTGACTTCACCGGGCACGGGATCAACTCGTCGTTCCACTCCGGGCTGATCATCCCGCACTACGACGCCGCGCACGCGACGACCGTCATCCAGCCCGGGATGACCTTCACGATCGAGCCGATGCTCACGCTCGGCACGCACGAGTACGACATGTGGGACGACGGCTGGACCGTGGTGACGAAGGACCGCAAGCGCACGGCGCAGTTCGAGCACACGCTGGTGGTGACGGAGAGCGGGGCCGAAATCCTCACCTTGCCGTGATCGCTGCGAGGCGTAGGGTTTTTACCGACAGGACGTCGGGAACACATTGGCTCAGGTAAGCCTGAGCAGGAAGATCGGTGCCGGCAGTCGCGCCTTGCCGTCATCGCCTCCTTTCCCGTCCCCATCGGTCCCTGGAGGCCCGCCTTGGACGCCACCGCCACCGGCACCGGCTCCGGTACGCCCTTCTCGACGCTCATCCGTGCCGCCTCGCACGAGCAGCACACCGAGGCGGAGACCTCGGCCTTCATGAGCGATCTGCTCGGCGGCCGGCTGAGCGTGGCCGCGTACGCGCGCTACACCGAGCAGCTGTGGTTCGTGTACCGGACGCTGGAGGAGGCGGCGGGGTCGCTGAAGGACGACGCGGTCGCCGGGCCGTTCATCCGGCCGGAGCTGATGCGCACCGCGGAGCTGGAGCGCGACCTGGCGCATCTGCGGGGCGCCGACTGGCGCGAGGGGCTCGCGCCGCTGCCCGCCACCGCCGCGTATGCCGCGCGGATCGCGGAGTGCGCGCGGAGCTGGCCCCCCGGGTATGTCGCGCACCACTACACCCGCTACCTCGGGGACCTCTCCGGCGGCCAGATCATCCGCGACAGGGCGGAGAAGACGTGGGGGTTCGCACGCAAGGGCGACGGCGTGCGGTTCTACGTCTTCGAGGAGATCGCCAACCCGGCAGCGTTCAAGCGGGGTTACCGCGAGCTGCTGGACGCGGTGGACGCGGACGATCTGGAGAAGCAGCGGATCATCGACGAGTGCAAGCGGGCGTTCGACTTCAATGGGGCGGTGTTCCGGGAGCTGGGAGCGGAGTTCCCGCTCAGCGCATAGCCCGCTCAGCGCAGAGCAGGAGCGGGCACGGCCAGGCGTACGCGCCCGCCGATCTCGATCGTGTCGTCGGGGCCGGGGGCGGTCAGGATCTGCGATCCCCGGCCCTGGGTGATGTTCAGCGCCCGGCCGAGCCGGTCGGTGAGCAGCAGGGCGGCGGCCCCGGTCGCCTCGTCCTCGTCGATGCCGTCGTCACGGCCGGGGAACGCCCGCGCCCGTACCCGTCCCGCGGCCTCGTCCTCCCACCCCCAGGCGTAGACCCACTCCCCGGGCGGCGGCACCTCCAATGCCTCGACCTCGGCAGCCGATCCGTACTGCCGCAGCGTGCGCGGCGGCGCCCACTCGGCGCGCGCGGTGATCCACGTGAACTCCCCGTCCTGCCGGACCCACACCTCACCGGCGGGCGGATTGACGACCTCGAGGTCCAGCAGCCAGGCGGCACCGACGAGGGGATGGCCGGCGAACGGCAGCCGGAGGCCTGGGGTGTAGATGTCGACGACACCGCGCTCGGGGTCGTCGACGAAGACGGTCTCACTGAAGCCGAGTTCGGCGGCGAGTGCCTGCCGGGACGCCTGGTCGGGGTAGCGGCGGGGGTCGCGTACGACACCGAGCGTGTTGCCGTGGCGGCCGTCGGCGCCGCAGAACACATGGAGCACGTCGAGCACGTCGAGTTCATTCACTCCGGCATTCAAGCATCAGAGCCTCCCGGGCCGCCGCGATTGACCCGCCGAGCCCGCCGAGTTACCCCTCGGCTGCCCGCCGTCGAAATCGCGCCCCTTGGCCATTACTTGACCCTTTCGTGGCGTCGCCGTGAGCACCTCGTGACCCCGCCGTGTCTCTCCGCGTACATGAGAGCTGAATCACTGGACGGGTGGGTATCGGTCAGGTAAGCCTCGGTTAAGTTAGGTCCGCCTCACCCTAAGTTCCAAGCCAGTCCCCACCCCCCGCACCGTCCCCGTACCCCCTTCCATCGTGGAGCCCGCATGCGACCCGTCCGTCTCTCCGTCGTCACCGCAGCCGCGACCGTGGCAGCTCTGACCGCCGTCACGGGCTGCGCCGAGAAGAGCGATGCCAAGGGCGGCGACGGCGCCGTCCAGGTCACCGCGAAGGACGACTCCTGCGAGGTGTCGAAGAAGGAGTTCCCGGCCGGGCATGTCCAGCTCGACATCGCGAACAAGGGCTCCAAGGTCACCGAGGTCTACGTCCTCTTCCCGGACGGCCGCATCGTCAGCGAGCGCGAGAACATCGGCCCCGGCACCAAGGCGAACATCACCGCCGAAGTCAAGGCCGGTGACTACGAGATCGCCTGCAAGCCCGGCATGAAGGGCGACGGCATCCGCCAGAAGGTGACCGCCACCGGCAACGGCAAGGCCGCCAAGCGCAGCCCGCAGATGGACGCCGCCGTCGCCGCGTACCGCCAGTACGTGCAGCAGCAGGCCGACGAGACGCTGCCCAAGGTGAAGGTCTTCACCGACGCCGTCAAGGCCGGCGACATCGAGGCCGCCAAGAAGGCCTACGCCGACTCCCGCATCGGCTGGGAGCGCACCGAGCCGGTGGCCGAGTCCTTCGGCGACATCGACCCGAAGGTCGACCTGCGTGAGGACGGCCTGGAGAAGGGCCAGAAGTGGACCGGCTGGCACACGCTGGAGAAGGCGCTGTGGCAGACCAAGAAGCTCGGCCCCGCGGAGAAGGCCCTCGCCGAGACCCTCACCAAGGACCTGGCCGACTGGCAGAAGAAGGTCGGCAAGGCGGACATCACCCCCACCTCCATGGCCAACGGCGCCAAGGAGCTGCTGGACGAGGTCGCCACCGGCAAGGTCACCGGTGAGGAGGAGCGCTACAGCCACACCGACCTGGTCGACTTCAAGGCCAACGTCGAAGGTGCGCAGAAGTCCTTCGAGCTGCTGAAGCCGGTCGCCACCAAGAACGACCCGAAGCTCGTCGCCGAGCTGGACAAGCAGTTCGCGACGCTGAACGCGCTGCTCGACAAGTACCGCAAGGACACCACCTCGTACGAGTTCACCTCCTACGACAAGGTCGGCAAGGACCAGCGCAAGGAGCTCAGCGACGGCGTCAACGCGCTCGCCGAGCCGCTGTCCAAGCTCGGCGCCGCGGTTGCGAAGTAACGGGGGGATCGGCATGTCCGAGAAGAACGAAGAGACCGACGAGACCACGGAGACCACGGAGACCGGCGGCCAGTCCCAGGACCAGGCCCCGTCCCGTCGTTCGGTGCTCGGCTGGGGCGGTGCGGGCCTCGCGCTCGGCGCCGCCGCGGCCGGCGGCGCCGTTGCCCTGAGCCGCGGGGACACGGCCGAGCCCGCCGCCTCGGCCGGTGCGGCCGTGCCCTTCCACGGTGCGCACCAGGCCGGCATCGCCAGCGCCGTACAGGACCGGCTGCACTTCGCGGCCTTCGACGTGAAGACGAACGACCGCGCCGAGCTGGTCCAGCTGCTCAAGGACTGGACACGGGCCGCGGAGCGGATGACGGCCGGGCAGGCAGTCGGCGAAGGCGCGTTCGGCGGTCTCGCCGAGTCGCCGCCGGACGACACCGGCGAGGCGCTCGGCCTCAAGCCGTCCCGGCTCACGCTCACCATCGGCTTCGGCCCCTCCCTGTTCGCCAAGGGCCGCTTCGGCCTTGAGGGCAAGCGCCCGGCGGCCCTGGCGGAGCTGCCGAAGTTCCCCGGCGACAACCTCGACCCGGCGCGCAGCGACGGCGATCTGTGTGTGCAGGCCTGCGCGGACGACCCGCAGGTCGCGGTGCACGCGATCCGCAACCTCGCCCGCATCGGCTTCGGCAAGGTCGCGGTCCGCTGGTCGCAGCTGGGCTTCGGCAAGACCTCGTCGACGACGCCCGACGCGCAGACCCCGCGCAACATGATGGGCTTCAAGGACGGCACCCGGAACATCGCCGGCACGGACACGGCCGCACTCGACAAGCATGTCTGGGTCTCCGAGAAGGAGGGCTCGGGCTGGCTGACCGGCGGCTCGTATCTCGTCGCGCGCCGGATCCGGATGAACATCGAGACCTGGGACCGTACTCCGCTCAGCGAGCAGGAGGACATCTTCGGCCGCGACAAGGGCGAGGGCGCACCGGTCGGCAAGGCCAAGGAGCGCGACGAGCCCTTCCTGAAGGCGATGCTGCCGACCGCGCATGTACGGCTCGCGCACCCGGACACCAACGGCGGTGCGAGGATCCTGCGCCGCGGCTACTCCTTCACCGACGGCACGGACGGTCTGGGCCGGCTGGACGCGGGGCTGTTCTTCCTCGCGTACCAGCGCGACGTGCACAAGGGCTTCATTCCGGTTCAGCGCTCGCTGGCGGCCAGCGACGACCTCAACGAGTACATCCAGCACGTGGGTTCGGCGCTGTTCGCCGTCCCGCCGGGCGTCCGGGACAAGGACGACTGGTGGGGCCGGGCGCTGTTCTCCTGACCAGAAGGGACCCGACGTGTTCGGCAATTATCTGATCGGCCTGCGCGAGGGCCTGGAGGCCAGCCTCGTCGTCTGCATTTTGATCGCGTATCTGGTCAAGGCCGGGCGACGCGACGCGCTGCGTCCGGTCTGGATCGGCATCGGGGTAGCGGTCACCATCTCGCTGGGCTTCGGCTTCGCGCTCGAATTCGGCTCGCAGGAGCTGACGTTCGAGGCGCAGGAGCTGCTCGGCGGCTCGCTGTCGATCCTCGCGGTCGGCCTGGTGACCTGGATGGTCTTCTGGATGCGGCGCACCGCGCGGCATCTGAAGTCCGAGCTGCACGGCAAGCTGGACGCCGCGCTGCAGATGGGCACGGGCGCGCTGGTCGCCACCGCGTTCCTGGCGGTGGGTCGCGAGGGTCTGGAGACGGCGCTGTTCGTGTGGGCGTCGGTACGGGCCAGCAGCGACGGCTCGTCCGGGCCGCTGATCGGTGTGCTGCTCGGTATCGCCACCGCGATGGTGCTGGGCTGGCTGTTCTACCGGGGCGCGCTGCGGATCAACCTGGCGAAGTTCTTCAAGTGGACCGGCCTCATGCTGGTGATCGTGGCGGCGGGCGTCCTTGCGTACGGCGTTCATGACCTGCAGGAGGCGCGCTTCCTCGGCGGTCTGGCGAACAAGGCCTTCGACATCAGCGCGACGATCCCGCCGGACAGCTGGTACGGCACGCTGCTGAAGGGCGTCTTCAACTTCCAGCCCGACCCGACTGTCATCCAGGTCACGGTGTGGGCGCTGTATTTGATCCCGACGCTCGGGCTGTTCCTCGCCCCGGTAGGGTTCGGACGGTCAGTGGGGGTCAAAGAGCAGAAGGCAACCGATGAGAAGGCTGGATCGGGCGGCGGCGAGGCTCGCGGCGATGACGGTGCTGTCCCTGACGGCGAGCGGGTGCGTGACGGTGCACGGGGAACGGGAAGTCGTTCCGTCGGCGACAAAACCTGAGGCCACACAGGCGCTCAAGGATTTCGCCGAGGCGTACAACGCGGCCGACAAGGCCTACGACCCGGCCCTCGACGCGGGCCGGGTCACCGGTGCGCTCGGTGCGATCAACCAGGCCGGGCTGAAGGCGCGCAGCGTCAACTACCCGGACGGCAATCCGCAGCACGTACCGCTGGAGCTGACGGACGCGAAGTACACCATCCCGAAGAAGGCCGGCTGGCCGCGCTGGTTCGTCGCCGATGTCGACTCCAACCGCGACCGGGACAACGGCAATCAGGACAACCGCTGGGTGCTGGTCTTCGTACGCAGCGACCCGGACCAGGTGTGGCAGGCGGCGTATCTGACGATCCTCTCCCCCAGCAGGATTCCGGCGTTCAAGACCGACAAGGACGGCTGGGCCGAGCCCGTCGCCCCGGACAGCGCGGCGCTGGCCGTCGCTCCCCGCAATCTGAGCGAGGAGTACGCCTCGTACATGCAGAACGGGAAGCCGGAGCACTTCAAGGACGGGCCGCACACCTCGGGCTGGCGCGATTCCCGCAAGAAGGACGCGAATCTGCCGGGGATGTCCACGCAGTACATCGACCAGTCGCTGGACAGCGACGACTTCGCACCGCTCGGGCTCACCACCGAGGACGGCGGCGCGCTGGTCTTCTTCTCGGTGCGCAACTACGAGCGGCAGACGGCCGCGAAGGGGCTGCGGCTGAAGGTCCACCCGGATGTCAAGGCGCTGCTGACGGGTGACGTGAAGTCCACGGTCACCAAGGAGCGGGTCTCCAGCCAGGCGGTGGTGGTGCCGCCGGGCGGCGGCGCGAACGCCGGGAAGGTCGATGTGCTGGGCCGGTTGACGGGGCTGACGGCGGCCAAGGGCTCGTAGCGGCACGTGAGTTGACCGTAGCCGGGGCTCCGCGTGCGCCCTTCGGGCGGGTCCTCAATCGCCGGACGGGCTTAAATGTTCTGCCCGTCCGGCGGAAACTCAAGCCTCGCCGGCGGTTGAGGCGCCGGGTCCGGGGCGGAGCCCGGTTCGGGAAGGCCTAGCGGCTCTGCGGCCACGCCACCTCGTGGCGGTCCACGCCTTCCACCCCGCCCGCCCACTTCGCGCACGCATCCGTCAGCGTCTCCAGCAGCGTCAGCGGATCCGGCAGCGGATGCTCCAGCCCACGCAGCCAGCGCACCTCAAGATCGCCGGGGAGCCGCGCGGGCGGTACGAGGACGTAGCTGCCGCGGCAGTGCCAGCGCAGCCCGGGGTGCTCGTCCATCGTCTCGGGGTGGCAGTCCAGCTCGCAGGGCCACCACTCGTCCTCGTCCTCGGGGGTGCCGCGAGTGGCGGTGAAGAACAGCATCCGGTCGTCGCCGGACTCGGCCACCGGGCCGACCTCGATGTTCAGCTCGAGCAGCCGCGCGAGGGCGCTGCGGCCGGCTTCCATCGGGACGTCGAGGACGTCGTGGACCATGCCGGTCGCGGTGATGAAGTTGGCCTGCGGCTGGCCGAGGGCCCAGCGCCCGATCTGGCCGGGGTCGGTCGTGGACTGCGTCTGCCAGGCGAAGGAGACCGGGTGCCTGCCCGGGGTGGGGCAGCCGATTCGCTCGCAGGAACATCGGTAGGCGACGGGGTACGCGGCGGGTGCGAGTGGCAGTCCCGCGGCAGCGGCGGCCAGTAGCAGCGTCTCGCGGCGGGAGTCCTCGGCGTCGGTGTTCTTCGGGCGCCGGCGCAGCCACTGGGGCAGCCTGCTCTCCCGGGAGAGCCTGTTCTCCGTGCCGCGGTAGCGGCCGATACCGTCGCCCATCTATCCCCTCACACCTCACGCTCGCCCTTGGCGGACTCTGCCATGGTCCCACCATCCTGCTCCTCGGGTGGACACAGTCCCCAACCGGGGTAGCGGTCGGTACCTTCCCGTGTACGCCCCGGGCTGAATGGCCGCAGGGGGACGGGGGCCTTGGAGGCGACCGGCGGAAGATCGTCTGCTTGGACGATGAACCACCCGATCGGTTCACAGCGCGCGGGCTTCGCAGGCCGCACCATGGGCTCATGCAGACCGCGTGCCTCTTGCCGTACGTGAGGAGCCTTCATTGCGCTCAACTCCCACCCGCCGCCCGACCGCCGCCCCTCACCGAGACGCTTCGCGCCGCCCTTCTGGTCGTCAAGCCTCGCCACGCCGCTACCTGATGTGTCCGCCGGCCCATTTCCGGGTCACCTACTCCATCAATCCATGGATGGATCCCACGAAACCGGTGGATCTGCCGCTCGCCCTCACCCAGTGGGAGGACCTGCGCGACCGCTACCGCTCGCTCGGCCACACCGTCGAGCTGCTCGATCCGCGGGCCGGACTGCCCGACATGGTCTTCGCGGCGAACGGCGCCACGGTCATCGACGGCCGTGTGCTCGGCGCCCGGTTCGCGCATCCGGAGCGCGCCGCCGAGGCCGAGGTCCATCTCGACTGGTTCCGCGCCCACGGCTTCACCGGGATCCACGAGCCGGTGCACATCAACGAGGGCGAGGGCGACTTCGCCGTCACCGCCTCCTACCTGCTGGCCGGGCGCGGCTTCCGGTCCAGCCCGCTCTCGCACGACGAGGCGCAGGAGTTCTTCGGCCGGCCGGTCATCGGCCTGGACCTGGTGGACCCCCGCAACTACCACCTGGACACCGCGCTGAGCGTGCTGGACGACGCGGCCGACGAGATCATGTACTACCCCGGCGCGTTCTCCGCGGGCAGCCGCTCCGTACTGGCCCGGCTCTTCCCCGACGCGCTGATCGCCGAGGAGCCGGCCGCTTCGGCGCTCGGTCTGAACGCGGTGAGCGACGGCCGCCATGTGCTGCTGCCGCAGGCCGCGGTCGGGCTCTTCGAGCCGCTGCGGGAGCGGGGGTTCGAGCCGATCGGCATGGACCTCGGCGAGCTGCTCAAGGGCGGCGGCAGCGTGAAGTGCTGCACTCAGGAGCTACGCGTCTGACGCGTCGTGGGTGCTGTGGGGCGGCGGCCACTCGTCGCCCCATGCCACATCGCGCGCCGCACGGTACAGCGCGCCATGGCGCTTGGTGACCGTCTCACGGCGCAGCTCCTCCGCCTCGGTGCACAGCTCGAGCAGGACCAGACCCTTGCGGATCTGGGGCTTGCGGGTGACTCGTGCGGGCGCCGGCGCGGCCGGGAAGCGCACCGCCGCGACATAGCTGAACTTCTCGTCCTCGTACGGCAGCGAGCCGCCCTTCACCTGGCGGTGCAGCGAGGAGCGGCTGACCCGCGCGGCGAAATGGCACCAGTCCGAGCCACCCGCCTCATTGAGCGCGGTGATCGGGCAGGCGGCGCTGTGCGGGCAGGGCGCGGCGATCCTGAGGCCGGCCTCGATCAGCCGGTCGCGGGCCTCGATGATCCGGGCGTAACCGTCCGGTGTGCCCGGCTCGACGATCACGACGGCCTGGGCCGCGCGGGCGGCCTCGGTGACGACAGCAGCCCGGTCCTTGGCGGTGAGCTCCTTGAGCACGTACGAGACCGTGACGAGATCAGTGCTCTCGATACTGAGCGCCGCGCTGATCCGCGAGCGCTGCCACTCGGCGGCACGCAGGGCGGGCACTCCGGACGCGACGGCCAGTTCGCGGCCCAGCTCGAGCGCGGGCTCGGCCCAGTCGAGCACGGTGGTGCGCGGGCCGTCCTCCTCCCAGGCCTCGGCGACGGCCCAGCTCGCCGCTCCCGTCCCGCCGCCGATATCGGTGTGCGTCGACGGGGACCAGTCGGGTGCCGCGGCGCGCAGAGCGGCGAGCGCGGACCGTGCGGCCTCGAAGGTCGCGGGCATCCGGTACGCGGCGTATGCGGCGACATCGGAACGGTCACGGAGCACAGGAGCGTCCGTCGGGGTGGTCCCGCGGTAGTTGACGATCAGCCGCTCGACGGCCTGCGCCGCCTGCGTGGGCGGCAGCCCGTCCAGCAGCCCGGCGAGGGCACTGCGCAGGGCTTCCGCGGTGGGGAGGGTGGCGTTCACCGACAGATTCTAGGCATGTCGGCCGTGTCGGCGGCCCCTTCCCACTGTCGTCCCCGGTGGTACGGAACCGGGACGGAACGGCGACAGTATCGAACTGCTGGCAGCGCAAGGGCAGTTGCTACGCTGACGGCCGTCGCCGCACACGCTACGTGCCGCACCGCTCACGGGGGGACCATGAGACAGAGGGTCGTTCGCGTGACCCTGGTGGCCGGGCTGATCGTCCTGGCGCTGCTGCTCCTGCTGAGCATGTGCGGTGGGGGTGATGGCGAGGGCGCAGGCAAGGCCGCCGACGACAAGACCGGCAAGCCGGTGCGGCACAGCGCCGGCCCCCTGACCCGGCTCACCGTCCCGTCCGCGTACGACACCCGGCAGGGGTGGGAGATCTCCAACGTCTCTCCGGAGTACGCCATCGCGCAGGACAGCGGCCGTATCGGCTATCTGGAGCGAGTCGATGAGTCCCGGTTCCGGCTGCGCACGCTCGACTCCGCGACCGGCAGGCCCGGGTGGACCGGTCAGCCCTGGCATCCGCCGGCCTCCGCCGACCAGTTCCCCGGGCTGCTCTCTGTCGCCAAGGACGGCCGCGAGTACTTCGTGACCTGGTCCTTCGGTACGGCGGGCGAGGACGCGCTGAACGCGGCCGGCACCTTTGTCGCGCTCGATGTGTACGACGTCGCGGACGGCGGCCGGCAGCGGATAGAGGTCCCGTGGCCCACCGCGCCGACCGTCTCGGGCACCGGTCCCGGCATTCTCATCTCCGACGGCGGCACCAGGAGCGCGGTCGTCGACCCGGTCTCCGGCGAGGTGACCCGGGTCCCGCAGGACGCGCTCGGCTACCCCAAGGGCTGTACGGGCTGCCGCCGGCTGACCGCGGTACGCGGGGTGACCACGAAAGGGCTGCTGCTGAGCGGGGATCCCGGTTTCTGGGTCCGCGGCGGCTGGTCCAGCCGGAGCGTGGGTCCGGCCCGCACCGATCCCGCCTCCGGAGTGCCGACCTCGGTGGCCCCCGGGTACGTACTGGCCAAGTGGCAGCCGGCGAAGGGCAGCAAGGACGCGGGCACGTACGACATCTGGGCGGTGCACGAGGTGACGACCGGGAGGCCGCTGGTCCAGGTGCGGTGTCACAAGCCGGCCATCGAGCCGGGCGAGTATCCGCAGGCGATGCTCTCGCCGGAGGGCGGCTATCTCGTCGCCGGGAACCTCGCATTCGACCTGGAGCAGCGCAAGGCGTACTGCTTCGAGGAGTCGGACGGTTCCAAGCCGCTGACGCTGACCACCGTGACCGACTCGGGTACGGCGTACGGCGCGACGAGCGCGCGCAGCCCGGCGGACGCGCTGGCCGGCGGCGGTGCGCCCATCGAGCTGGACCTGGCCACCGCGGTGCCCCAGGCGCTCTCGCCCAATGTCCGGCTGCCTGGTGCGGAGACCGCGGGAGTCGGAGTCTTCAGCTGGACGGATACGAAGGACCGGCTGCATCTGATCGGGTACCCGCGCCGCCAGGGCTGACCTCGGGCTGCGCGGGCCGGCCCCGGCAGCCAGGTCTCGCCCGCGTCGGACTGCCCCGGTCGGACGGCCTCGGTCAGACGGCCTCGGCGCGCCGCTGCCACGGCCGGCACAGGACCAGAAAGCAGCCCAGCGCGGCCAGTGCGGAAGCCAGTTGGACCACGGCCATCGGAACCGCCGTCGCCTCGCCCGCGATCCCGACGAGCGGGGATGCGACGGCGCCGATGAGGAAGGACGCCGTCCCGATCAGCGCGGACGCGGAGCCCGCGGCGTGTGGGGTACGCATCAGGGCCAGGGCGTTGGTGTTGGGCATCGCCAGACCCATCGCCGACATCAGCACGAAGAGACCGGCCGCGACCGGGAACAGGCCCACCCTTCCGAAGACTCCCGATGTCATCAGCAGCAGCGCGGTGGCGGCCAGTGTGATCACGGCCAGGCCGAAGCCGAGCGCCTTGTCCAGGCTGATCCGGCCCACCAGCACCTTGCCGTTGATCTGGCCGACGATGATCAGACCGACGGAGTTGACGCCGAAGAGCAGGCTGAAGGTCTGCGGGGATGCGCCGTAGATCTCCTGCACCACGAACGGCGAGGCGGAGATGTACGCGAAGAGTGCGGCGAAGGCGAGGCCGCCGGTGAGCACGTATCCGGTGAAGACCCGGTCGGCGAGCAGCCCGCGCATGGTGCGCAGGGCCTGGCCGACGCCGCCGCTGTGGCGCTTCTCCTGCGGGAGGGTCTCGTGCAGCCACTTCACCGCGAGGAGGGTGAGCAGAATGCCTATGGCGGTGAGGACGACGAAGACGCCGCGCCAGTCGGTGATCCGCAGCACCTGGCCGCCGATCAGCGGCGCGATGATCGGCGCGACACCGGAGATCAGCATCAGGGTGGAGAAGAACCGGGCCATCTCCACGCCGTCGTAGAGATCGCGCACCACGGCCCGCGCGATGACAATGCCGGCCGCGCCCGCCAGTCCCTGCAGCAGCCGGAAACCGGTCAGCAGCTCGACGGTCGGCGCCAGTGCGCAGATCGCGGTGGCCACGACGTACACGATCATGCCGATGAGCAGCGGGCGGCGGCGCCCCCACCTGTCGCTCATCGGGCCGACCACGAGCTGGCCGAGCGCCATGCCCGCGAGACAGGCGGTGAGCGTGAGCTGGACGGTCGCGGCGGGCGCGCGCAGCGATTCGGTGACGGCGGGCAGCGCCGGGAGGTACATGTCCATGGAAAGCGGCGGCAGTGCGGTGAGGCCGCCGAGGACGAGGGTGACCAGAAGGCCGACGCGGCGGGCCGCGGCGACGGGAGCAGCTGCGGGTACGGGTGCTGCCTGTGCGGGTGCCGGGTCGGCGGAGGGTATGTGTCCTTGTGTGCTCTGGCCGCTCTCCGGCATCAACAGCTCCTGTTCCTGGTGTCCGCATCCATGCTCTCAGCTCGTCGGGAGTGGTCGGGACCCTTTTTCTCGAGGGCGGGTCCGGGACGAGCGGGATCGCGGTGGGGTGCGCCGGCGGCCGTGCCGTGATGCGGACGCCGACGCGGTACAGGACCGCGTCGGCATCCGCTTCCCGGGCGAGGCCGGCGGCGGGAGCCAGACCGACGGCGCGAGCTGAACCGACGGCGCGAGCTACACCGGCTTGAGGCCCGGGTCGCCGGCCTCGGTCACGAAGGACGCCGCCGTGATGACGGGCGCGCCCGGTGTGGTGACGGCGCTGACGGTCCGGAAGTCGGCGCGCGCCTGCTGCTCGCCGAGGGTGACGGTCACATAGCCGCGGCGGCCGTTGTAGAACTTCATGTGCGGGTTGGCCTGGGTGAGTTTGTCCCAGTTGGCGGGCTTCTCGGCGCCGTCCTTTCCGCTACTGATGGAGGTGGCGACGATCTCGGTGCCGACGGTGCGGGACGCGGGGTCGTTGAAGTCCTTCTTCAGATCGAGGCCGTATCCGACGTGCACATCCCCGGTGAGAACCATCAGGTTCTCGATACCGGCCGCCTGCGCACCGGCCAGGACTCGGTCGCGGGAGGCCGGATAGCCGTCCCAGGAGTCCATGCTCAACTTGAAGGTGCCGGTGGGGACATCGCGCCGCTGCGCGAAGGTGACCTGCTGCGGCACGACGTTCCAGCGAGCGTGCGAGGCCTTCCACCCGTCGAGCAGCCAGCGCTCCTGCCCGGCGCCGGTGAGGGTGCGCGCCGGGTCCTCGGACTCCGGTCCCGGGATCTGCCAGCCGTCGCCGTACGCCTGGTCGGAGCGGTACTGACGGGTGTCGAGGATGTCGAACTGCGCGAGCTGCCCGAAGTACAGCCGCCGGTAGAGCTGCATATCGGGTCCTGCGGGCTGCTGCGGCTTGCGCAGCGGCTGGTTCTCCCAGTACGCGCGGTAGGCGGCGGCCCTGCGCAGCAGGAACTCCTCCGGCGGGACGTCGTTCTCCGGGGTCTCGTCCGCGTAGTTGTTCTCGGTCTCGTGGTCGTCCCAGGTGACGATGAAGGGGTGCGCGGCGTGCGCGGCCTTCAGATCGGGGTCGGACTTGTAGAGGCCGTAGCGCAGCCGGTAGTCCTCGAGCGTGACGGTCTCGCGGTTGTAGTGGGCGGGGAGGCGGCGGTCCGGGTACTTCCGGGCGCCGCCGACCGCGTCCACGGCGTATTCGTAGAGGTAGTCGCCGAGGTGGAAGACGGCGTCGAGCTCCTCCTCGGCGAGGTGCTTGTACGCGGTGAAGTAGCCGTCGTGGTACGCCTGGCACGAGACGGCGGCGAGCTTCAGCTCACTGATCCGCGCGGACCGGGCGGGCGCGGTCCTGGTCCGTCCGGTCGGGCTGATCCAGTTCCCGGCGCGGAAGCGGTAGTAGTAGGGCCGGTCGTTGTCGAGGCCGAGGACGTCGACGTGGACGCTGTGGTGGAACTCCGGGTGGGCGGTGACGGATCCGCGTCGCGCGATACGGGTGAAGCGGGAGTCGTGGGCGAGCTCCCAGCGCAGCGGCACCTTGGCGCGCGGCAGTCCGCTGTCGGGCTCGTACGGGCGCGTCGCGAGGCGCGTCCACAGGAGTACGGAACCGGGCTTCGGGTCTCCGGAGCCGACGCCGAGGGTGAAGGGATCCTCGGTGATTTTCTTGGCGTCGAGTTCGGCGGCGTGGGCGGTACCGGGCAGATTGACGGCGAAGGCGAGCGCGGCGGCGGCGCCGGTGACGGTGAGGAACCTGCGGCGGCCGATGTGCTGGGCGGCGGCCCGGAGCTCGGGTGCGTGCGATGTGGTTCTCATGTGCCCCTCCCCTGACGGCTGTTGTTCTTCCGCATTGGAGTAGGGGCCGACGACTCTGCGTTGTCGAGTACACAACATCCGTATGTCGGTCGGATGAGTTCCACGTACAGATAGGCGACTACGCTGCGCGTCCATGAACGCTGTATCGAGGATTGCGGTGGTGACGGGAGCGGGTTCGGGCATCGGCCGGAGCGTGGCGCTGACGCTGGCGGGTGCGGGCTGGTCGGTGGTCCTGGCGGGTCGGCGGGCCGAGGCCCTGGCGGAAACGGCGTCTCTGGCGGGCGGGGATGTGCTGTGCTTCCCCACTGATGTGACGTCACCGGCCGATGTCACCACGCTGTTCACCGCGGTACGGGAACACCACGGCCGACTTGACCTGCTGTTCAACAACGCAGGCACATCCGGCCCCCGCGTCAGCTTCGAGGACCTGACGTACGAGGCCTGGCGCACGGTGGTGGACGTGAACCTGACGGGCGCGTTCCTGTGCGCTCAGGCGGCGTTCCGGGCGATGAAGGAGCAGTCGCCGCAGGGCGGCCGGATCATCAACAACGGCTCGATCTCGGCGCATGTGCCGCGCCCGAACTCGGCGCCGTACACCTCGACGAAGCACGCGATGACGGGCCTGACGAAGTCGCTGTCGCTCGACGGGAGGGCGTACTCGATCGCGTGCGGCCAGATCGACATCGGCAACGCGGCGACCGAGATGACGGAGCGGATGCAGGCGGGGATCCTGCAGGCCAACGGGGACGTGATGGTGGAGCCGGTGATGGACGCGGCGGATGTGGCGCGGACGGTGCTCCATATGGCGGAGCTGCCCCTGGCGGCGAATGTGCAGTTCGCGACGGTGATGGCGACGGCCATGCCGTACATCGGCCGGGGCTGAACTCCCTTTCTGGCGGGCGCGGCGGTCGCGTAGGGTTCCGGCCATGATCACGACTGCCGATGTGCTGCGCTACACGGCCTTCTCGACCGACCCCGAAGGGGGCAACCCCGCGGGGGTCGTCCTGGATGCGTCCGGGCTCGACGACGCGGCGATGCTCGCGGTCGCGGCCGAGGTCGGCTACAGCGAGTCCGCGTTCCTGACGGCACCGCCCGAGGGCCTCGGCGTCTCCGGGCAGGGCCTCGGCGTGTCCGGGCAGGCCTTCACCGTCCGGTACTTCAGCCCGAAGGCCGAGGTCCCGTTCTGTGGTCACGCCACGGTCGCGACGGCCGTCGCGCTGGCGGAGCGCACCGGCCCCGGCGACTTCGTCTTCGTCACCCGCGTCGGCCCCGTGCCGGTGACGGTCGAGTCTGTGGACGGCGTGCTGCGCGCGACGCTCACCAGCGTCGAGCCGCACGTCGAGGAGGCGGCCGCCGATGATGTGCGCGAGGCACTCGCCGCTCTCGACTGGGCCGCCGAGGACCTGGATCCGGCGCTGCCGCCGCGTATCGCCTTCGCGGGCGCGCGCCATCTGGTCCTGGCGGCCGCGACCCGCGCCCGGCTCGCGGATCTTCAGTACGACTTCGCACGCCTCGAAGCGCTGATGCACCGCCTCGACCTGACGACGGTCCAGTTGGCGTGGCGCGAGTCCGCCTCGGTGTTCCATGTCCGGGACCCGTTCCCGGTGGGCGGTGTGGTCGAGGATCCGGCGACGGGCGCGGCGGCGGCGGCGTTCGGTGCGTACGTGCGCGAACTCGGCCTCGTACCGGGCGAATCGGAACTCATCCTGCACCAGGGCGAGGACATGGGCCGTCCCGGAGTGCTCACGGTGACGCTCAGCGAAGGCGATCCGCGGGTGCGGGTGAGCGGCTCAGGGGCCCGCATTCCCGACGTCGGCTGAGGCCGGCCCGCCGCTGAGGTTCGCCACCGAGGTCTGCCACCGGGATGCGCCACCGAGCTCCGCTGCTGAGGTCCCGTCACCGAGATCCCGTCATCGAGGCCGGCCGGTCAGGCCTGCCCGGTCTCGAAGCGGCCGACCTTCCCGCCCTCCACCTTGAACTTCCAGGAGGTCCTCATCTCGCCCCAGGTGTCATTGAGGTAGCGGGCGACCAGGGACAGCCCGTCGGCGGACTGCGAATCGACCTCCATATGCCCGCGCGAGGAGAAGATCTCACGCTCGGTCCAGTCGTCGAGGTCGCGGTCGCTGCCGTCGTCGGACATGGTCGCGCCCGGCGCGAGGATGGCTTGGAAGCGTTCGCGGTCACCGGCGTTGAGGGCGCCGACGAAGGCGCGGACGGCGGGTTCGTTGAGCTTGTCCACGGAAATGGTCACGGGGTCTCCTTCGCTACGAGGACTGGGCGGAGCCACCTCCATCCCTACACCTCCGGACCCCGCCTCACCCTTTGGCGTCGGCCACCTGCGCGAGCCGTTCCTCGTCGGCTGCGCCCCGCCGACTGCACCCCGCCGACTGCACCCCGAAAGCACCCCATACATGGCAGGCTGCGCGCATGAATCACACCCTGGACCCCATCTGGGACACGGTCGGCCGGCTGCACGACTGGCTCGACGCGGAGAGCGATCTGCCGCCCCAACAGGAGACGTTGCTACGGATGTTGAAGCTGTCGGAGGAGGTCGGCGAGGTAGCCCAGGCGATCATCGGCGCGACGGGCCAGAACCCGCGCAAGGGGACGACGCACAGCTGGCAGGACGTGGAGTCGGAGCTCTGCGACGTGATCATCACGGCGATGGTGGCGTTGCGGACGCTCACGCCGGACGCGCCGGAGGTCTTCGACGCGCATCTTCGCGGTATTGCGGTGCGTTCGCTGGAGCGGTCACCGGACTGACCCGCCCCCGTCCGCCGCCGCGTGTCAGCCCTGACACTTTTCGCTGGTTTTCGGCGCTTTCGACATCGCCGTGGACCGACAGCGGGAAAGGTGGTTCCCGGAGTTCAACCCGTCAGGACAGTGGCGTGGCTGAAGAAGGGACCGAGTTGACCGCCGAGACCCCTGAGACCACCGAAACCACGAAGACCACCGAAACCATCAAGACCACCGAAGCCGCCGAGAACCCCGGTGAGGAGCTGCGGTACCGCTCAGCCACACTTGCCGCCTTCGAGCAGCAGCCGGTCACCACGAAGGCGATGGCCAAGCGGCTGCCCCAGCTCGTACGCAAGGCTCTGGCCCTCGCCTGGCGCGTCGACCGGCGCGCGGTCGTCACCCTCCTTGTCTGCCAGGCCCTTTCAGGCTTCATGGAGGCGTTCGGGCTGCTCGCGACGACGAGCACGATCACGGCGCTGATCGCCGGCGGCAATATGGGCGACAACCTTCTGGACGCCCTCCCTTCGATCGGCGTACTGGCCGGCGCGGCCGGCCTGCGGGCCCTTCTGGGTATCGCCGTCAGCAACATCTCCAGCCGCCTGTCCCCCAGGATTTCCCGGGAGGCCGAGCTGCAGATGCTGAGCGCGGCGGTCAACGCGGAGCTGGCGGCGTACGACCATCCCGGCTTCAACGACAAGCGCGAGGCGGCCGACCGGGGCGCCGAGGTCGCCCAGGATCTCCTGACCGAATCCCAGGACGTCATGGCCTGCGTCGCCTCGCTCGTCGCGGCGGCCGGAGTGGTCACGGTCCTGCATCCGGTCCTGCTGCCACTGCTGATGCTCGCCGCGGTCCCGCAGGGAATCGCGAGCGTGAAGGGCGCCCGCGTCCACTACGAGACCTCGCGCGCCATGGCCGCGGAGCGCCGGACCCTGAACCTGCTGCGCTGGTTCGTGGTCGACAAGGACACCGCCGACCAGCTGCGCTCGTGCACCATGGCGGAGTTCCTCCTGAACCGCTACCGGGCCATCGGCAACCGGGTCGACTCCGCGACCGACAAGGCCGTGCACCAGGGCGCGCGCTACGCGATCGTCGGCGCGATGGCCGGAGGGCTGGCGGCCGGGCTGGTGTGGGTGGCCCTCGCTCTGCTCCTGGCGTCGGGGCGGATGTCGGTCGCCTCGGCGGGCACGGCGGTCTTCGCCCTGCGTACGGTCGGCTCCTCGCTCCACGGCGTCGTCGGCTACGGCACCCGCCTCTTCCGCACCGGGCTCTATCTCGACGACTGGGCCGAGTTCATCGAGGAGGCCGGCGGCCACCGTCTGCATCGTGGCACTCTCACACCGCCGCCCCCGCAGACCGTCAAGGCCGAGGCCCTCACCTACCGCTACCCGGGCGCGGACCGCCCCGCGCTGGAGAAGGTCAGTCTCGAGGTCCGCCGGGGCGAAGTCCTGGCTCTGGTAGGCGAGAACGGCTCCGGCAAGACCACTCTCAGCAAGCTCCTGACCGGCCTCTACCTTCCGACCGACGGCACCGTGACCTGGGACGGGAAGGACGTCGCCGACTTCGATCCGCACGCCCTGTGGACGCAGACCGCGATCGTCCCGCAGGACTTCGCGCACTGGCCCATGTCCGCCAGGGACAACATCACGCTGGGCCAGCTCCACGACGGCGACGAGGCGGTTCTCCGCGCCGCCGCACGCTCCGGGGCCGCCGAGGTGGTCGACGGTCTGCGCAGCGGTCTGGACACGCTGCTCGCGCGGGAGTGGTTCGGCGGGGTGGAACTGTCCGGCGGCCAGTGGCAGCGCATCGCCATCGCGCGCGCCTTCCACCGCCCGGCCGGGCTGCTCGTCATGGACGAACCCACCAGCGCACTCGACGCCCGCGCCGAGCACCGCATCTTCACCGGACTCCGGGACATCGCCAAGGACCGCGCCGTCGTGCTCGTCACCCACCGCCTCGCCAATGTCGCCGTCGCGGACCAGATCGTCGTACTCGACCACGGGCGCGTCATCCAGCAGGGCACCTTCGGGGAACTGGTCGGATCCCCCGGGCTCTTCCAGGAACTGTGGGTCCTTCAGAACGACCGGGGCGTACCGGCACCACGCCGCGCGGAGCGACCGTGAGCACCGTCGCCGCACGCCGGGCCGCCTCGTGGCAGCCGCCGTCGGTGGAGGCCGCGGCGATCCATGCATCACTCGGAGTAACGGTGCCGGCACGATTGGCAACCGGGTCGAGCGACAGAGCCTCTGACCGTACAGAGTCACTCAGATATCTGCACAATGGATGACAAAGACGCCTGAGCCTCTATCGGCGCCCGGTGGGTGGGGCGAGGCGATGCGTTGTGCCGCGGGTGGAAGGCGACAGTCGTGCCGTCAGATCGGTCGGGGGGCGAGAAGGCTCCCGGTCCGCTCTGGTCCGAGCCCGGGACGCTACTGCAACACGTGGCCGTTGCCGTCTTCGGCATCGATGATGACGACCGGATCTGCTACTGGGGACCCGGCGCGCGGGACCTCTTCGGGCACGACCCCGCTGCGGTGCTGCGCAAACCCGCCGGCGTGCTCTTCCCGGATCCGCCCCGCGGCGCCCCTGACGCTTCGATCCGGCTGGCGGAGCGAGGCCGCACCCTGGGGTACTGGCGCGGCCGGCTGCAGGCACGGCACCTGGACGGCGCGGTCTTCGACTGCGGTTTCCGGGTCTTCCCCGTCACCGGCGCAGGGGGCCGTTCGGTGGTCATGGCCTTGGCGAGCCGCAGTGACGAACTCGATCGGGTGAAGACCAACCTGGCCTTCCTTGACGCCCTCTTCGAGACCTGCCCCATTGGCCTGGTCATGCTCGACGAGGAGTTGCGGTACGTCCACCTCAACCAGGCGCTCGCCGACATGGACGGACTTCCCATCGAGGAGCACCTCGGACGGCGGATGGAAGAGATCATGATCACCTCCGACGGGGGTGAGTACCAGCGGATACTGCGCGCGGTCGCCGCGGAGGGACGGCCCGTCGTGGGCGCGCTGGTGGGTGTACGCACGCCGGGTCACCCGGATCGTGATCAGGTGCGGTCGGTGAGTTTCTTCCCCCTCAGCGGCGCGGTCGGAAGCCGGTCCGGAGTGGGCGGCCTGCTGGTGGATGTGACCGACCGGGAGCAGGCCATCATGGAGGCAACCGCCGGTCGTCAGCGGCTGGCTCTGCTGGACCGGGCCGCGGCCCGGATCGGCACCACCCTGGACGTGAACGTCACCGCCCGGGAGCTGGTCGACGCCGCGGTTCCCGACTTCTCGGACGCCTCCGTCGTGGAAGTCGTGGAGTGGATGGACGAGCCTGAGGTGTTCGACCCGGAACTTCCGCTGGTCACGCGCCGGATCGCCTCCGGCACCATCCTGCCCCCGCCCGCCACCGAACTCGTGAGCGGGCTGGAGAGCGTGACATACCCACCGGGTTCCGCCATCCACCGGATGCTGCGCACGGGCCGCCCCGTCTCCGTCCTGGTGAACGACGAGTTCATGACCCGGACCGTCATCCACCAGGCCCGCGCACAGCTCCTCAGAGACAGCGGCCTGGCCTGCATCCTCATCGCCCCGCTCATCGCCCGGGGCACGGTCCAGGGCCTCACCATGTTCGGACGCTCCGCGGACAGGCCGGCCTTCACCGAGGAGGACCTCAGCCTGGCCGGCGAGCTCGCCTCCCGCGCCGCGCTCTGCCTGGACAACGCGCGTCTCTACAGCCGAGTGCATGACATCGCGGTCACCCTCCAGCGCGCGCTGCTCCCCAGCGCCCTGGCGACGAGCCCTTATGTGCAGGTCGCCCACCGCTACCTGCCCGGCAGCCACATCACCGAGGTCGGCGGCGACTGGTACGACGTGATCAACCTGCCCGGCGACCGGGTCGCCCTGGTCGTCGGTGACGTGATGGGCCACGGGGTGCCGGCCGCCGCGGCCATGGGGAGGCTGCGCATCACGGCCAAGGCACTTGCCAGGCACACCCAGGAACCGCACGAACTGCTCGCCGAGCTCGACACCTGTGCCCAGGAGGCGGGAATCGAGCTGGCGACCTGCCTCTACATCCTGTACGACCCCACGACCGGCCGCGCCCGCATGGCCAGCGCCGGCCACCCCCCGCCCCTCGTACGCCACCCTGACGGCACGGTCGAGACCATCAGCAATGTCCTGGGAGTTCCCCTCGGGGTGGGCGGTCACCCCTTCACAACAATCGAGATCACCCTGCCGGAGGACGCCATTCTCGCCCTGTACACCGACGGCCTCATCGAAGCACGCGGCCAGGACATCGAAGAGGGCCTGGCCGCGGTGCGTGCCGAACTACGCAGGGCGTCGGGCCAGTTGGAGGAAACAGCGGACCGCATGCTCTCGAGCCTGCTGCCCGACCCGCCGGACGACGACACGGTGCTCGTCCTCGCCCGCGTCCGCCGCAGTCCTCCGCGTAGCCCGTAGTTCGCAGCAGAACGACTCACCGCGCGCTACGGGCAGCGGTCAACGTCCGCGGGTTGCTCCGCGCCGCCGGTGCGCGGGAAGGGGTGAAACCGCGTAGGAGGCGTCTTCTTCCTCCTCATCCAGTGGCGGCAGCTCGACGGTGTACTGCGGCTGAAGAAACAGATCGTGGTGCTGCGGCGCAGCTGGCGAGCCTGCCGTGGTCTGTCCGGGCCGGGCAGGTTCGAGGTGGGGAGAGGCAGCAGTCATGCACAACCATCCAGAGTTTGAGAGCCGCGCGGATCCAAGGCGGAACTGTCGACCGGTGATGATCGGTATGTCTCTGCTCCGCGTGCGCCACTCCATTAGATCCTATTGGCGGCGGCAGGACGTCAGCACGCGAGTGAGCTGGTCATCCGGCACGAAGGCGACCGGCCTTCGACCGGCTTCAGCGACGCCTGAACCCCACCGCTGCAACCGCGCTTGACATCGGCTCGGCAGCGCGAGGAGCCGCCGCCGATACGGCCGGGCGGCTGACATGGCAGGGGCCGGGCCGGATTCTCCGTACGATCGGGGCAGGTTCCTTATGTGGTCATTCCCGTTTATGACTCGAATCCGGTGCGACGCACCCCCTGGGTCACCTACGCGCTGATCGTGGCCAACGTGGTCGTGTTCCTGCGTACGCCCGTGGCCGTGTCCTCGATCGCGGACGACAGCGGCCTCGCGCGGCTGTGCCATCTGCATGCCTTCCTCGAGCAGTGGGGCGCCGTCCCGCGGGAGCTGATCCACAACCGGGTGCCGGACCTGGTCCCGACCGGGACCCCCGCGGTGGGCCCCCAGGGGCCGGGTTGCCTGCTCGGACCGCCCCGTTACGACAAGGCGCCTCCGCTGTCCGTGCTGACCTCGATGTTCCTGCACGGCAGCTGGCTGCACCTGCTGGGCAACATGCTCTTCTTGTGGATCTTCGGTGACAACATCGAGGACCGGTTGGGGCGGGTGCGGTACCTGCTGCTCTTCCTGTTCTGCGGGTACGTGGCCGGGTACGGCTTCGCGCTGGCCAACCCCGATTCCGCCGAACCGCTGATCGGGGCGTCCGGGGCAATCGCCGGCGTGCTGGGCGCCTACCTGGTGCTCTACCCGCGGGTTCGGGTGTGGGGCCTGGTGCCCTTCCTGTTCTTCTTCCCTCTGCGGCTCCCCGCCTGGGCGGTGCTGGGACTGTGGTTCGTCCTGCAGGCGTTCTACTCGGCCGGCTACGGCGTCGCGGAGGTCGGCACCGTTGCCTATCTCGCCCATGTGGTCGGTTTCGTGGCCGGGGCGTTGCTGGCGCTTCCACTGCGGGCCAATACGCCGCCCCCGCCCGAACCGCAGCGGCTACACAGAAGGCCGCAGGTACCACCGCGTTGGTGAGTTGGGTCGAGTTCGTTCGAGTTCGTCGGCCAGTCGGCGCGGCCGCTCTGACGGGCCACGGTTTTGCCGTCCGGCAGGGCGCAGAGTGCCGAACGCCGTCTCCGGTTCACAGCTGATTGATCCATCCCACGAACAACACCGCCCCGCTGCGGCCAACAGGAGGGCGAGCGGCCTGCCACACCAGTGGGACCTCGATCCGGTGGACGGTTCCTGATTGCCGGAACCGAGTACGACCAGGCCACGCAGTAGCCATACGGTAGCGACGAGAATCGGCACGGCCAGCGCCGCGTGTGCCGCCCAGGCACCCGCCAGGGTGGGGCCGCCCCTGGTGATGCCCCGCCAGACCCAGACCGGCCGGGCCTGCCCAGGGTCTTCGCAACGAACGAACCGGCGGAACGGCGAAGTGACTGCTGCGTGATCTCCATGCTTCCACGATCACAGTCGTTGCCGGCCGGATCGATCCTGCCTGTACGAACGTCGCGGTGGGTTTTCCCCCGTACACCAAGGCAAGCCTCGATCAACTCGTGTTGATTCAGGAATGAGAAGCTGTGCCCGAACCGGCGTACTGAAGGTGGAGGGGAACCAACCCGCGAAGCCTTTCCATACCGGAGGTACCTCACCCGTGACCGCCACCAGAACAGCCCCGCCCCGGGCTGACCATCGCGACGCGGACGATCCGCAGGGTTGGCGGTTCAACTCACCTCTCGTCCTGACCATGTCGCTGCTCCTGGTGGTTGTGCTGCAGGGGCCGATCCGCCGGGCGTTGTCCGTGCCGGTGATGCAGAGCTGGATGACCGTGTTCGTCGCGGTGGTCGTCCAGGCCCTGCCCTTCCTGGTCCTCGGCGTGCTGCTGTCGGCGATCATCGCGGTGTTCGTCCCACCGTCGTTCTTTGCCCGCGCGCTGCCGAAACAGCCGGCCCTCGCGGTGCCGGTCGCCGGGATGGCCGGGGCGGTCCTGCCCGGCTGCGAGTGTGCCTCCGTGCCGGTGGCCGGGGCGCTGGTGCGCCGCGGCGTCACCCCCGCGGCGGCGTTGACGTTCCTGCTGTCCGCCCCGGCGATCAACCCGATCGTGCTGACCGCCACCGCCGTCGCGTTTCCCCGCGACCCGCAGATGGTTCTCGCCCGGCTCGTGGCGAGTCTGCTCGTGGCGTGCGCGATGGGCTGGTTGTGGCAGCGGCTGGGCCGCAGCGACTGGCTGCGCCCACCGGCCCACCCGTCGTTCGACGGCCTCGGCAAGGGGGCGGCGTTCTGGGGATCCGTACGGCACGACGTGATGCACGCCGGCGGCTTCCTCGTCGTCGGCGCGATGGCCGCGGCCACCCTCAAAGCCGTGGTACCGGCAAGCTGGCTGCACACCGCGGCCAACAACCCTGTGGTGTCGATCCTCACCCTGGCGATCCTCGCGGTGGTGTTGTCGATCTGCTCCGAGGCCGACGCGTTCGTGGCCACGTCCCTGACCCAGTTCTCGCTCACCGCCCGGCTGGCATTCCTCGTCGTCGGACCGATGATCGACCTGAAGCTGTTCGCCATGCAGGCCGCCACGTTCGGCCGCGGGTTCGCGCTGCGGTTCGCCCCCGCCACCTTCACCCTGGCCGTCCTCATGTCGGTCCTGGTCGGGGCGGTCCTGCTGTGAACCGGCAGGCGCAAGCAGCCGTGCTGTTCCTCATCGGCGCGGCGGTGCTGCACGCCGGCTTCACGGACCTCTACCTGCGCTACGTCAAGGCCGGGTTGCGCCCGTTGCTGCTGGTGGCCGGCATCGTCCTGATCGTCGCCGCCGTCGCCACCGTCTGGTACGAACTGCGACGGCCGCGCGCGACCGAGGAGAACCAGCCCGGGCGTGAGCACCACGACCGTCGCGGCCACGCCCATCGCGAACCACGCATATCCTGGCTCCTCGTCCTGCCCGTGCTCGCTCTCATCCTGGTCGCCCCACCGGCACTGGGCTCCTACAGCGCCCTGCGCGCCGGCACGGCCCTGCAACAACCCTGGGGCTTCCCCACCCTCCCCGCCGGCGACCCTCTCCAGCTCAGCGTCGTCGATTACGCCGGCCGCGCGGTCTACGACCACGGACACTCACTCGGCGACCGGCGGATCAAAATCACCGGCTTCATCACCCTCGACGGCAGCGGCGCACCCTACCTCGTCCGCATGAGCCTCAACTGCTGCGCTGCCGACGCCCAACCCGTCAAGATCGGCCTGTCCGGACGGATTCCCCCCGCCTCCGCCCTGCAACCCGACACCTGGCTCGAAGTCATCGGCACCTACACCGGCAAACAGACCAGGGACCCCGTCAACGACGGCATCATCCCGTTCATCGACGTCAGCCGGGCCAGACCGGTCCCGGCCCCACCCAACCAGTACGAAAACTGAGGTGGTTGAGCGCGCCATCGGCCGTAGCCGGGCATGGTGAAGGGTTGATCCGACATGCCACGCTGTGGGGCTTCCCACTCCCGAGGCGGCGCCTCTACGGCGGTCAGCTCCACCGTCTCGCCGAACGTCTTGGGGTCACGTCGTGCGGCAGGCCGCCCTACGGTGTGGTGTCGGCGCAGACCGCGTAGGGCGTGAAGGTCCTGCAGCGGGCGGTGCCCGGCCCGGAGCTGTCGGCGCCACGATCGGGTGCGGGACTCCAGCCCCTGGAGCGGGGCCTCCAGCTCGGCCGCAGCCTCAGGCCGGCAGGCCGCCTCCGCCCATGCCCGAAGGTCCTCGGCGGTCGCGGTCTGCCGGCCGGTCTCCAACTTCGACACTTTCGACTGCGGCCGGCCCAGCCGTTCCGTGACCAGCGCGGCCCGACACCGGGCCGCGCTGCTCACGGAGCCGCCCGCCGAGGGAAACGCGGGACTGCTGGAAGTCCGTGGTCACCCGGACGGTACCGCTACCCCTCGGCGTGCGGTGCCGCGTTGCGCCAAGCAGCCTCGCGAGCCTGGCAGTAGCGCACGACATCCATCGGGTTGGTAACCAGCTCGACCCCGGCCGGGGCACTTCGGAGAACGTCCGCCGCTACTTCAAACCGTCGCCAGAGGCGATTGCCGAGCTCACGAGCCTGCTCGCACCCGGCGGCAGCAACCGCTGAGTCGCGTTCCTTGATCCTTCTCGGTGGCAACGGCGGAGGCGGAGAGGAGCGTCGCAGCGGCGAGGCTGCCCCAGAGGGCGGCCGAGCCGTGGGGTGCGAGAGCGGTGATGGCCGCCGGGGAGACGGCGAGGCCGAAGCCCGTGGAGAGCTCGAAGCGGGCGAGGGTGCGTCCCAGGACATGGGCCGGGGCGAGGGCGGTGACGAGCGCGGTGGCGCTGCCGGCATAGATGATCTCGCCGATAGTGCAGACCACGGACACCGTGGCGACGGCCGGGGCACCCCAGCCGTGTCCCAGTGAGGTGGCCACGAGGAAGCCGAGGTAGGACGCGGTGAGTACCACGCCGGCGAGGGCCAGCACGGTCCGCCGGGAGAAGCGGGACATCAGGACGGTGACCGGAACCTGCAGGGTGACCACCAGCACCGTGTTGGCCACGAAGATGGCTGCCGACCACACCGGGGATGCGTGCAACTGTGTCAACAGGACCAGAGGGAGCGCGATTTCGGGGACGTTGAGGCAGAAGACGTAGACCACGTTGGCGGCCAGCAGCGCGCGCATCCGGGGTGCGGGCCCGTCGGCCCTGTCCATGGCCGGGGCAGCGGCCGGATGCGCGTGCAGGTGGACCGACCACGCCAAGGCCGCCGCAGTGAGATAGGCGAGCCCGGTGACGGCTGCCAGCGCCTGCAATGCGGTGGTGCCGCCCGCCAGGCAAGCGGTGGCGATGAGCGCGCCCGCGCCCAGGCCGGCGTTGCGCAGGGCGCGGCCTCCCGCGAGAGCGGTGTCGCGTTCCCGGCCGTGGGCGACCGTGGCCACGAGAGCTGCGTGGGCGGCCGGCCATGCCTGGTTGCCGATGCCGAGGAAGAGCGCCGCCGTCGCGAACAGCCAGACGTGCCCCGCCGGGGTGGCCAGCAGCAGCACCACGCCCAGCACCCGCACCAGCATCGACGCTGCCACGACCGTGCTGCGTGCACCCCGGTCCAGCCAACGGCCCACCGCGGGCATGCACACCAGGCCTACGACGACGCCGACCGTCATGGCGATGCCGGTGGCCGGCGCGGACAGCCTCAGCACCGTCACCCCGTAGAGCAGCAGAAAGGGCCGCAGCAGGCCGGTGCCGAGCGCGTCCACGGCCAGGGCGACGGCGTAGCGGGGGCCTCCGGAGGCACGGACGAGGGCGCGGGGCTGGATCTTGGTGGTGGTTGCCATGGCGTCAACGGTGCGTTCGGCCACAGGGCTGGGTACGTCGGTTGACGGACACCGTCAACCGACGCCGTCACCGGCCATCCGGTCAGGGATGCTGAGGGGATGACGTTGAGGATCGACATCAGCGGCCTGCCGTCCGAGCGACTGCGGTTCGCCGCCTCCCCGCTGGCCGAGCTGACGGCGATGCTGCATGTGCTGGCCGAACCCGGGCATCATCCGCAGCTCGCCGGCTGGGCCGGGGATGTCTGGGCGGGGCTGCGGCCGGAGCTGGCCGAGCGGTTGCGGGAGGCGGAGTTCCTCTGGCGTTCCTCACAAGCCGACTTCCTGGTCCCCGCCCGGCCTCGGCCGAGCCTCGCCGAGGAGTTGGACGACGTGGACCGGATCGACGACGAAACGTATGTGACCGCCGCGCTCGTCACCACGTGCGGCAGCAACCGGGTCCACTTTGCCGCGCCGTCGCCGCTCACCGACGCGACTGCGCGCGAGCGGGCCCTGGACCTGGCACAGGCCCGCGGCCCGCTGCAAGAGGCCTTCGCGGAACGGCTGCTCGCGGACCCGGCCGCTGTGCGGGCGCGGGTGCGCCACACCCTCGAACAGTGCGCCGAGGCCTTCTTCGACACCGCCTGGGCGGGCGTCGCCGTGCAGCTCGCCACCGACCTGCGCCTGAAGAACGACCTGCTGAAGCGCCAGGGCATCGGGGCGGCACTCGCATCGGTCTCCGACGCAGTCACCCTGGCACCGGACGGCGACTGCATCATCGTGGACAAGCTGCAGGACAAGGCGACCGCCGCCCACGGCACCGGGGTCACCTTCATCCCCAGTGTCTTCGGCAGCCCGCACCTGGTGGCGGTCCACACGCCCGGATGGCAGCCGGTGGTGCAGTACCCCGTGGCCGAGCCGAGTCCGTCAGAGCCGGTATCGCTGGAAACGGTCGGACTACGGCTGGAGGCACTCGCACATCCGGTACGGCTGCGGCTGCTGCGCACCCTGGCCCGCGGCCCGCACACCACCGGTGAGCTGGCCCACGCCTGGGAACTTTCACCCCCGGAGGTTTCCCGCCACCTCGCTGTCCTGCGCCGCGCGGGCCTGCTTACGGCCCGGCGGCACGGCCGTTACGTCCGTTACACCCTCAATCTGCCCGATCTGACGGCGCTGGGTGCCGACCTGCTGGCGGCCGTACTGCGCTGAGTAGCTTCGGTCTGTTGATCATGTTGCATCATCAGGGCCAAGACCGTGTCCTGCATGGTGAGGCGGAGGAGTCGTTCGTAGCAGCACAGGGCGGCGGCGAGTCCGAGAAAGGCCAGGTAATTTGCGGGGATGGCGTTCGTAACGCCGTTCCTCCGCTTCGATACCGACATCTGCCGGACCGTCTGCACGACCGATGCGATCGAATCGGTGAACGCGCGGATCCGCCGAGCAGTCAAGGCCCGTGGCCACTCTCCCAGCGACGGGGGGCCGGAGCGGTGTGGCAGACGAGTCGGGCTGTACGCCGGGAGTAGCTACCTGTGTGTCGCGATTCGTGCGATCGGCCTCTGAGCAGCGCGTGCGTTCCAAATGGCCACCGCTGCACATATCGCGTACACGTGACATCGCGTGCACCCGGCAGGGGGCACCGCTCACGGACCGGTACGCCGTACCGGCTCACAGGCCGTGTTGTTCCATCAGGCGCATGAGGTTCCGCTTCCGTTTCTGGGCGGTGCGCAGCGCGATGGCGTACGCCGTGAACTCGTCCAGTGTGCCCAGGCGGCGGTGGCAGTCGCGGGCGCTGAGCAGCAGGCTGACGAGCTGCTCGTAGGCCGCGTTGCCGGTCTGCTTGGTGAGCGGCTCGGTCAGACGCAGGTAAACGCCAAGTGCGTCGGCGGGACGGCTGGCACGGGCTTGGTCGGCGAGGGCGAGCCACTGCCGGTCGTGTGCGCCGGTTTCTGTGGCCACCTCCCAGGCGGCGTCGACGTCCTTGTCGTCGAGCAGGGCGTCAACCAGGACAGGACCGCCGTACCAGCCCTCTTGCCGTCGTCCCGCGTCGGCACGCAGCAGGACCAGCGCCCCCTCGCGCTCGGCCTGCCAGCAGTCGGCGGCCCGCGCGGCGGCGCGCAGCTGCTGGTACGCGAGCAGGGTGCGGCGAGCGCCGAAGTGGTCGCGGCGCAAGGCGACGGCATCGGGCAGCCGGGCCGCCTGCGCGTAGCGGTCGCACAGGTAGTCGACGAGGGCCGTGTCGACAGCGGCTGGGTCCCTGGCATCCCGAATGCCGCGTTCCGCCCAGCGCAGGGCGTCGTCGGGGCGACGGGCGGTGTCCAGTTCGCGGGCGATGATCAGGTGCGTGTGGCCGTTCTCCGCGAGGTCGGCCGCGTGCACGGCGACCACCGCGTCGACGTCGCCTCCCGCCTTGGCCAAGCGTTCCATCAGGTACTTCTCGGCCCAACCGGTACGGTTGCCCCGCCACGCCTCCACGGCCAGCTTCCGCAGGACGGTCATCCCCCGGTCACCGAGGACGTTCTCGTAGTCGAGCGGATCGATGCCGGTGAGGTCGTCGAAGTCACCGAGCACATGGCCGACCAGCCAGCGCGCGAGTTCCTCAGGATCGCAGCGCGCCATACGACACGCGTCGAGATGGGCGTCGGCGAGGTCGGCGCCGACCTGCCCGAGCCCTCCGTCAGAGTCGTCGACGCTTTCCACCGCCTCGGTCAGCAGCAGCATCGCCTCCCGCGCGAGGGGCATCGCGTCGGCGGACCGGCCCGAAGCAGTGAGTGCCCTGATGGCGGAAACCGCCTGCCCGGCCTGGTCGGCGTAGGCTCGGGCATCGGCGTACTCGATGTATCCGTACCTCGCGAACGGGCCGATGTCGAGGAGTTCACGGATGCGCGCCCTGACCCCGGCGAGGTCACCCCGGGCGCTCGCCGCCCGCAGCTCCAGACGGCGCCGCAACTGCCGGTCCTCGCCCACCTGTTCCCGCATCAGGCCCAGCAACTCCTCCTTGGACAGGCCGGACAGCCAAGCGTCGAAGTCCTGTCCCCGGTCCCGGGCCGCCTTCCTCTGCCGTGGCAGGCTGCCCTCCGGCTCGGCCAGCACGACGAGGCCGAGAGCGACCAGATGCTTGCAGAAGTTGCCCTCCAGACCGTATGGGCAGTCGCACTCGCCACCGAGCCCGCCGGGCCCTTCAAGAACCAGCTCCACCTCGTACCGCTCCGTGCCGTGAACGGTCGCGGTGACCCGGCTGTCGCCGACCTCGACCCCGGACACGGCGTCGAGGCAGCCGAGGCCACGCTCGTAGGAACGGGGACCGGCCAGCGCTTTGAGGTTCGCCTCGGTAAGGCTGTTCATGCGTTTACGTCTTCCACCGGGATCGCTTGTGACGACCGCCAGCTTAGGGTTGTTGGCCCACCCCGTCGGCGGCCTGTCGAAAGGTCGACCTCATCAGTGGCCCAGACCATGCACTGCGCGCCGGGCGGGGGCGGCTACCTCCAGCGGTCGCGACCGCGGCCCCGGGCCGTCGGGGCAGGCAGCCCCGAATCTGAGCGCCCCTGGTGAGCACGTCGCCAGGCCATAGGCGGATTTCGATCGCAGTCCCGCCGTGGGCAAGTCGTCCGGGAGCATGGTGAGTGCGGAGTTCACAGGACGGAATCGCCGGGCCACAGCGGTCTGTCGGCCGGATCGGCTAGCTTGTTACGCAGCCTGTCCCACCATGCTCACCCGCCGTACCCGACCAGAGGAAAGACGTGCAGACGACGCCGCTCAGCCCCGAGGACCCGGTCCGGATCGGTGGCTTCGAGCTACTCGGCCGGATCGGCCAGGGTGGTATGGGCCAGGTATACCTGGGTGAGTCGCCGGGCGGCGAGCCGGCCGCGGTCAAGGTCATCAAGCCGTCGATCGTCGACTCGACCTCCCGACAGCGCTTCGCGCAGGAGATCGAGATCCTGAAGACGGTCTGGGGCGCACGGATCGCACAGCTCCTCGATGCGGACGCGGACGCGGAGCAGCCGTGGCTGGCGACCGAGTACGTGGAGGGACCGGATCTCGGCAAGCACGTGATGACGCACGGTCCGCTGCCCGCGCTTCTCGTCCTGTCGCTCGGCGCGACCATCGCCGAGGGCCTGGGCTATGTGCACAAACAGGGTCTGCTGCACCGTGACCTGAAGCCCGCGAACATTCTGCTCGGACCGAACGGCCCCAAGATCATCGACTTCGGTCTCGCCGTCTTCGCCGAGTCGAGCGCCTCTCTCACCGCGGCCAACACCGTCGTCGGCACGCCGTCCTGTATGCCACCCGAGCAGGCCAACGGCGAGAAGCCGCTGACGAGCGCCGTCGACGTGTACGCACTAGGGACGGTGCTGCTGTTCGCCGCGACGGGCCATCTGCCGTACCACGCGACCAACATCCATGTGCTCTTCCGCATGGTGACCGATCCGGCGACCGCGCCCGATCTGACCGGGACCCCGCCCGAGTTGGTCCCCCTGCTGACTTCCATGCTGTCCCATCAGGCTCAAGCCCGGCCCACGGTCAGCGAGGTCGTCCAGCACTGCCGTGCCCTGGTCGAGGCGCAGGGACTGAAACTCGCCCAGGCCCGCCGGCGTCTCACCACCTACACCGCCGCGCCGCCTCAGGAGTTCCTCACGCTGCTTCCGGCAGCGGCGTCGGAAGGCGTCGTGTCGCCGCTCCCCGTTCCGTCCCGTCCGGCGGACGCACCGCCCACGGACGAGTCCACTTCGGAAGCCGCGCCCACTCTGTTCCTCACGTCGCCACATCAGACACCCCCGGCCGGGCCGCCCGCCGAACCGGAGCCGACAGCCCTGGCGCCACAGAGCACGCAGAGGACGCAGAGCACACAGGACGAGCAGGGCACCCCGGACAAGCAGGACCCGAGTAATGCGCAGGACCTGCCCCGGCGTGCTCGTGACACCGGCCGGCCCCCCGCCCGCTCTCTCCGCCACTCCGCGCAGGCCAGGCGCACAGCCCAGCAGCTGCGCGAGGCCTACGCGGCGCGAGCCGGGTTCTGACCCTCACGACGCCCACGCGCGTCGGCGGGGCAACACCGCGCACCTCTCCAGGACCCGACCCGCGAGCCGCGGACGGCCTCGCCTCGCCGGATGGTGACGACACCGGGGTGTCAGCCCACGCCGCCGACGAGCTCCGGAAGTACGCGACCGGCGGCATCGTACGAGCTCTCCAGGAGGCGGAGGAGGACTGGACGGGGCGGCGGGAGGAACTGCGGCGCAGGATCGCCGCGATCGACGAGGCCGTCGACTCCCTGGCCCGCACCGACGAGGTCCAGGACCGGGAACGACGGGAGCTGCTCGCCGAGCGCCGCAGCACCGGGGACCTCCTGCGGGAGCTGAGCCGGACCAGCGCGCACGGCACACTCGTCGAACTGGGACTCCTGCCGAACTACAGCCTGGCCGACACCACGACCCAGCTGGAGGCCACCCTGTACTGGTCCGAGGTTCCCTCGGACACCGACGAACCCGCCGAGAGCGGCGCCCCGAGGGAAGCCGAGCCGCCCGGTACGGGGCGCATTTACCGCAGCGAGACCCACGACTACGAACGCTCCCGAAAAACGGCCCTCACCGAGCTGGCCCCGGGCAACAGTTTCTACGTCAACGGCTACAAGCATGTGGTGCGCGCCCTCGACATCGGCAGTCCGGAGCGCCGCGCCTGGTCGGTATGGCGGCTGTGCCCGTCCTGCGGATACGTGCGCACGCAGCACGCGCAGACCGACACTTCACCCTGCCCACGTTGCGACGGGCAGGAGATCGCCGACGCGGGCTGTGTCCAGTACGTGCTCCAGCCGCGCCGGGTCGTCGCCCGCGACAAGCGGGACGACGCCCGAGTGCGGGACGACCGCGACGAGCGGGCCCGTCGGCAGTACGCGGTCCTGACCACCGTGGACATCGACCCCGACCACCTGGCCATCGACTCCTGGCGGCACGACACGGCGACCTTCGGCGTGGACTTCTCCCATAGAGCTGTCATCCGAACGCTGAATCTGGGACTCGACCGGCAGGACGGCAGCTCCACGGTGCCGCTGGCCGGCGAGGAAGTACGGATCAACCCGTTCTACGTCTGCACGACCTGCGGTGGCGCGACGGCGGAGGGCAAGCCGGTCGTCGACCAGCCGCAGCACGCACTGACCGACTCGGGGGCCGCCGCCACGAAGGGCAGCGCCCATCATCTGCTGTGGTGCCCGCGGCGGCGCACTCAGGGCTCCGGACGCGGAGAGGGACAAGGGGCGGGCCGGGACGTACCGCTGCTGCTGGCCCACGAGCTGACCACGGAAGCCGTACGGATCCTGCTGCCCGCCTCGGTGACACGGGCCCGGGAACGGCTCGCCTCGTTCACCGCGGCGCTGTTCGCCGGTATCGCGGCACGCTACGGCGGCGACCCCGACCACATCGACATCGCCGCCGCCTCGATGCCGGACAGTCCGGACCAGCTCGGCTCGGACTTCCCGCGGCGCTTCCTCGTCGTCTACGACCGGTTGCCCGGTGGCACCGGCTATCTGCACCGGCTGGCGTCCGCGGACGGCTTCCGCGAGGTGCTCCTCAAGGCGCGGGAGGTCATCGACAATTGCCCGTGCCAGCAGAAGGAGCTGGACGGCTGTCACCAGTGCCTGTTGCGCAGGGTGCCCCCCTCTGACTACGACCGCGTCTCCCGCCGGGAAGTGCAGTCCATGCTGGACGAGCTCCTCGGCTCCCACGGCGAACGCTGGCAGACCTCGCCGATCTCGACGACCCGTCAGATCCCGCTGGAGCGACAGGCGGAGAGCGACCTGGAGGTCATGTTCGTCGACACGCTGGAGGAGTGGGCCAAGCAGCCCGAGTCCCGGGCGACGGCGGACACGTACACCACGCCGGCGGGCACCCGTGCGCTGGATCTGCGGCTGACCACCGGCGAGGGAACGACCGTGAGCTGGCGGGTCTCGCAGCAGCGCGTCCTCGAGGGCACCCGGCCCGACGTACTCTTCGAGCGGCTCGACGCACCGGGCCCACGGCTCGCCGTCTACCTGGACGGATACCGCTATCACGCGAGCACCGAGCACAACCGTCTCGCGGACGACGCGGCGAAACGCGCCCGGCTGCGGGCAGACGGGCTGCGGGTGTTCCAACTGACGTACCACGACATCAAAGAGTGGCAGAACCGGGTCCGCGACACGGGATACGCCGGGGTCGCTCCCGCAGACCCGGTGTGGCTGCCCTACGACCAGGAAGGACAGAAGCGAGCACGCGCCTACTACGAGCGCACGCGCGGCGGCCTGCCCGGCGAGCTGTCGGAGACCGTGTGGGTCAACCCGGCCGAACTGCTGCTCGCTTATCTCCGGGCCCCCGACGCCCAACGGTGGCACCACCGGGCCGAGGCCGCCGTCGCCGGACTCATCGGGACACCTGGCCTGCGGGACACACCGGTGCGAGCGGACACGGTCGGACGGGCCGTCGAAGCGGCGCTGCGCGGCGAACTTTCCGACGCGCCGAGCGGGCCCCTGCGCGTCCTGACGGCGACAGACCGGTCCGGATGCCGACTCGTCCTCGTCGCCGACGTACGGCACCGGCCACCGGCCTGGACGGGACTCACGCTCCTGGACGACAGCGCCCACGCCGTCGCGAACGAGAAGACCCACAAGCGGCGTTGGCAGGCCTGGCTGTACTGGAGCAACGTGTTGCAGTTCCTGGAGCACGGCGGCGGCGACAGCGCACAGCTCACCACCGCGCTGCTGGACGGCTTCACCGCGGACGTGCTCACCGTGACCGGCGGAGCGGGGTGGCTGTCCTCGACCCGGATCGCCTTGCCCACCGCTGACGGCTTGCAGAGGGAACCGGACAGCCTGCCACCGGTTGCCGTGACCACCGGACTGCCCGCGGTACCCGCGAGAACGGCCCAGGAAGCGCCCGCCGAGTCCCGACCGAAGCGCGACGGCGCCTGGAACGCGGTGCTGGAGTACGTGGACCCCGACGAGGCGGGGCTGGCCGAACTGGCCCACGCACTGGCCGAACTGGGCGTTCCCGCGCCCGAGGACGGCTTCGAACTCGACGAGCACGGCTGGCAGGCCGAACTCGCCTGGCCTTATGCCCGGCTGGGTGTGGTTCTGGCGCCGCAGGGCACGGCCGAGGAACCGGACGTCGAGGCCCAGGACCGCGATCGTGCCTTCACCGCCGCCCATTGGGACGTACGGCCAGCGGGCGGGTGGACCGCGGAGGAGATCGCCGGACGTCTCGGTGTCGGTGCCGAGCGGACACCGAACAGCCCTACAGATCAAGGTCGGCCGGGCACCGGCACGACCCGGCACGACGAGAACGAGAACGGGGAGTCGGCATGACGAAGACCGGGGGCGTGACGCTGCGCCTGCTCGACAAGGCGGACAAGGAAATCCTCCGGCTGCCGCGCACGGTCAAGGGCGCCCTGTTCGACTTCCAGCACAAGTTCAAGGACAACCCGCGTACCCCAGGGCTCAAGCTCAAGCAGCTCAAGGGCGACAGCAGAATCTGGTCCGCGCGCATCAACGACGAGTACCGCGCTCTGCTGCTCCGGCTGGCCGAGGACGACTGGCTCATCGTCTCGGTCAAGCACCGCAAGGAGGTCTACGACCGGCTGGCCTACGGGATCAACCACGTCACCGGTGGCATCGAGTACGTCGACCTCCAGGTGGTGGAGGACAGCGTCCTGCGACGCATCCCGCCACAGGAACCGTCGCCCACCGCCCCGGCCGCGCCCGCCGAAGCCCCGCTCCCCTCCGCCCAGCCGCTGTTCGCCGCCTGGAGCGACGCGCAGTTGAGCGAACTGGGTGTGGCGGAGCCCCTGGTGCCGGTCATCCGTACCCTCACCACCGAGGAACAGCTCCTCGGGCTGATCGAGTACGCGCCGCAGCTCACCGGTGAGGTCCTACTCGCGCTCTACGACGGAAAGCCGTTCGAAGAGGTTCGGGACGAGGTCACCGCCCCCGTCGCCGCCCCGGACGCCGTCGACACCGAGGACTTCCGGACGGCCGCCGAGCGACCCGCCACGGTCGTCACCACGTCCGACGACGCGCTGCGCGAGGCGCTGGAGGCCGGGGACTTCGGCCGCTGGAAGGTCTTCCTCCACCCCGCCCAGTCCAAGCTGGTCGAGCGCCGCTACTCCGGCCCCGCTCGCGTCGGCGGTGGCCCCGGCACGGGCAAGACCATCGTGGCCCTGCATCGTGTCCGACACCTGGTGTCCCAGCTGCCGCCCGGTCACACCAAGCCCGTGCTGCTGACTACCTACAACAAGAACCTCGCCGCCGATCTGCGCTCCCGTCTCCTCGAACTGGGCGGTGAGCAGCTGCTGTCGCGGGTGGAGGTGAGCCACGTCGACCAGCTCGCGCTGCGTGTCGTACGGGAAGCCGAGCCCGGCAGCCGCAAGCAGACCATCGACGACAGCCAGGCCGTACGGGAGTGGCGGGCGATGCTCGACGAACTCGACGAGAGCGGCTGGGACGCGGAGTTCCTGCACGACGAGTGGACGCAGGTCATCCTCGGGCAGGCCGTCGGCACCCGCACTGATTACTTCCGGGCCCGCCGTGCCGGTCGCGGCAAAAACGTGGGCCGGTCGGAGCGGGCCGCCATCTGGCAGCTCGCCGAGCACTTTTCCCAGCGCCTGGACCGGCTCGGACGCCAGACGTGGGACCAAGTGGCCGAGCGCGCCGCCCGCCTCGAGATAGGGCGGGAACAGCGCATCCGCGCCATCGAACGCCAGCGGGAAGAGGCAGGCGGCCTCGAGAACATCCACCTACAGGACGGCTCCGGCGGCTGGCTGCGCTACCGGTACCGGCACATCGTGGTCGACGAGGCGCAGGATCTGCGCCCAGCACACTGGAAGATGCTGCGGGCGATGACGGCCCGCGACACTGACGACCTGTTCCTGGTCGGCGACACCCACCAGCGCATCTACAAGAACCAGGTGACGCTCGGCAGCCTCGGAATCAACATCCGCGGGCGCTCCGCGAAGCTCAGCCTCAGCTACCGGACGACACGGCAGATCCTGCGGTCCGCGCTGGAGGTACTGGGCGAGGAGATCTACGACGACCTCGACGGCAGCTCGGAGACCCTCGCCGGATACCGTTCCGTGCTCAGCGGCGGGACACCCGGCCTGCACCCGTGCGTCGATTGGCAGTCGGAGCGCGAGGCGATCGCCGCGCACATCCTGGCCTGGGACGCTCATCCGGATGAACGGATCGCGCACGAGCAGATCGCCATCTGCGTCCCCACCAACACATGGCGAGCGAACTGGGGAGAACGCTCGGGGAACACGGCGTCCGGGCCTTGGAGATCGGAGCCGACGGCGCCCGGGGCGAGCCCGGAATCCACATCGGGACCATGTTCCGGTTCAAGGGGCTGGAGTACCAGCGCATGATCATCGCTGGGGTCAGCGACGGTCTGGTCCCGCGCGAACAGGTGAACCAGCTGCGCCAGGCGGACACCGCCCGCTATCGCAGGGAGGCTGCGCGGGCTCGATCCCTGCTGTTCGTCGCGGCGACCCGGGCGCGCGACAGCCTCGACATCTTCTGGCACGGCACTCCGAGCCCGTTCCTGCGCCGCCTGCTCTCTCCAGCAGCCGGCGCTTGAGAGGACTACACCTCCCAGTTACCTGGAAGGCGTCTGTAAGGCTGGTCAGCGGACCATACGGGCAGGTAGCGGAGTGGCGGCGCGCTTTCGGGGGCCGACGTGGGCGAGCCGCGCATCCGTTGCTCGACGGATCTGTCCGACGCCGAGTGGGAAATCCTGCGACCACTGGTGCCGACGGTGAAGCCGGGTGTGGAGGACGGCGATATTCGCCCAGGCCTGAGGCCGCACAATTCCCCACCTGAGCGCGTCGCCACATTGGCCACAGAAACGGAGGCGTTCGCGTCTACGCGACCACTCCGCCGTCCCCGACGACGCCAGGGTCTCCGAGCCGTCTGCCAGCCGGACCTCCGGTCAGGCTGGTCAGTACTGTCCGGGGTGGGCGAAGCCCAGCTCCGAGCGTCGCCGCAGGCACGCTCGGTTGACCAGGCCAGGTCTCGTACTTGCCCGTCGGACAGCCCGTCAACGACCTCGGCCGAGCTGGGAATCACGCGGCGCGAAAAGCGACGCCTTCGACGGGAAAATACGCGACCGATCACATGGCCGGGGGGCGTCGCCCGCCCCTCCGCTCCAGGGGCTTTTCAGGGACTTTCAGCCCTGTCGGAGGGACTTCCGAGGGACTTTTCGCGGCCTAACGCGGCAAGCCCCGAAAGACCAGAAAGGGCCTCCGACGCAGGTCAGAGGCCCCTTCCGAGGCAAAGCAGCAGGTGGCGGCAGACGAGTCGGGCTGTACGCCGGGTTCTGTCGCCCGGTCGCCTCGCGGCGGCCGGGGAGACGGCCATCCATCTAGGACCGGCGTTGCCGCCGGCCTCGTGCGGTCTACCCGCGGACTCGGGCGGGCAGCCCTCTAACGTCCGCGCAGGGCCGCGTTTTACCGCGACCCCTCTTGACCTTGCTCCAGGTGGGGTTTACCTAGCCGCCTGGGTCACCCCAGGCGCTGGTGGTCTCTTACACCACCGTTTCACCCTTACCGAGGACCGAGGTCCTCGGCGGTCTGTTTTCTGTGGCACTGTCCCGCGGGTCACCCCGGGTGGGCGTTACCCACCACCTTGCCCTGTGGAGCCCGGACGTTCCTCGGGAAGATCCAGAAGATCTTCACGCGGCCGTCCGCCCGGCTCGTCTGCCGTGTCGGCCATGCTACCTGGCGTGTGCGGGGACGAAGCCCGCGGAGCCGGTGGCCCAGGCCGCCGCGAGGTCGGCGCCCGGCGGGAAGCGGCCGTTCAGTTCGAGGATGGTCATGCCGTGGGCGAAGGCCCAGGCCGCGCGGGCGGTGTCCGCGTCGCCGCCGACCGCGCGGACAAGGGGGGCCGCGGCACGGTCCTCCACGCCGGCGGGCAGGGCCTCGCGGGCGAGCGGGCGGTCGGTGGCGAGGCGGTAGAGGTGCGGGTGAGCCAGGGCGTAGGCGCGGTAGGCGGTGGCCAGGGCCTGGAAGGAGCCGGGGGTCGCGGCCTCCGCGGCCTCGAGAACCTCGGCGCTCTCGCGAAGGGCTTCGGCGATCAGGGCAGTCTCGACCGAGGACTTGTCCGGGAAGTGCTTGTAGAGGGACGGGGCCTTGATGCCGACCCGCTCGGCGAGGCGGCGCATGGTGAGGGCTTCCGGGCCTTCCTGCTCGAGCAGTTCGCGGGCCGCGGCAATGATCTGCTGAGCACGGGTGGAGTCAGGCACTCTGAAAGCCTTTCTTGGTTCGAAGTCCGTAGCCGAAGGCGCGATCGTACGAGATGTGGGCGAGCCGGCCGCGCAGGCCCGCGAGGACCGGCGCCCGGACGATCGGCACGCCGATGACCCGAAAGCGCTCGCCGGCGCGCTCACGCGAGCGCGAACAGCACCTTCGCCGTCCCCGGGTCGGCCTGCGTGAGCCGGGCCCGTACACGCTCCCCCAGCGGAAGCTTCTCGCCGCCGCCGTCGATCCTGGCCACCACCGCCGGGTCCGCCAGATGGATCGTCCCGACGGCCGGCTCGTGCTCCTTCACATCCACCACGAAGGCGTCGAAGATCTCGCCGACCCGCTCCCTCAGCAGCGCCGCCTCGACGAGGTCGACGCACTCCCGCTCCACCGTGTTGGCGCGTCGGGAGCCCTCCGCCATCTCCCGCGGCAGCTTGTCCAGCGCCGCCGTCACCCACTCCGGGGGCGCCTGCCCGGCCACCGCCGCCACGCACAGCTCGCCCGCGTACCGGTCGACCAGCCGCCGCAGCGGCGCGGTGCAGTGCGTGTACTCGTCGGCCACGGCGGCGTGGACCGCGGGCGAGGGCAGCTCGCCGCCCGAGAAGGCGGCGTAGCCCGCGCCGCGCAGCAGCGTCGTGCACTCCTGGAGGAAGGCGGCATGGCGGGCGTTGTGCGGGTCGAGGGAGCGCACCACTTCGGCGTACGAGACATGGTGCGGCCAGTCGATGCCCAGGGCCTTCGCGCAGCGGCGCAGCCTCGCCACCGCGCCGACCGGGGCGGTGGGCAGGGTGCGCAGGATGCCGGTGCCCGACGCCGTCATGAGGTCGGCCGCGGCCATCCCGGTGAGCAGGGAGATCTGGGCGTTCCAGGCGTCGGCCGGGAGCGGGGCGCGGTATTCGAGGAAGTACGCGCCGTCCCGCTCGACGACTTCCTGCTCCGGGACGTTCAGCGAGATGCCACCGCGCTCGCGCTCCAGCGCCTCGCGCAGCAGCCCGATGTCCTTGAGCAGCCCCAACGGCTCCTCGGCGGTGCCCGCGTCGATCTGCCGCTGCACATCCTCGTAGTCGAGCCTGGCCCGGCTGCGTACGAGCGCGCGGCGCACCTCGGTCGTGACGGTACGGCCCTCGGCGTCGAGGTCGATCCGCCAGAGCAGCGCCGGCGCGGTCCTGTCGGGCAGCAGACTGGCCACGCCCTCGGAGAGCACGGCCGGGTGCAGGGGGACCTTCTCGTCCGGGAAATAGAGGGTCTGCACCCGGCGGTGGGCCTCGGCGTCGATCGCGCCGCCGGGGGTGACGAAGGCGGCGACGTCGGCGATCGCGTAGTGGACGCGGAAGCCGCCGGCGCGGCGGGAGGCGAGGTGCATCGCCTGGTCGAGGTCGACGGAGCCCGGCGGGTCGATGGTGAAGAACGGGATGTCGGTGGCGTCGTGGTCCGGCAGGCGCGGCGCCTTGGCGGCGGACTCCGCCTCGGCAAGGACCTCGGCCGGGAAGCCCTCGGGCACGTCGAGCGTGGTACGCAGCTCACGCAGTGCGGCCCGCAGCGGAGCTTCGGCTGCGCCGGTCATGTGCATATGGCGGCGGGGCATGGACCGAGCGTATGGCGGGCGGAGTCGGACGGCACCCGGATGACCGTAGGCTGGCGCGGGGGCCGCACCCCCCGCCCCCGTACGTACGAAGGAGACCTGCCGTGCTCGTGCTGTTGCCGCCGTCGGAGGGTAAGGCCGCTTCCGGGCGCGGGGCTCCGCTGAAGCCGGAGTCGCTGTCGCTGCCGGGTCTTGCCGGGGCGCGCGCCGCGGTGCTGGACGAACTGGTCGAACTGTGCGCCGCCGACGAGGAGAAGGCGCGGGAGGTGCTCGGGCTGAGCGAGGGTCTGCGCGGCGAGATCGCGAAGAACGTGGAGCTGCGGACCGCGGGGACCCGGCCGGCCGGGGAGATCTACACGGGCGTGCTGTACGACGCGCTCGGTCTGGCGACGCTGGAGCCGGACGCACGGCGGCGGGCCCGGCAGTCGCTGCTGGTGTTCTCGGGGCTGTGGGGCGCGGTGCGGGTCGGCGACCGGATTCCGTCGTACCGCTGCTCGATGGGCGTGAAGCTGCCGGGGCTCGGCGCGCTGGGGGCGTACTGGCGCGGGCGGATGGCCTCCGTGCTGCCGGAGGCGGCGGGCAACGGGCTGGTGCTGGATCTGCGGTCCTCGGCGTACACGGCGGCGTGGAAGCCGCAGGGCGAGGTGGCGGGGCGTACGGCGACGGTGCGGGTGCTGCACTCGCAGCTGGTCGACGGGGTCGAGAAGCGCTCGGTGGTCAGTCACTTCAACAAGGCGACGAAGGGCCGGCTGGTACGGGACCTGCTGATGACGGGCGCGAAGCCGGCGGGGCCCGGCGAACTGGTGGAGACGCTGCGGGATCTCGGGTACGTGGTGGAGGCGCAGGCGCCGGCCAGGGCGGGGCGGGCGTGGGCGCTGGACGTGGTGGTCACTCAGATCCACTGAGGCGTTGCACTGTGCGCAACGGTCGTTGCGGGGTGCGCAGTGGGACCGGCAGGATGGGGCCATGACCTCCGTGCTGGACCTCGCGCCTGTCGTACCCGTCGTCGTCATCGACGACGTCGCCGATGCCGTACCGCTCGCGCGGGCGCTGGTCGCCGGGGGTCTGCCTGCGATCGAAGTGACGCTGCGGACGCCGGCCGCGCTCGATGCGATCCGCGCGATCGCGGACGGGGTGCCGGAGGCGGTGGTCGGCGCGGGCACGGTGATCTCGTCGGACGGTGTGGACGCGGCGGTGGCGGCCGGAGCGCGGTTCCTGGTCAGCCCCGGCTGGACGGAACGGCTGCTGGACGCGATGAAGGCGTCGGGCGTGCCATTCCTGCCCGGTGTCTCGACGACCTCGGAGGTCGTGGCGCTGCTGGAGCGCTCAGTGAGCGAGATGAAGTTCTTCCCGGCGGAGGCGGCCGGCGGCACGCCGTATCTCAAGTCCCTCGCCGGGCCGCTTCCGCAGGCCCGCTTCTGCCCGACGGGCGGGATCTCGTCCGCTTCGGCACCGTCGTATCTGGCGCTGCGGAACGTGGGGTGCGTGGGCGGTACGTGGATGCTGCCCGCAGACGCGATCGCTGCCAAGGACTGGGCACGGGTCGAGACCCTGGCGGCCGGAGCGGCCGCGCTGCGCGGCTGAGTTCAGCCGAGGTCCACCTCTACGAAGCCCACCTCCACGAAGTCCACCTCCACGAAGTCCACGTCTACGAAGTCGGCCAGCGGTCGGTAACCGAGGCGCTGGTAGAGGGCGTTGCTGGTGGGATTGGCCTGGTCCGCGAAGAGCAGGACCTGTTCCGCGCCCGCCTCGAGCGCGGCGCGGCTGACGGCGGCGGTGACCGCGCCGGCGTATCCGCGTCCGCGGAGCCCGGCCGGGGTGTAGACGGGCGAGACCCGGGACTGTCCCGCGACGAGCGGCGAGCGCGCGGCCATGGAGACCGGCTGTCCGTCGTCGGTCTCCCAGAAGTACAGGCATCCGTCGGCGACGCGGCGCGAGATGTTCTGCGTGTAGTCCGCGTCGGACGTCTCACCTATGTCGGCGGCGAACCTCTTCATCCAGGCGGCGGCGGCCGGGACGTCGTCGGCGGTGGCCTGCCGGGCGCGGCCGGGCGGCGGAGGCTGCTGCGGCGTCAGCTCACCGAGCCGGAAGAGCCGCAGCCGCGTGGCGACGGTCCAGCCGCCTCCGCCCGTCCACTCGTCGGCGAAGGCCTGTGTGCTGCCGTCCCCGCCTTTCACGCCACTGAGCGGTACCCCTGCCGCGCGCAACTTCCGCGCCAGCACACGGGCGAGGGGTTTCCGCATCGGGCCGAGCAGCGGCGGCCGCGGCGGCGTCTGCAGGAACGCGGCGTCCACGGGTGCGTCGTCGCTCTCCCGCCACCACCCGAACCGAGCGGGTTCCGCGTCCCCGTACGCGTGCGGTCCGTGCCGCCGCACCCTCTCGCTCACGGTGAGCAGCGCGGTGCTGAGGGCGGAGTCCCGCGCCAGGCAGTCGCCGGCGGCGCGGCGGAACTCCTCGACGTCCTCGGTCAGATACCAGGTCATCGCGTCAGCGCAGGTGAGACGTGTCGTTGAGCAGGCGCAGCGACGCGGTTCCGTCCGAGTAGTACGCCACCACCGAGATCGACGCCGCCGAGAGCTCCATCCGGAACAAGGACTCCGGCGGAGCGCCCAGGGCCAGCCGGACGAAGGTTTTGACCGGGGCGACGTGCGTGACCAGCAGCACCGTGCGGCCCGCGTAGCGCGCGAGCAGCTTGTCGCGGGTTGCCGCGACACGGCGGGCCACCGTCGCGAAGCTCTCGCCGCCGCCCGAGGGGGTCGCCTTCGACGAGGCCAGCCAGGCTGTCAGATCGTCGCCGTACCGCTCCTGCACCTCCGCGAACGTCAGGCCCTCCCACGCGCCGAAGTCCGCCTCACGCAGACCCTCCTCGATACGGACATCGAGGTTCAGGCGGGCCGCGACCGCCTCCGCGGTCTCGCGGCAGCGCTTCAGCGGGGAGCTGACGATCTCCTCGATCGTGCCGCGCGCCGCGAGCGCGGCCGCGACCGCGTCGGCCTGGCGCAGGCCCACCGGAGACAGTGAGGGGTCGCTGCCGCCGCTGCCCGAGAAACGCTTCTCGGGGGTGAGGGGCGTCTCGCCGTGGCGCAGGAGGACAAAGGTGGCCGGGGCGCCGAGGTCCGCGGGGCCCCAGCCGACCGGCGGGGCCGTCGGCGCGGCTTCGCTGCTCGGGGTCGATCCGACCCCGACGGAGGACCCCGCGCGACCCGAACCCGAGGGCCCGGCCCCGACGGAAGACCCCGCGCGACTCGCACTGGCCGACCCGGACCCGACAGAAGACCCCGCGCGACCCGAACCCGAGGGCCCGGCCCCGACGGAAGACCCCGCGCGACTCGCACTGGCCGACCCGGACCCGACAGAAGACTCCGCACGGCCCGAATCCGTCGGCCCGCCGCCCGTCAGCGCCGCCCTCGCCTTCGCCGCGCCGGCTGCCGCGTCGCCCACCACTCGCGCCGCTTCCGCGTCCCGCGCGTCAAGCGCGTCCAGGGCCGCCGTGGAGCATGACGGCTCCCACTGCTTGCCCTTTTTGCCCGCGTCCATCGCCTCGTTGGCCAGCCGGTCCGCGTGCTTGTTCTTCTCGCGTGGGATCCACTCGTACGTCACCTGGCCGGACGGCAGGATCCGCGCGGCCTCTGCCGCGAGCGGCTTCATGTCCGGGTGCTTGATCTTCCAGCGGCCCGACATCTGCTCGACGACCAGCTTGGAGTCCATCCGGACCCGGACCGAGGCCCCGGGGTCGAGGGCCTTCGCGGCCTTCAGCCCCGCGATCAGGCCCTTGTACTCGGCGACGTTGTTCGTCGCCACACCGATGTACTCGGCCACCTCGGCCAGGGGCTCGCCCGACTTCGGGTCGAGCACGACCGCGCCGTAGCCGGCCGGGCCCGGATTCCCCCGGGAGCCGCCGTCGGCCTCGACGACGAACTCCCGCACTACAGGCCCGACTCTGCGGTGCGGACCAGGATGCGGCGGCAGTTCTCGCAGCGCAGCACGGTGTCCGGCGACGCCGCCTTGACCTCGTTCACCTCGGTGATGTTGAGCTCCAACTGGCAGCCCTCGCAACGGCGCTGGTAGAGGCGGGCCGCGCCCACCCCGCCCTGCTGGACGCGCAGCTTCTCGTACAGCTTCAGCAGATCGGCCGGTACGGAACCTCCCACGACCTCGCGCTCCTTGGTGACCGAGGCGACCTCGCGGTCGATCTCCTCCTGCGTGGCGTCCCGGCGCGCGGTCGCGTCGTCGGCCTTGGCCTGGACTGCGGAAACCCGCTCGGTCAGCTCGGAGACACGTTCCTGCGCGGACTCACGGCGCTCCATGATCTCGAGGACGACGTCCTCCAGGTCACCCTGGCGCTTGGCGAGCGAGACGATCTCGCGCTGCAGGTTCTCCAGGTCCTTGGGCGAGGTGACCGCGCCCGAGTCGAGGCGCTGCTGGTCGCGTACGGCGCGCTGGCGCACCTGGTCGACGTCCTGCTCCGCCTTGGTCTGCTCGCGGGCGGTGTCGCTCTCCTCGGTCTGCGCGGCGACCAGCAGGTCGCGCAGCTGCGTGAGGTCCTTGTTGAGCGACTCGATCTCGGCGTGCTCGGGCAGCGACTTGCTCTTGTGGGCGAGCTGCGACAGTCGTACGTCGAGGGCCTGGACGTCGAGGAGTCGGATCTGGTCGGCGGGCGCGGCGTTCAGTTGGGGGCTCCAGGAGAAGAGTGGTGGGCGGACCAGGGGTCGGTGACCGTGTGCGAGACGTGGACCCTGAGGCCCCAGCCGTGCCGGTCGGAAATCTCGTCGAGCTGTGCGGCGGCCTGCTCGCACCAGGGCCATTCGGTGGCCCAGTGGGCGGCGTCGACCAGCCCGAGGGGCGAGTGCTGCGTGGCTTCGGAGGCCGGGTGGTGGCGCAGGTCGGCGGTGAGGAACGCATCCACGCCCGCGGCCCGCACCTGGTCGAAGAGGCTGTCGCCGGAGCCGCCGCTGACCGCGACGGTACGGACGAGTGCGTCCGGATCGCCGGCGACGCGGATGCCCTGCGCGCTGGGCGGCAGTCGCTTCGCCGCGCGGGCGGCGAAGTCGCGCAGTGTCTCGGGATGGTCGAGCTCGCAGATCCGGCCGAGGCCGCGGTGACCGCTCGGATCCGTGGCGTCCGGCACCAGAGGGCGTACGACCCGGAGGTCGAGCGCGCCCGCGAGGGCGTCGGAGACCCCGGGGTCGGCGGTGTCCGCGTTGCTGTGCGCGACATGCAGGGCGATGTCGTGCTTGATCAGCGTGTGCACGACGCGGCCCTTGAAGGTGGAGGCCGCGACCGTCGTCGTACCGCGCAGATAGAGCGGGTGGTGCGTGACGATCAGCTGGGCGCCGAGCTCGATCGCCTCGTCGGCGATCTCCTGCACCGGGTCCACGGCGAACAGGACCCGGCTGACCTGGGCTTCCGGTTCCCCGCAGACCGTGCCGACGGCGTCCCACTCTGCGGCCCGCTCGGGGGGCCACAGGGCGTCGAGCGCGGCGAGGACTTCAGACAGACGGGGCACGAGAACAGGTTACCCGCGCTCGGTGCCCCGTCGGTCTGGGAGGCCTGTTCGACCGCCGCCACTGCTTGATCGACTACGGCCGGGGAACTCGAGGACCTTGTCCGCGCAGCACTTGGGCGTGCCTCACCTTGAGCACCGCCATCCCGCTGAGCACAGTCGCCCCCTGCCCCTCAGGCGAATCCCGGCCCGGCCACCCTTATGTGTGAAGTGGGCGGTTTCGATGTTGTCCGGCATAGGGAGGATACCTAGCTTCAGTCACCGGAGGTGACGTGCCGATGACAGCCTGTGCCATCGAGACCGCCAACGGAGCTGTGGGGAGTACGGGGTTCACGATCACTGCGGACGGGTCCTACGCGGCCCGGCTGGCCGGGGACGGCGAGGCCCTGTTCCCGGAGCGGTGGACGCTCGACGGACCCGAGCCGTATGCGGTACCACTGCCGCTCGGCCAGCCGGAGGAGCGCGACGCCGAGGTACTGCCGCTGACCGACGGGCGGGTGCTGATCCGGCGGCGGGTGGCGGGCACACATGCCTTCTCGCTGCTGTATCCGACGGGGCCGGGGACGGGTGAACTGCCGCTCGGCTGGATCGAGTCGGCGGAGCTCACGCTGCTGCCGCCGTCGCCGGACGGCGTGTCCGCCTACGCCCTGGCACCGGGCGCGAAGTCCACCGCGGTCTGGCTGGTGGCGGGCGGCGCGTTCGGGCCCGAGCTGGTCGCCGAGGTGCCGGGGCGCTGCTCGGGCGGGGTCTGGCTGGACCGTACGGGGCGGATGCTCGCCCTGGACCGGCAGTGGGACGACGGCCCGGTCAAGGCGGTGGCGGTCGATCTGGAGCGGGGCGGGGAGGCGACGCCGCTGCTGCAGATCACCGAGGAGAGCGACGACCGGCTGCTGCTGGCGGAGCCGGACAGCGGACTGCTGCTGATCCGCTCGAACGCACCGGGCCACGGCCGGCTCGGCTGGGGGGTACTGGGAAGTCTGCGGCCGGTGCGCTTCCCGGAATGTCTGCGGCTCGCGGACTGCGCGGTGACGCCGTTCGCCGTGCAGCCCGGACAGGCGCTGATGCCGGAGAGCTGCGCGGTGGCGCTGCGGATCGACGGGGCGGCGGGGAGCTGGCTCGGCCTGTGGCGCCCAGCGGGGCGTCGGCTGCATCAACTTGCCGCGCCGGACGGGTGGTTGGCGGGAGCCGGGCTGTGGAGCCGGGAGGGGGTGCTGCAACTGCCGTACGCGACCGGGGCGGTGCCGTGCGGGGTGGCGCGGATCGACGGGCCCACGGACACCTTCGTACCGGATGTGACCACGCAGCCCGAGGTGATCACAGAACCGGCACAAGCGGAATGCGCAGGTGGGGAACCGTCCGAGGGCGCCGGGACTCCTGTTGTGTGCAAGCCGGTTCCTTTGCAGCAGGCGCCTCTCACCGGGCGTACGGCCCCTGATTAAATTCTCGGGCCGGGCTGCTCAGCCGCACCGACCGACGCCGGCGGTGACGGGGTTCATGGGTGTGGGCGGGGGCCCTGCGACACGTAATTCAGCGATCACGACGGGGTGACTTCCCACATGTCTCAAGCCCGAACCGACACGACCCAGGAGCGTCCGCACGGTGCGGCCGCCGTCCAGGCCGAGGCCGGCGGCGCCGGAAAGCACCGGGGTGGTGCGGCCACGACGGAGGACTCCGCGACTCCGGCGCACGGGCGGCACCGCCGGCCCGGGGAGGTAGGCAGCGCGGTCTGACGCGGACACCCGGGGCTCCGCCCCGGACCGCGCTCCTCGATCGCCGGAGGGGCTGAACCCGAGCCCGTCCGGCGATTGAGGACAAGCCGGCCACCGGACGGCCCCGGTCACCCGTGCTTGAGGCCCAGCACTTCCGCCGCCGCGAACGTCTCGTTCGGCGGCCGGTCCGCATAGTGCGGGGTGAGCAGCCCGTCCAGCTCGTCGTAGCTGAACGCCTCCTTGGACGTGTCGAACTTCGCGGCCACCCTGGGCCGTTCGACGATTGCCACCATTCCGCCGTGCGCAACGAGCAGCTGGCCGTTGACCTTTGCCGCTGCCGGAGAAACCAGATATCCCACCAGCGGGGCGACATGTTCCGGCGCCAGCGGGTCGAGCCCGCCGTCCACCGGTTCCGCGAAGCCCGCGAAGACGTCCTGCGTCATACGGGTCCTGGCGCGCGGGCAGATCACATTGGCCGTCACTCCGTACTTGCCCAGCGCCAGCGCCGTGGACGTGGTGAGGCCGACGATGCCGCCCTTCGCCGCCGCGTAGTTCGGCTGGCCCGCGGAGCCGGCGAGAAACGCCTCCGACGACGTGTTGACGATCCGGCCGTAGACCGGGCCGCCCGCGGTCTTGGAGCGCTCGCGCCAGTGGACCGCCGCGAAGTGGGTCGTGTTGAAGTGGCCCTTGAGGTGGACCCGTATGACCGAGTCCCACTCCTCCTCGCTCATGGAGAAGACCATCCGGTCGCGCAGGATGCCCGCGTTGTTGACCAGGATGTCGAGCTTTCCGGAGCGGGAGACGGCCAGCTGGACGAGCTCGCGGGCCTGCGCGAAGTCGGAGACGTCCCCCTGGTGGGCCACGGCGGAGCCGCCCGCCGCCCGGATCTCGGCGGCGACCTCCTCGGCCGGTGCGGCCGAGGCCTCTCCGGAGCCGTCGCGGCCCGGCAGGCCGAAGTCGTTGACGACGACGCTCGCGCCGAGCCCGGCCAGTTCCAGAGCTTCCGCGCGGCCGAGACCGCGGCCCGCCCCGGTGACGATCGCCGACAGGCCGTCGAGTGGCAGAGACATCCGGTTCCTCTCAGATTTCGATGCAGGTACGCAGCGCCTCGCCCGTACGCATCTGGGCCAGCGCGTCATTGATCTCCGCGAGCTGCACCCGGTGGGTGATCAGCCCTTCGAGGTCGATCCGGCCCGCCCGCCACAGGGCGATGGCCCGCTCGTACGAGGTGAGTACGTCCCCGCCCCCGTACATGGACGGCAGGATCCGCTTCTCGTCGAAGAACAGCTCGAACATATTGAGCTGGAGGAAGTCGTCCATGGCGCCCGCGCCGACGATGCACAGGGTGCCGCCGCGCCGGGTCGTCTCGTACGCGATGCGGGCCGTCGCCGACTTGCCGACGACCTCGAAGACGTAGTCGAAGCCCTCGCCGGCGGTGATGCGCTGCTTGGCGTCGGCCAGCTCGTCGGGCGAGACGGCCTCGGTGGCACCGAAGGTGAGGGCGGCCGCACGTCGGCTCGCGACCGGGTCGACGGCGACGATCTGAGCCGCGCCCTTGAGCCTGGCTCCTTGGATCGCGGAGATACCGACGCCGCCGCAGCCGATGACTGCGACCGAGGAACCCACCGCCACATCCGCGGTGTTGACGGCCGCGCCGAGACCCGTGGTCACTCCGCAGCCGATCAGCGCGGCGATGTCGAACGGCACATCGTCGGGGATCGGTACGGCGCAGCCGGCATCGACGACCACCTCCTCGGCGAAGGTGCCGGTGCCCGCGAAGCCGAACACGTCGGAGGGGCTTGCGCCGGCACGCTTGAAGTTGGGCGTGCCCGCGTTCATGAAGCCGGCGAGACAGAGCTGGGTCTGGCCGCGCTTGCAGGCGGGACAGACACCGCACGCGGGCAGCCAGCACAGCAGCACCCGGTCGCCCTGCTTGACGCCGCTCACACCGTCGCCGACGTCGATGATCTCGCCGGCGCCCTCGTGGCCCGGGACGAAGGGCGCCGGCTGCGGCAGCACGCCGTTCATCGCGGAGACGTCGGAGTGGCAGAGTCCGGTGGCCCGGACCCGGATCTTGACCTTTCCGGGGCCGAAGCCCACCGCCTCGATGTCGTCGAGGACTTCGAGCTTGTCCTGCCCTGTCTCGTGCAGTACGGCTGCGCGCACGGCGCGGCTCCCTTCAGGAGTAATCGACTCAGGTGATCGGCTCAGGTGATCGGCTCAGGTGATCGGCTCAGGTGATCGGCTCAGGAATGATCGACGATGGTGTCGGCGAGGACCGGCGCGTCGTCCCTCTCGACGGCCGTGACCGACACCTGGACGCGGGCTGTGCCCTCGGCGCAGCGCCACATCCTGATGCGCAGGGTCTCGCCGGGAAAGACCACCCCGGCGAAGCGTGTGGTGTACGAGCGGATGCGGGTGACATCCCCGCCGAGCATCGTGTCGACGACCGCCTTGAGCGTCATGCCGTACGAGCAGAGCCCGTGCAGGATCGGCCGGTCGAAGCCGGCGAGCTTGGCGAACTCGGGGTCCGCGTGCAGCGGGTTGAAATCGCCGGAGAGCCGGTAGAGCAGCGCCTGGTCCTCACGGATGGTGCGCTCCACGGTCCTGTCCGGGGCGCGGGCGGGGAGTTCGATGCGCCGGGAGGGGCCGCGGTCGCCGCCGAAGCCGCCCTCTCCGCGTACGAAGATCTGGGCGTCGCTGGTCCACAGCGGGCCCTCGTCGTCGGCCGCTTCGGAACGCAGGACGAGGATCGCGGCCTTGCCCTTGTCGTGGACCGCCGCGATCCGGGAGGTCGAGACGGCCCTGCCTTCGACCGGGATCGGGCGGTGGACCTCGACGGTCTGTCCGCCGTGCAGTACCGATGCCAGGTTGATGTCGAGACCGGGTCCGGTGAGCCCGCCGATGACGCCTCTGCCCGCGCCGGCGACGGTGGCGAAGCTGGGCAGCACATGCAACTTCGACTCGAGGGTGTAGCGCAGTTCGTCGGGGTCGGTGGCGGGGCCCGGACTGCCTTGGAAGGAGCCCGCGCCGAGGCCGAGGTGGTAGAGCAGGACGTCCTTGTGGTCCCAGCCGATCTCGGCGCTGCGGGGTTCGGCGGCGACGGCCTTGGCGGCATCAATGGGCATGAGGATGCTGCTCCTTGAGGAGTGGAAGACCTCGGCGCGGCCGTCCGCACCGTCGGCCGCACCGAGGTCGTACGGGACCGGCCCCGACGCCCGTTCTAGAACGCGTTCTAGGCCGATGGCCCCTATGTATAACGCAGGCCCCAACACTTGTGAAGACTGCTGACGCCACGTCAGAAGTGCGGCCCACCCAGGACATTTGTCACTGCCGAGTCCGTACATGCGCATCTGCCGGGACCCTGTGCCCGCTCCGTAGCGTGATCCACATGACGCAGACGCAGTGGCAGACAACAGACAGCGAGGCGGCGGTGAGCTTCGCGGGGGCGGCCAAGGTCTTCGGCGAGGTGCGCGCCGTCGACGGCATCGACCTCGACATCCGGCGCGGCGAGACGGTCGCCCTGCTCGGCCGCAACGGCGCGGGCAAGTCCACCGCCATCAGCCTGATGCTCGGCCTGAACGACCCCGACGCCGGCCGGGTCCGGCTCTTCGGCCGCGCGCCCGAGCACGCGGTCACCGCCGGCCGTGTCGGCGCGATGCTCCAGGACGGCCGCCCGATCCCCCGGGTGACCGTTCGCGAAGTGGTCACCTTCGTGGCCGCCACCTACCCGCGGCCGCTGCCCGTCGCTGAGGCGCTGGAGCTGGCCGGGCTCACCGGGCTCGCGGACCGCCGCGCCGACCGGCTCTCCGGCGGCCAGGTCCAGCGCGTCCGCTTCGCCGTCGCGCTGGCCGGCAACCCGGAGCTGATCATCCTCGACGAGCCGACCGCGGCACTCGACGTCGAGGCGCGGCACGCCTTCTGGAAGTCGATGCGCGGCTATGCCGAGCGCGGCAACACCGTGCTCTTCTCCACCCACTACCTGGAGGAGGCCGATGACAACGCCGACCGGATCGTCGTCGTCGACCACGGCCGGATCGTGGCCGACGGCACGAGCGAGCAGCTCAAGCGCTCGGCCGGCGGCAATCTCGTCTCCTTCGACCTGGCCGGCCGGAGCACCGAAGGGCTCACCCTGCTCCCCGGCGTCGTCTCCGTGGAGGTACGGGGCGACCGTGCCCGGCTGCGTACGGACGACTCCGACGCGACGGTCGTCGCACTCGCCGAACTGGGCGCGATCCGTGGCCTCGAAGTCGCCCCGGTCTCGCTCGAAGACGCCTTCCTCGCCCTCACCTCGGCCTCGCCCGAACTGGAGACAGCCCGATGATCACCGCCTACCTCAAGCTGGAAGTACGCCGCACGCTGCGCGACACCGGATTCGTCATCTTCGGTATCGGGATGCCGGTGATGATGTACCTGCTCTTCACCAACCTCGGCGAGAACGCCGCCGAGTGGAAGACCGCCTCCATGGTCGGCATGGCCGCCTACGGAGCGCTCGGCGCAGCCCTGTCCACCGGCGGAGGGGTGGCCGAGGACAAGGCACTCGGCTGGCTGCGGCAGCTGCGGATCACGCCGATGAGCCCGCGCCAGGTCGTCACCGGCCGCGCGCTCACCGGCTCGGTGACCGTGCTGCCCGCGATCGTCGCCGTCCTCGCGGCCGGCGGTCTGCTCAACGGCGTACGGCTGGATGCCTGGCAGTGGGTGGCACTCAGCGTGCTGCTCTGGCTCGGCGCACTCCCCTTCACGCTGCTGGGGCTCGGCAATGGCTACCGGCTCTCCGCGCAGACGACGGGCGTGGTGAACATGGCCTGCAATCTGGGGCTCGCGGTCGTCGGCGGACTGTGGTTCCCGGTGGACTTGTTCCCCGGCTGGCTGCGCTCGCTGTCGCAGTACACCCCGGCCAACCGCTTCGCGGACCTGGGCTGGTCGACGACACTGGGCCATGCGCCCGGCCTCACCACGGTGACGGTACTGCTGGGCTGGCTGCTGGTGTTCGGCTCGTACGCGGTGATCTCATACCGTCGGGCTGCGAGGACGGCATGACGGGAGCGACGATGCGCGGGAAGAGCGACTGGTACGCCGGGTACACCGCGCGGATGGACGCCTGGAAGGCCGACTGGTGCGGACAGAAGGCCGAATGGCGGACTCGCAGAAAGGCCGGGCAGCGAGGGGCCGAGGAGATGGGCCCGCCCAACGGCTTCGCGATGCTGCCCTGGCTGTTCATGGGGATGGGCGCCTTCTCCAACCTCCTCCAGGGCAAGACCCCCAACCCCTGGATCGGCGGCATCGGTCTGCTGGTCTTCAACTCCCTCTACATCTCCGTGGTGTTCCGCGCCTTCCACAAGGAGGCGCGGGAGGCGCCCTCCACCCGCTGGCTGCTGGTGGCGATGACCGCGGTCACCTGTGGGCTCGCCATCGGGTACGGCGGCAGCTGGCTGCTCTTCTTCCCGCTCCTCGGCCTGGCTGTCGGCTCGGTCGTACGGGGGCGGCGGCTCGGCCCCACCGTGCTGGGGCTGAGCGCCCTGGCCGGGGTGATCGCCGGGGTGCGGGACGGCTGGGGTGCGGTCAATGTCGCGTACGGGACGTTCATCTCCGGCATGGTGACCGCCGCGATCCTCGCCCTGTCCGAGACCGTGCGGGAACTCCGGGACACCCGGCAGGAGCTGGCCCGTACCGCCGTCGAGAAGGAGCGGCTGCGCTTCTCCCGCGATCTGCACGATCTGCTCGGCCACACGCTGTCGGTGATCGTGGTCAAGTCGGAGGCCGCGCGCCGCCTCGCCCCGCGCGACATGGACGCCGCGATCATCCAGATCACGGACATCGAGTCGGTGGGCCGCCAGGCCCTCACCGAGATACGCGAGGCGGTGACCGGCTACCGCGAGGGCAGCCTCGCCACCGAACTGGACCGGGCCCGCTCGGCGCTGACGGCGGCCGGCATCGAGCCGGTGGTCCGCCAGTCGGGCCCGCCACTGGAACCGCAGACGGCGGCGCTGCTGGGCTGGGTGGTCCGCGAGGCGGTGACCAATGCGATACGCCACAGTGGCGCGGCCCACTGCGAGATCACTCTGGAGGGCGCCCCGGACCGGGTCCGCCTCACGATCACCGACGACGGCCGAGGGTCCCCCGTCGACGATGCCGCCCCCACACTCGGCGGCACGGGCCTGAAGGGCCTGACGGAACGCCTCTCGGCCTCGGGCGGATCCTTGGCGGCGGGCCCGTCGTCGCGGGGCGGCTTCCGGGTCCGGGCGGAACTCCCCGTGGACGCACTGCAGGAACAGCAGCGGGAAGGCCAGCCGGAAGCCGAACAGCGGGCGGAACCGGCGCAGGTCGAATGAGCCCTGGTCGGACATACTCTTACGCCGTGGAAGAGATGCCCCGGAATCACCGGCCCGCCAAGTCCGTACGCGTCCTCCTCGCCGAGGAGAAGTGAACCCTTAGACACCTAGGTTGACCTGTGCTTTTCCGTCCCGGGAATCCATTGGTCCCCACGTGCCCTAAGGGTTACTGCCTACCGGGAGCGCGTGACATGTCAGCCGCATACGTCTGCACCATCTGTGGAGAGTCCGAGCCGAACGCCATCGATCTCTATGTCAGGAAGTCCAAGAAGCTCAGCCGGGACGACCACCGCCGGGAGCAGAGCACCGACGCACAGACGGAGCAGGGGCACCGCTGGAGCCACCGCAAGGGGTACGCGGTACGGAAGGTCTGGAAGGTCTGGAAGGTCTGGAAGGTCTGGAAGGTCTGGAAGGTCTGGAAGGACATAGCTAGCGCGTTCAAGGCCGTGAAGCGCTCCGACTTTGATCGCGCGTTGGCTGCCCTCGCCAACGAGGACGTTCCGGCGCTCTGGGCCTACGCCATCGACCGGTTCAGCCGTAAGGGTGCCGAGGACCTGTTGAAGGTCATCGGCAAGGCGCGCGTCATCTTCGACATGGACGGCTTGGACTCCAACGAGCCGCGTGACCGTCGCTGGATCATCAACCGTGCAGAAGAAGCCCGCGAGTACAGCGAGGGTCTTTCCAAGCGCGCCAGAGACACCAAAGAGGATCAGCGCGACCGGGGCTTGTGGGTCGCTGGGCGAGCCCCCTACGAATACACAGTCTCCCGGGACCGCGTGTTGTCACCGGACGACGAGCCGTTCCTCTGCCACGTAGCGACCCGCAAGGAGTGGAGCCCCGCCGCCCTGGTGCGCGAGATGTTCCGCATGATCGCCGAGGACGGAGTGTCCACACGCGGGGTCTGCCGCTGGCTGAACGGGATGGGTGTTCTACGAACGGCGTGCTTCGGTGCGTGCTCGGCGGGTCCGCCGTGCGGTGCTGGTCCGAGTGTTCTCGGGGGCCGTTCGGCTCCGTGCTCTGGTGGGTGCCCGTGGTGGTGCCCGGTGCGCGCGGTGCGCTACGCGCATCCGTGGTGCGTACTGTGCAGCAAGACGGCGACCGTTGCTGACCACTTCCCCGAGTCTCGCCGTGAGTTGGTCGCCAAGGGTGTGAAAGATCCGGACGCGTTCTCTCGGCTCCGTCCGCTGTGCACGTCGTGCCACAACAAGGAGACCGCGAAGCACCAGCCGGGTGGTTGGGCTGCCGAGCGTGTGAAGCCGCGCCGGTCGTAGCCGACCAGGCGGGTGCCCCCTCGCCCTCCCGCAAAAGAACGGCAGGGAGGCAAAAAACTCGCGCCGCAGCTACCGCCCTTTGCGCGGGGCTCTGCGCTGCCCACATGACCTACTCACGACCCATGGGAGGGGTGAGGGAATGGCAGACCCAACGCGCAAGACACCGCCACTGCAAGTGATCCGCGAGGGGAACCCCGGCAGGCGCCCCGTTTCCGAGGGTGTGCGGGTTCCGCCAGCCGAGCTGTCCGAGCCGGATTGGCTGGACACGTTCGGGGACGCTGGTGGAGATCAGCGCGCGGTGAATGCCCGGTGCCGGGAAGTCGCTTCCCGCGAGTGGCAACGCGTCGTCCCGGTACTGGAGTTCACGGCCGGTATCGGCACGGTGGACACCGCCACGCTTACGGACTACTGCATTTGCGTCGCCCGTATCGACCAGTGCGAGCGCGAGATATCCGCGAACGGCATTCTCATGCAGGGCGAACGCGGGATGCAGAAGAACGACGCAACCACAATCGTGGGGCAGTACCGCTCTCAGCTTGCCCGGTACATCGGAGAACTTGGGTTGTCCCCGTCCGCCCGTGGCCGGCTGACACCGCCGGATGACCGCGGGGGCGAGGATGACGGGATCCTTGACTGACGCTCTGCCCGTCCCGCTGGACGCTCTGTACGAACTCGGCTTGTCCGAGGACGAGATAGCCGAAGCGCTGGAGTCCCGCCCGCTGGTCGTTGCTCAACAGGCAGCGGACGCACCGGGCGCGTATTTCGACGTGGCAGCCGCTCGGCGAGCCATCGACGCTATCCAGTCGTTCAAGCACACCAAGGGACGTTGGGGTTCAACTCGGTGAAGCTCTCGCCGTGGCAGACGGTATGGGTGATTGCCCCGATCTTCGGATGGCTCGCTCATGACCCCGAGCTAGGGCGAGCGGTGCGGGTCATCCGGTCCGTGTGGATTGAAGTTCCGCGTAAGAACGGGAAATCGACTCTATCCAGCGGTATCGGTCTGGTCCTGTTGCTCGCGGATCGGGAGATCGGGGCAGAGGTATACGCGGCTGCCGGATCGCTTCCGCAAGCCGAACGCGTCTTTGACGACGCTAAGCGTATGGCTCTGACTTCCCGAGCCGTACGGGGCCGCGTAGAGGTTCTACGGGGGCTTATCCGAGTCCCGCGGACCAGCGGTATCTTCCGGGCACTGTCCAAGATTGCCGAGACAGCCCACGGGTTGAACGTGAGCGGGGCGATTGTGGACGAGGTGCACGTTCACAAACGGCGTGACCTTATCGACGCTATCGAAACCGGGACCGGTGCCCGAGGCGAACGGGCTCCACGGTGCACAACGAGGGTAACCACTAGAACATCAAAGGGAGTTGACACCATATGCTGAAATCTCGGATTGCATCTCTTGCCCTTGCCGCCGTAGGCGCGATGGCACTCGTGATCGGCGTGAACACCACTGCACATGCCGAAGACACGGCCTTGGTCGCCGCGTGAGCGCCGAGAACGTTCGGACGTTCGTGGACGGATTCGAGCAGCGCGACGACGCTTCGGCGAACGCTGCCCGTTTGGCTGCCGTCCTAGTCCGCGCTCGGCTCACCGAGCGGTTCGGCGTGTCCGTGCACCGCATCCCTGTGTCCCGCAGTGATCAGGGTTGGGGTGTGTACCTCACAGACCGCGAGCCCGACCAGGAACCCCCCGCCGTGCTCAGCTTCGGCACCCTCGCGCGCCCCGAGCCCTACCGCCGGGCAGCGTGACCACCAGCCCCGCCATGCTTCCGACTCAGGGGCCCGGCGGGGCTTTCGTCATGCGGGGATCAGTTCGGGGCGGACAATCGTCCGCGCGCGCTCGTACAGCGCTTGCGCATCGTGGTTCTTGAGGTGCGGACCGATGAGACTGAACATGTCAGTAATGCGCTTGTCGATACGGCCCGAGTTAACTTGCGGGTAGTCGTCAAGTGCGAGCCCCCACGTTGTGCACGCGGCTTCTAGGTGTCCGACGGTCAGTTGCCGCTCTGCGAGGATCGCCCGTTCCTTAACGCGCGTTCGGCGATAGACGCTGTATCGCAGCTTGTCCGATTCCTGCATGGCGGCAACAGCGCCGGTCAAGTCGCCCATTTCAAAGCGGACTTGGCTCGTGTGGTAGTTGAGCGATGCAGGGTCATACGAGCCGAACGCCTTTCCGCGGGACTCCGCACGGTCCATCGCAACTTCGGCTTCCGTCAGGTACATGCGCGCGGCACGGTGATCGCCGATCTGTGCGGCGGCATGGGCTTGCTGACCGGCGAGGAAGGCGCGCATCCGGGGACCAGCTTGGGGAGACGACGCGGCAGCTGCATTGGCTAGTCGCATGGCGATTGGGCCTTGATTCAGGTCTACGGCTTGCACGCTCATGCCCCGAAGCGTGGTGCAGAACGTCAGGTGATCTTCCGAAGCCCCGGCGAGTTCCAGCGCTTTGAGGTAGTAGCGCTGTGCGAGTCCATGCAAGCCCTCATCAACGGCCATGTAGCCCGTTAGATAGCAGAGATCGGACGCTGCGGACATCATCGCTTTGCGTACGTCATCCGGCCCGTCAGTCTGGAGGAATGGGGCAACCGTATTCACGAGGAATGCTGCGGCGAGCGGGCGAGCGGTACGGCCCCCGAATTGGTCATCCATGGACGAGAGCTGTTCGGTCATTGCGGAGACCGTAGCCACGTCGGACATTCCTATGCGCGTCCTGGTCCCTCGCTGGGCGGCTTCCATGCGACCCACCACGTCCGGCCAGTTCGGCACGGTGAGGGCGACAGAGAAGAGGGCAGCGCTCAGCACGCTTCGGCGGGAAGGGTCCATGTCCAGCCTTCCAAGATCAATGATCCCGTCAACTGTGCCATGGGGCTCTACCTCCGCCCCGCCATTGGGTGCCGGAAAGCCCGCTTCAAGGTGTGTGACGGGTCGCCCGAGCCTGCGGGCGAACGCTTCCAAGATCAGTGGCCGCACATCCTCGCGCGGCACACTCCCGCTCAACCACTGATGTACGGAAGGTGCACGGTACTGGGTTGGGGTGCCTTGCTCGGTTCCCACTCGGTTGATCGCTTGGGCGCACTGCCGCAGCGTCCAACCCGTTTCGCGATACAGCCGCTCTAGGCCCGTGTTCGGCTCGCTGGTGCTCACGGTTCGTTCAACTCCCCATGCACGGTGGCGCTAAGCGCTTAACGCTCTTAATTCTTGTGCGCTTCCCAACAGTACCGCTGTGCGTGACCAGGCTGTTGCCTAGAGCGAACGGCCCGAGCGCGACGCGGAAGGGATCAAGGACAGTGGAGACAGAGTCGCTAGTACCCGCCGTGGGAGTGCTCCTGGTGGACACGGGACACGCGAACCGAACCGGGGAGTTCCGAGGGCTCGCCGGCCCGTACTGGTCGCTGCGGCCCGTGGCTGGTGGCACCGAGTGGGAAGCCGAGCCCGAGCACGTCCGCCCCGCCACGCCCGCCGAGCGGCTTAGCGCCAAGACCGCGCGAGAGAACGCGAGAAGCCGGGGGGAAGTGGCGTGAAGCTCTTACCGGTTCGGCTCGTCCTCGCTGCGGGGGCCGTGGAAGTCCATTTGCGGCAGCGCTTCCCCCGGATCATGTGGGCACTGACCCCACGCCCCGAGCCTTACGATCCGTTCGCCGAGCTACAGCGCATCGAATCGGACCCCATGTACCGAGCGCTGTTCTTCGCGGAGTTGGACACTGCGATTGCCGAGCGGAACGCGGAACGCACGACCGAGCTGGAAGAGATTGCAGCGGCAGCCGACCGGCTTCGGAACCTGGTCCAGCCCGGCAACGGCGAGCGTGCCGCATGACCGGGGTTACGTACGTCGCCGAGGTGTACGCGGGCGATGCTGTGACGACCGTCTATCTCGGCGGCTACGTCGCTCCGTTCCGCCGGCTTGCTCTGCGTTGGCTCCGTGGTCAGGCTCTCCGGTGCGCAAACGCGCTGGACCCGGACCCGTACGCCGAGTGGCTTCCGCCCCAAGCCCTTCAACCAGTGACGCACGCCGAGCGGAACGCACCCGCCGAGCTTCGCGCATGGGCCGACAACAACGAGCACCAGGACGACGCGTTGCGGCAGCTCACAGCGGGGCTCGCCTTCCAGTTCGTTGCACGCGACGAGACCGGTTGGTACGGGCTCACCGCTCGCCCCGTGGTCGTCCCGGCCCCCGCCCCGGTTCCGGGTGTCCTCGCCCATGCGTAGCCCCCACGTGCTCATGGGCCATGGATGACCCCGAGTACGACGCAATCACGGCGGATACCCATTAGCCCCCGTCCGGCTGCCCCCTGTCTGGGGACGGTGGTAGCCGGACGGGCCCAATCGACCGCCACAAAACAAGAGAGGGTGACCCGTGGAAGCCTCAGAGCGCGCACGGCTAGAGACCTATTGGCGGAAGATCGCCGAACTGTTCACCCCGACGGAACGCCCGTCATCGCTCCTGGTGACTCACCTGTTGCCCGAGCGTCCCGCTTTCGTGCGCGCGGTCGGCACGGTCTCGGAAGTTCGGGCCGTGCTGCCCAAGCCCAAGTCCGTTACCGCCGTTGCTCGGCGGGAAGTCGAATCCAGCTTTGCCGTGGACGAGCTGTCCCGCGAGCTGTTCGCCGACCCCGACCGAGCCGTGACGTACCTGGAGACCCGGGCAGCCGGCGAATCGGTCGTCTTACTGGACGTGGGCGGGTACTTCGCGCCCGTGCTGGACGCGCTCTGTGAACGGTTCTCCGGGCGGATTCTCGGCGTGGTGGAAGACACCGAGAACGGGCACAAGCGCTACGCCGAGCGGGAAAAGCTGCCGTGCCCCGTGGTCTCCGTCGCGCGGAGCCCGCTCAAAGACCCGGAAGACTTCCTAGTCGGTCAGAGCGTGGTGTTCTCCACCGAAGCCCTGTTGCGAGGGCGGGGCGACATCCTGCACGGTCGCCCGGCCCTGGTGATCGGGTTCGGCAAGCTCGGGTCCAGCATCGCGCGCCTACTGCACGCAAAGGGGGTGCACGTCACGGTGTACGACATCGACCCGGTACGGCGCGCGCAAGCACTCTCCCAAGGGTTCGCCGTAGCGCGGAACCGCGAAGCGTCGTTGAGCACGGCGGGGCTGGTGCTCTGTGCCACGGGCTCAATGGCTCTGAGGGGCGAGGACTTTCCGCAACTCAAGAACGGGGCGTACGTCGCCACCGTGACCAGCTCGGAAGACGAGTTGGAACTAGCCGGGCTTCCGGACGGCTACACCCGGAACACCGCTCAAGAGCACGTGACCCGGTTCGAGACGACCGGGCACTACTTCTACTTGCTCAATGGAGGTGAGGCGGTCAATTTCATCCACGGCGCGAGCGTCGGACCGTTCATCTTCCTTGTTCAAGCCGAGATCATCGCGGGTGTTCGTGCGCTCGCTCGCGGAGACCTCGCCCCCGCCGTGCACGAGATATCGGCGGACGACCGAAGCACCATCGCCCGTACCTGGCTCAACTACTTCAACAGGTGATCACCTCATGCTCATCAAGCCCGACCACATCCGAGAGACGTTCACGGAGTACGCCAACGCGCACCCCGACGAGAAAGCCGCGCTGTCCGTCGTACTGGAAGCGCTGGACAAGGAAGCCGACTTGACCAGCCGCAAGACCGAGCCCGTCCACGTCACTGCGGGAGCCGTGCTCGTCAACGACAACGGGGAAGTGCTGTTCATCCACCACAAGGGTTTGAACAAGTACCTCACCCCCGGCGGGCACTTGGAGCCCGAGGACCCGAACCTGTTGGGTGCCGCGCTCCGTGAACTCAGCGAAGAGACCGGCATCCGGTCCGGTATCGCCCCCCTGTTGCCGGGACCGGTGCACATCGACGTGCACGAGATCCCGGCGAGCGAGAGCAAGGGCGAGCCCGCGCACCAGCACGCGGACGTTCGGTACCTGTTCCGCACGTCCGGACCCGTGGAAGTCGAGTTGCAGGAAGAGGAGGTAAGCGGATTCGTGTGGCGGAGCCCTGACACGCTCACGGACGAGCGCTTGCGGAACCGGGTCCTCTCTGCGCTCCGCTAGCCCGAAGCCCCGTCCGCTCGTCCGGCACCCGTGAGCCGGCGGGCAGACGGTTCCCCCGACCGGACAAGCCCGAGTAGGGGCAGACGTGCCCCGACCGAACGAGACTGTTCGGACTCCCGCCCCGGTCCGCCCCGCGAGATGTGAGCCGGTCCGATCATGACGGGCCGATCTTTGAAGGGTGCCGCGCCCGACCCCCGCGCGGTGAGGGAAGCGAGCCCCGTCCGTGTGCTGCCCCCGTGGCGCATGGGCGGGGCTCGCGTTAGTCGTCCTGGTGCTCGTTCGACGCCCCGTTCGGCCAAGTGCCGGGCGGGGTCTCTTGCTGCTCTGACCAGCAACTCCGCCCGTACTCTTGGTGCATGGACGAGATGCCGCAGGACCACCGCCCTGTAAGATCTGTAAGAGTGCTCCTCGCCGAGGACCAGGGCATGATGCGCGGCGCACTCGCACTGCTGCTGGGGCTCGAGGAGGACATTGAGGTGGTGTCGCAGGTCGGCCGTGGCGACGCCATCGTCGATGCCGCGCTCGCCTCGCGGCCCGACGTGGCGCTGCTGGACATCGAACTGCCGGGCCGCAGCGGCCTGGACGCGGCAGCCGATCTGCGGGAGGAGGTTCCCGACTGCCGGGTGCTGATCCTCACCACCTTCGGCCGGCCCGGCTATCTGCGCCGGGCGATGGAGGCCGGGGCCGCCGGATTCCTGGTCAAGGACGGGCCCGTCGAGGAGCTGGCCGCGGCGATCCGGCGGGTGCTGACCGGGGAGACCGTGATCGACCCGGCGCTGGCCGCGGCGGCGCTGAGTGCGGGGCCGAGTCCGCTCACCGCGCGTGAACGGGATGCACTGAACGCCTCGGTGGACGGAGCAACGGTCTCCGACATAGCGGCGGCCCTGCATCTGTCCGAGTCGACCGTACGGAACTATCTGTCGTCCGCGATCGGCAAGACAGGCACGCGCAACCGCATGGAGGCGGTACGGGCGGCCCGCCGGCAGGGCTGGCTGTAACCGGGGGGCTCCGCCCCGGAACCCCCGCGCCTCAATCGCCGGCGGGGCTTGAGTGTGCCGGGCCACATATCAAGCCCGTCCGGCGATTGAGGACACGCGCGAAGCGCGTACGGGTCCGGGGGGCGGAGCCTCGAAAATCAGCCCCGCCGGCGTTTGAGGCTCGCGGGGTCTGGGGCGGAGCCCCGGCTACGACTCGACCCGCCGCGGCAGCCAAAACAGCATCAGCACCGCCGCCGCCACCAGCACCCCTGTCCCCGTACGGAACGCCAGCGCATAACCGGCCGTCAGCGCCTCCGGGTTGGTGCCGCCCCCCGTGCGCGCCGCCGCGACCGTGGACAGAACGGCCAGGCCCAGCGCGCCGCCCATCGTGCGCGAGGTGTTGATCAGCCCCGAGACCAGGCCCGCGTCGCCCGGTGCCGCGCCCGATGTGGCGAGCGAGGCGAGCGGCGTCGCGGCGAGACCGACGCCGGCCATCATCACGATGCCGGGGCCGAGGATCGAGGTGAGATACGTGCCGTCGGCGGTCATCGTGGACTGCCAGCCGAATCCGGTCGCGGCGACCAGCGCGCCGATGACGGCGACGTTCCTGGCGCCGGCCTTCGCCATCAGCCGGGGTGCCAGCTTCGAGCCGACGATGACGCTCAGCGAGCTGGGGATGAGTGCCAGGCCCGCCCGGAACGGCGTGTAGTCCAGCACATTCTGCGCGTACACCGTCATGAAGAACCACATCGCGAAGGACGCCGAACCGCAGACCAGCATGGCCACATTCGCCGCGGAGACCGCCCGCGACCGGAACACCTTCAGCGGCATCAGCGGCGCCCCGGTCCGCGCCTCCACCGCCACGAAGACCCCGAGCACCGCAAGCCCGCAGAGCAGCGGCAGCAGCGTGGCGGGCGCGGTCCAGCCCGACTCCTCGGTCTGCACGATGCCGTAGGCGACCGCCGCGAGGCCGCCTGTGACCAGCACCGCGCCCGGCAGGTCGAGCCGGCGGCCGTCGCCCGCCCGGCTCTCGGTGAGCCAGATCGCCGCGCCCACCAGCACCAGCGCACCGACCGGCACATTGATCAGCAACACCCAGCGCCAGGACAGCAGATCGGTGAGGGCGCCGCCGACGAGCCCGCCGGCCGCGCCGCCCGCCGCGCCCACCGCCGACCAGGTGCCGATCGCCCGGGTCCGCGCGGGACCCGGCGGCACGGCCGCCGTCACGATGGTGAGGGTCGCCGGAGCGAGCACGGCCGCACCGAGGCCCTGTACGGCGCGGGCGGCGAGCAGCTGCCAGCCCTCCTGTGCGAGCCCGCCCGCGACGGACGCGGCCGTGAACAGGCCGAGCCCGACGAGGAACATCCGCTTGCGGCCGAAGATGTCCGCGGCCCGGCCGCCGAGCAGCATGAAGCCGGCGAAGGCGATGGAGTACGCGTTGAGGACCCACTGCAGGCCGGTCGTGGAGAGCCCGAGGTCGGCGCGCATCGAGGGGAGCGCGACATTGACCACGGACACGTCGAGGACGACGAGGAACTGGCCGGCGCACGCGGCGAGAATCACCGCCCAGGTACGCGAGGACCGGGCGGCGGATGCCGGTATGAGGGACTGCTCGACGTCTGATGGGGCTTGGGCCATGACGGTCATGGTCGCAGCCGCCCGGCGGTCCGTACATCGGGAATTCGATGTACGGACCGGGGACCCGCCGGACCTAGGACCTTCGCAGCAGTGTGACCACCGCGGCCCCGCCGAGCCCGATGTTGTGCGCGAGCCCGACCCGCGCCCCGTCCACCTGCCGCGGACCCGCCTCGCCCCTCAGCTGCCAGACCAGCTCTGCCACTTGGGCCAGTCCGGTGGCGCCCAGCGGATGCCCCTTGGAGATCAGGCCGCCCGACGGGTTGACCACCCATCGTCCGCCGTAGGTCGTCGCCCCGCTCTCCACCAGCTTTCCGGACTCGCCGTCCGCGCACATGCCCAGCGCCTCGTAGGTGAGCAGCTCATTGATGGAGAAGCAGTCGTGCAGCTCCACGACGTCGACGTCCTCGATGCCGAGCCCGGAGCTCCCGAAGACCTGCTGACCGGCCGCGCGGGACATCGGCTTGCCGACGACGTCGATGCAGGAGCCGGACGCGAAGGATTCGCCGGTGTCGGTGGTCATCGACTGGGCCGTGATCTCCACGGCCTTGTCGTGGAGGCCGTGCTGGACGACGAAGCGCTCGGAGACGACGACCGCCGCGGCCGAACCGTCGGATGTCGGCGAGCACTGGAGCTTGGTCAGCGGCCGGTGGATCGTCTTCGCGGCGAGGATCTCGTCGACCGAATAGACGTCCTGGAACTGGGCGTTGGGGTTGGTCGCCGAGTGCTTGTGGTTCTTGGCGCCGACGGCGGCAAGCTGCGCCTCGGTGGTGCCGTACCGCTCCATGTGCTCGCGAGCGGCGTTGCCGAAGATCTGGGCGGTGGGCGGGGACATCTCGAAGCCGTGCCCGGCCGCCATGACGCCGTAGTGCCGGGCGACCGGCGACGTCCCGCCCCCGACACCGGCGGTTCCGCCGCGGGCTCCGCCGTCGGAGCCCGCTCCCAGAGCGCCGCGGGCCATCTTCTCGAAGCCGAGCGCGAGTACGCAGTCGCTGACGCCGCCCTCGACGAACTGCCGCGCCATCATCAGCGCCGTCGACGCGGTCGCGCAGTTGTTGTTGACGTTGTAGACGGGGATGCCGGTCAGACCGAGTTCGTACACGGCCCGCTGGCCCGCCGTCGATGCCTGGAAGCAGTAGCCGACGGGGACCTGCTCCACCTGCTCGTAGGCGATCCCGGCGTCGGCGAGAGCCCGCGAGCCGGCCTCCTTCGCCATGTCCCAGTACTGCCAGTCCCTCGACTCGGGCTTCTCGAACTTTGTCATCCCGACGCCGACGATGTAGCTCTTCATGTCCTACTCCTTCAGTCCCGCGGGAGGCCGAGGATGCGCTCGGCGATGACATTGAGCTGGACCTGCGTGGTGCCGCCCGCGATGGTCAGGCAGCGCGACATCAGCAGCCCGTGCACCGCCCGCTCCCCGGCCCCTTCACGCAACGCGCCCTCGGGTCCGAGCAGTTCGACGGCGAGCTCGGCGGTCTTCTGCTGGTGCGTGGTCTGAACGAGCTTGCGTACGGACGCCCCGGCGCCCGGGTCGAGGCCCGACACCTGCCGCATGGTGGTCCGCAGGCCGATGCAGGCGAGAGCGTGCGCCTCGGCGGCGAGCGACCCGATCCGGGCGCGGCAGGCGCCGTCGAGGCCGGAGGCCCGCGCGAGCAGCGCTTCGAGCCCGGTGTCGAAGGTCAGCTGGTCGGCCATGTGGACGCGTTCGTTGCCGAGGGTGTTACGGGCGACCTTCCAGCCGTCGTCGACCTGCCCGACCACGGCGTCGTGCGGGAGCAGCGCCCCGTCGAAGTACACCTCGTTGAAGAGCGACTCCCCGGTGATCTCCTTGAGCGGCCGGATGTCGATCCCCTCGGTGTTCTTCATGTCCACGAGGAAGTACGTCAGCCCCTTGTGCTTGGGAGCATCCGGGTTCGTACGGGCGAGCAGTATCCCGTGGTCGGCCCACTGGGCGGCGCTCGTCCACACCTTCTGTCCGGTGATCCGCCAGCCGTCCGCCGTCTTCTCGGCCCTGGTGCGCAGGCTCGCCAGATCCGATCCCGCTCCGGGCTCGCTGAACAGCTGGCACCAGAGCACATCGCCGCGCAGCGTCGGCAGCAGAAAGCGTTGCTTCTGCTCCTCGGTTCCGTACGCGAGGAGCGAGGGCACCACCCAGGTCGCGATGCCCAGACCGCTCAGCTCGACCCCGGCGTGCGTCAACTCCTGTTGTACGGCGAGCTGTTGGACAGGGCCTGCGCCGAGGCCGTACGGCTCGGGCAGATGCGGCGCGGCGTAGCCGGTGGCGGCGAGCACGCGGCGGGCGGCGGCCGGTTCGAGGCCGCCTGCCGCCGCGACGGCCTCGCGGGCCCGCTCCCGGTACGTCTGCGCCTCGGCGGGCAGCTCCAGTCTGAGCTCGCGCCGCGCCCCGCCCGCGGCGAGCCGCACGGCCCGCAGCCGGTGGCTGTCGCCCGCCCCCAGCAGCTGCCGTGCGACGAGAGCCCGCCGCAGATACAGATGCGCGTCGTGCTCCCAGGTGAACCCGATCCCGCCGAGCACCTGGATGCAGTCCTTGGCGCAGGAGTACGCGGCATCAAGGGCGGTCCCGGCTGCGAGCGAGGCCACCAGGCCGCGTACGCCCGGGCTCTGGTCCACCGCGCGTGCCGCGTCCCACGTCAGCGCCCTCGCCTGCTCGACGCGCACCAGCATGTCGGCGCACAGATGCTTGACCGCCTGGAACTGCCCGATGGGCCGCCCGAACTGCTCGCGCACCTTCGCGTACTCGGAGGCGGTGTGCAGGGCCCAGGCGGCGGTGCCGCACGCTTCGGCCGCGTACAGCACGGAGGCGAGGTCCCGTACGAGAGCGGTGTCGATCTCCAGTACACGGTCCCGGGGCACGGTCACGCCGTGCGCGGTGACCTCGGCGGTGGGCCGGGTCGGGTCGGCGCTCTCGTGCACTCGGACGGTGAGCGCACCCGCGTCCACCGCGAGCCAGCCCGTCGGGGTTTCGAGTACGAGCAGATCGGCGTGCCCGGCGCCGAGGACGGGCGGGGCGGTGCCGTCGAGCCGGTGGCCGCCCTGAGTACGGGTGGCGGTGAGCGTCCCGGGACCGAGCGCGACGGCCGCGATGCGCTCCCCTCGCGCGAGCGTCCCCGCCAGATCGGCTCTGCCCGCGCGGGCCAATACGGCGGAGGCGAGCACGCACGGCAGGTACGGTCCCGGCAGCGCCGCGCGCCCCGTTTCCTCCAGGACGGCGGCAAGGTCGAGGATGGTCCCGCCCCCGCCCCCGTACTTCTCGGCAAGATGCACGCCGAGCAGCCCCTGTTCGGCGGCGCCGTCCCAGTAGCCGGGGCGTCCCCCCGCCCCGGCGCCGGTCGCGTCGAGCTGCTTTCGTACGGCCTCGGGCGGCACGGCGCGCGCCAGCCAGCCGCGTACGGACCGGGCCAACTCCCGCTGCTCTTGCGTGATTCCGATGCCCATGAACGGCAGACTAGAACACGTTTCAATCTGACGGTAGATCAGATCGGGGGGGTACCTGGGGTAGGCCCGCGCCGGATTGGCTGCCACGGGGGCCGCTCGCCGGCGTTCGATGGTCGCGGCTGCGGGCCGGACACCGGGACGACCACGACCGGAAGGGCCCCCCTCACCCATTCAGGCCCACGCAGTGGCAAATCGACCATATGCACCTTTAGCTTTACACACTACGTGATCGATCCGCTACAGATTGCGGATCGGGTATCAACCCCTAACAGGAGGTCTGGAGTTGAAGCGCTCCATAGTTCTCGCTCTGGCGAGCGTCCCGATGATGCTCGCGACTGGCATGACATCCACGGCCTACGCGACAGACGATCCGGATACGGACGGATCCGACAAGAACGGCAAGGTGGTCGCGACGACCTACGTCGGCGCCCCCATGGCCCTGGTTCCGGACCAGAATGTGACCGCATGGGTCCAGTGCCCGCCCAAAGGAGTTGCGGTCGGCGGCGGCGGCTTCACCAACACCACCGACGCCGTCACTGCCTACCTCACGGACTCTTACCCCATTGGCGCCAACGGCGCCCCCGCCGCCGATGGAACCAGCGCGACCGGCTGGGCCGTCTCGGTGACGCATCCTGAGCCCGGCGCCAGCCTGACGGCGTACGTCGTCTGCCTGGAGAAGAAGAAGGACTGACTCAGCACTGCGGAGGGCGTGTCCAGCACGCCCTCCGCACAGTGCGACGCCGGATCGGGCCTCTCAGAGGCCGCCCACGGCTGCGGCTGTGACGAAGGCCGCGAAGGCGGCGGGGGTGACGGCGAGGGCGGGGCCGTCGGGGTTCTTGGAGTCACGGACGGCGATACGGCAGGGGTGGGCGGCGACCTCGATGCACTGACCGCCGGTGTCCCCGCTGTAGGACGACTTGCGCCAGGCGGCGGGGCCGAGCGGGGCGCACTCTACGCAGGCGCCGCCGGTGTCACCGCTGTACGACGACTTACGCCAACGCGCGCCCGTCAGATGCTGGTTCGTGGCCATAGCGCTCCTCCATTACGCGGGCGATCAGTGCCGCCGAATCCTCCACGGAGAGCGCGGCGGCCTGCAAGTGATCGTAACGGAGTGAACCCTCCCTGAGAGCTTGCGGATTGGCCGTCATATGGCCCTGGACGAAGTCCTCGGTATAGACGAGATCCGGGTCGTCGTCGAACCGCAGCAAGTAGAACGAGCCCATCACCCCCGCATGCGCGCCTGCCTCGAAGGGCAGGATCTGCACCTGCACCCACTCCCGCCCCCGCAGGTCCAACGTGTGGGCAAGTTGGTTCCGCATGACCTCCCGGCCGCCGATCTCCTGATGCAGGACGGCCTCGCTCAGCACCACCCACATCAGCGGCGGATTGTCGCGGTCGAGGATGCGCTGCCGCTCCATGCGGGCGGCCACTTTCGCGTCGAGGTTCTCCTCGTTCCGTACACCCAGCACTGCTCGCGCGTACCCCTCCGTCTGCAGCAGTCCGTCCACCACCTCCGCCTGGAAAGACGAGATGTACGCCGCCCGGGCCTCCATCTCCGCGTACGCCTGGAACCAGCTCGGCAGTTGGCTCCGCAGCACCAGCCCCACCAGCCTTGAGAACACCCCGCCCGTCCCCAGCGCCGCGTCCACCCGTTCCGAAAAATCCCTCGTCGGCACCTTCCTCGCCGTCTCGATCTGGCCGATCAGCGACGCCGTACAGAAGACACAGCCGCCCAGCTCGCCCTGCTTCAGCCCGGCATCCTCTCTCAGGCGGCGCAGTTCGGAGCCGTAATAGTCCAGCGGCGATGCGCTGGGATCGAGGTCGCGGATATTGACCACGCGGCGGTCACCCCCAAGCTCACGCCTCGCGGCGTTCGTTTCCGTTCGTAGCCGAGCGTAATCGCACCACTCCACGCTGGTGACATGAATCACGTAACCGACTGCCCACCAGCGGCAATTGCGGCAATGGACGACTGCTACCGCATGGGTTTCACGGTGGGCACTCACTCCGCCCGCCACCTGCGCCGCATCCTGCGGACGTTCCTGACCCGCTGGGACATGCCCGGGCTCACCGACGCCGCCGAGCTGGCGCTGACCGAGCTGGTCGCGAATGTCGTCCGGCATGTGCCCGGCAGGCGCTGCACGCTGCTCATCCTGCGGCGGCCGGACGGGCTGCGGGTCGAGGTCGCGGACGCGCACCCCCACTGCCCCCGCCCGGTGCGCCCCGAGTGCAGAGGCGACGAGCTGGACGAGGGCGGGCGCGGGCTGCTCCTGGTCGAGGCGGTCACCGACCGCTGGGGCACGCTGCCGGCACCCGGCGGCAAGACGATGTGGTTCGAGTGCGACGTGTGAGGCACGATGGGCGGCCGGACACCCCGCACGACCAGGAGGAACCATGGCCGCCGCCCCCAAGCCGGAGACCCTCGCCGCCTTCGAGGCGGCCAAGGGCTTCATGCCCGTGGCCGAGGGCCTCGCCCTCTACGCGGCCGCCGTCGAGGCCGGGGCGCTCGGGCTGCCGCTGCTCGAGGTGGGCACCTACTGCGGGCGCTCGACCATCCTGCTCGCCGACGCCGCCCGTGAGGCGGGGACGACGGCGATCACGGTCGACCACCACCGGGGCAGCGAGGAGCAGCAGCCGGGCTGGGAGTACCACGACCCGACCGTGGTCGACCCGGAGGTCGGCGAGATGGACACGCTGCCGACCTTCCGCCGCACCCTGCACAAGGCCGGTCTCGAGGACCACGTCATCGCCGTCGTCGGCCGCTCCCCGCAGGTCGCGAAGGTCTGGGGCACACCCCTGGGCCTGGTCTTCATCGACGGCGGCCACACCGACGAGCACGCGGGCGGCGACTACGAGGGCTGGGCGCCGCATGTCGCCGACGGCGGCCTCCTCGTCATCCACGACGTCTTCCCCGACCCGGTCGACGAGTGGACCGGCCAGGCCCCGTACCGCGTCTACCTCCGGGCACTCGCGTCCGGCGCGTTCACCGAGGTCTCGGCGACCGACTCGCTGCGCGTCCTGCGGCGTACCGGAACGGGGATCTGAGCCGCCGGGCTAGCATCGCGAGGGTGTCGTACGACGAGAACCAGCCCTCCATGCCGCCGCGCCGCTTCGGTCGCGGCAATCTCACGATCGTGATTGCCGCGCTGGTGCCGACCGCGCTGGCGGGGTGGCTCGGCTGGCAGGCAATGAGCGGCCCGGACGAGAACGAGCCGCCGAGGGCGTTGCCGAGCGGGTCGACCGCCGCGGGCAAGCCCGCCCCGCCGGCCTCTCCGTCACCGTCCGCCACCTCTGCCACCGCCTCGCCGTCGCCGTCGCCGTCGAAGGGGAGGGCCGGTGCGCCGGGGCCGCTCGCCGGCAGGGTCGTGGTCGTCGACCCGGGGCACAACCCCCGCAATTTCCAGCACACGAGCGAAATCAACAAACTCGTGGATATCGGAACCAACCGCAAGGAATGCGACACGACGGGCACGTCCACCAACGCCGGTTACACCGAGGCCGAATTCAGCCTCGATGTTTCACAACGTCTTCGCACACTGCTCGAGAAGCAGGGCGCAACGGTGAAATTCACCCACACCAACGACCGGCCCTTCGGCCCCTGTGTGGATGAACGGGCGCGCATCGGAAACAAGGCCAAGGCCGATGCGGTGATCTCCATTCACGCCGACGGCTCGGCCGTCGGCAACCGCGGCTTCCATGTGATCCTTCCCGCCCTGGTCAAGGGGGGTGCGGCGGACACCGCGACCATCGTCGGCCCCTCGCGCGAACTCGGCGAGCGGATCGCCGGAAAGTTCGTACACGCGACCGGCAGCGCGCCCTCCAACTATGTGGGCGACGGCACGGGGTTGGACGTACGCGAGGATCTCGGCGGCCTCAACCTGTCCACAGTGCCCAAGGTGTTCATCGAATGCGGCAATATGCGTGACCCGAAGGATGCCGCTCTGCTGACAAGTTCCAACTGGCGGCAGAAAGCGGCGCAGGGAATGGCTGACGGCATCAGCAGCTACCTCGACCGGTAACTCCCATACCCGGCAGACGGCCGGATCGGGCAGACGATAGATTCAGCTCTACGATGGGGAGTCACCCCCGAGCTCCGCGCCGTGCACACCGCCGCACCGGCGGCAGCGACGACCGCCCCGATGACACGACCCGACGAAGGACATTTACGTGAACATCCGCTCCCTCACTCGAGGCGATGGCGTGGTGATCGGAGCAGCGGTGTTGCTGTTCATCGCCTCGTTCCTCGACACGTTCGACTGCTCCGGCAGCAACTGCGACGGCGTGCCGAACGCCTGGGACAACGGGTCCCTGCTCCTGGGTGTCTACTTGGCCGGCATCATCGGCGCCGCTCTGATCGTGATCTCGCGCGGGCTGCCGCAGCCGCCGAAGGTCATCGGGCTCGACCTCGGCCAGCTCGGCGTCGCCCTGACCGTCTTCACGGCCTGGAGCGCGCTCGGCGCGATCTTCGACCCGGCGGGCTCCCTGGACGTCGGCGGCAGTGTCGACGCCGGCGTCGGCCTCATCCTCGGCTTCATCGCCACGCTCGTCCTGGCCGCCGGCGCGGTCTGCTCGCTCATCGTCCCGGCCTTCAAGGCCCCGCTCCTCGGCGCCCCCAAGCCGGTCGCGCAGCCGTACGGCGCGCAGCCGGGCGTCCCCGGAGCCGGCTACGGCTACCCGGGTGCCCAGCAGCAGCCCTACGGCGCGCAGCCCGGCCAGCCGGGTCAGCCCCAGCCGTACGGCGCCCAGCCGCAGCCGGGCCAGCAGCAGCCGGCCCCGGCCGCGCCGCAGAACGCCGGCGGCGCCGCGGACTTCACGCCGTTCTGGTTCGCGGTGCCGGTGGCCCGCCCGCTGTACGGCGAGGACGGTTCGCCGACCCCGATCGCCGAGCTCGCGCCCGGCACCTGGTACCTCGCGGTCGAGCAGCGCGGTCCGGGCCTCATCGCCCAGACGCAGGACGGCCGTCGTGGCGTGCTGCAGGACACCGCGGGCATCCAGCGCGGCTGACGCGAACAGCGGTCCGCAGAGCGGCCCCTCGCCCTTCCGGGCGGGGGGCCGTTGGCGTACTCTGACGCACCGTCAGAAACGTAGCGCTGGAGGGGACACGGCATGCGACTCGGACTCGCTCTCGGCTACTGGGGCCGCGGCCCGGACCCCGCCCATCTCGATCTCGCGCGCGCGGCCGAGCGCCTCGGCTATGACTCCGTATGGACGGCGGAGGCCTGGGGTTCCGACGCCTTCACCCCGCTGACCTGGATCGCCGCGCACACCTCCCGCATCCGACTCGGCACGGCGGTGGCACAGATGGCCGCCCGCACCCCCACCGCCACCGCGATGCACGCGCTCACCCTGGACCATCTGTCCGGCGGCCGGATGATGCTCGGACTCGGTCTGTCGGGGCCGCAGGTGGTGGAGGGCTGGTACGGCCGTCCGTTCCCGAAGAGCCCGCTGACGGCGACCCGCGAGTACGTCGATGTGATCCGCCAAGTGCTCAGGCGAGAGGCCCCTGTTGAACTGGCGGGCCGCTTCCACTCCCATCCGTACCGAGGAGAGGACGCTACCGGCATCGGCAAGGCGCTCAAGCCGATCACGCATCCGCTGCGTGCCTCACTTCCCGTCCTGCTGGGCGCCGAAGGGCCGAAAAACATCTCCCAGACGACGCGCATCGCCGACGGCTGGCTGCCGCTGTACTGGTCGCCGATGCGTACGGACGTCTACGAGGCCTCGCTCGGCAGCCTCTCCGACGGGTTCATGATCGCGCCGATGGCCCGCGCCAAGGTCTGTACCGATGTGGCGGAGGGCCTGCTCCCGGTCAAGGCGATGCTCGGCTTCTACATCGGCGGCATGGGCCACGCTGCACGGAACTTCCACGCCGATCTGATGGCCCGGATGGGCTTCGAGTCCGAGGCCCGCCATATCCAGCGACTGTTCGCCGACGGCCGCCGCGAGGAAGCCGTGCTTGCCGTGCCCGACGCCTTCGCCGACGAGATCTCGCTGGTCGGGCCGCGTGAACGGATCGCGGAACGCCTGGAGCTGTGGCGCAAGGGCCCGGTCACGGACCTGCTGGTGACCGCTCCGGACCCGCACACTTTGCGCGTCCTTGCGGAGCTGAACTCCTAGGCTCGCTCGCCCAGTTGGGAGGGGTACGGCAGCTCCGTCCCGAGCCTGTTGTACGTCGAGGGTTTCACACGCTCACAAGCGGTAACCCGATGCCCATGAGTCCTCGTCATCACAACGGAACGAATCAGGCCGCAGCGGTCATCATGATCGTTGCCGATGTCATGGCCGTCATCCTCGGCCTCTGGATCCTGATGTACCTGCTGGACGCCAACCGCGCCAACGACTTGGTGAGCTTCATCCAGGACGCCGCGCACTGGCTCGCCGGCTGGTCCTACGACCTGTTCACCTTCGACGACGCCTGGGCGCGTGTCGTCGCCGGCTACGGCCTGGCGGCGGTGGTGTACCTCTTCATCGGCCACGCGGTGGCGGGCCGACTGCGGAGGTACTAGCCGGTGACCGGGGGAGCCTTCCCCACCCCGCCCCTTCCCGTAACCGGGCCTCCGCCCCCGGATCCCCGCGCCTCAATCGCCGGCGGGGCTGGAAAGTCCAGCCCCGCCGGCGATTGAGGACGCGCCCGAAGGGCGTACGGGGGCCCTGGGGCGGAGCCCCAGCCGGCAGGGCCTAGCAGCACTCCGGGGCGAGCCCCCGCGGCAGTCGCTCCCCGCCGAACACCGCAACCGTCGCCTCGTCTCCCCCGAGCGCGGCCACCGCCAGCAGCAGCGAGCCCGCCGTCCAGGCGGTGAGTTCCTCCGGCCACACGGCCCGGTTGCCCTCGAAGACGTACCCCGTCCAGTACATGCCGCCCTCGGCGCGCAGATGCTGGATGGACTGAAGGATCTCCAGCGCCCGGTCGGACTCGCCCATCACCCACAGCGCCAGGGCGAGTTCGCAGCTCTCACCGCCGGTCACCCACGGGTTGGGCAGCACGCACCGCACTCCGAGGTCCGGTACGACGAAGTCGTCCCAGCCGTCCTCGATACGGGACTTGGCCTCCGCACCCGTCAGCGCACCGCCGAGGACCGGGTAGTACCAGTCCATCGAGTAGCGGCTCTTGTCGAGAAAACGCTCCGGATGCCGGCGGATCGCATGCGCGAGCGCGCCCGCCGCCAGCTCCCAGTCGGGCTGCGGCTCTTCGCGCTCCTCGGCGATCGCCAGCGCGCAGCGCAGCGCCTGGTGGACCGACGAACTGCCGGTCAGCAGCGCGTCATTGACGGCCGTGCCGTCCGTCTCCCGCTTCCAGCCGATCTGGCCGCCGGGCTGCTGCAGCGCCAGTACGAACTCGATCGCGGCGTAGACGGCCGGCCACATCCGGTCGAGGAACCCCTCGTCGCCGGTGGCCAGGAAGTGGTGCCAGACGCCGACGGCGATGTACGCGCAGAAGTTGCTCTCCCGGCCCTGGTCGGTGGGCCGGTCCGCCTCGCCGTCGTGATACGCGGCGTACCAGGACCCGTCCTCGTTCTGATGCCGTATCAGCCACTCGTACGCGCGGGCCGCGGCCTCGTGCTCGCCCGCCGCGTCCAGCGCCATGGCCGCCTCGGTGTGGTCCCACGGGTCGAGGTGATGCCCCCGGAACCACGGGATAGCGCCGTCCTCGCGCTGTACGGCGAGTATCCCGGCAACGGTCTCGAGTGCTTCCTCCGCGGTGAGGACCCCGGGCAGGACCAGGTGTTCCGTACGGCCGGGGCCGCGCTTGGGCACAGTCACTTGGCGGCCACTGCGGGCAGGTGCGGCTTGGTCGCGTACGCCACGAAGCTCTTGCCGATCAGCGGGTTGAGCGCCTGCTCGGCGAGCCGTGTGGCCAGCGGCTTCTTCATGATGTCCCAGACCAGCAGCTGGTGGTACGCCTTGACCGGCAGGGCCTTGTCGTTGTCGACGCCGAAGGCACACTTGAGCCACCAGTACGGCGAGTGCAGCGCGTGTGCGTGGTGCGTGCCGTACGGCTTGAGGCCGGCTTCCCTCATCTTGCCGAGCAGTTCGTCGGCCTTGTAGATGCGGATATGGCCGCCCTCGACCTCGTGGTACGCGTCGCTCAGCGCCCAGCAGATCTTCTCGGGGCCGTAGCGCGGCACGGTGACGGCGATCCGTCCGCCGGGCTTCAGCACCCGCACCATCTCGGCGAGCACACCCTTGTCGTCCGGGATGTGCTCCATGACCTCGGAGATGATCACGACGTCGAAGGACTCGTCGGGGAACGGCAGGTTGAGCGCGTCGCCCTCCATGGCGGTGGCGGTGGCGCCCTCCGGCGCTTCCCCGGCCTCCTTCATCGCGGCGAACCACTTCGCGACCTCGCGGATCTCCTCGCCGTTCTGGTCGAGGGCCACGACCTGCGCACCGCGCCGGTAGCACTCGAACGCGTGCCGGCCTGCACCGCAGCCCAGATCGAGCACGCGGTCGCCCGCGGCGAGCGGGAAGCGGGAGAAGTCGACGGTCAGCACGTAGACCTGCTTTCGCGGTCGGAGGTTCCAGTACGCGGGTCCGCAGTGCGGTCCGGATTCGTGGGCCTGCGGCCCACACATATGGCCGCGGAGCGGCCGGGGTACGGCGCCGCGGAGCGGGCCGATGCCTGTGGCACGGAGCGCCGGGGATGCCGGGAGCCGGTACGGGTCCTGTCACACCGCGCCTGGTGGAGACGGGTCACCGGGCGGCCCCCAGCGCCGCGGAGCGGGGCGAGCGCGTCGCGATCGCCTCGCGGTAGTGCTCGGCCGTACCGATCGCTGCCTGCCGCCAGGTGAACCGCTCCAGCACGCGCTCCCGGCCCGCCGCCCCCAGCCGTACGCGCAGCGCCTCGTCGCCGAGCAGCCGGCCCAGCGCCGCGGCGAGCGCACCCGCGTCGCCCGGCGGCACCGCCAGACAGGTCTCCCCGTCCGGGCCCGTGACCTCCGGGATCGCACCGCCGGTCGTGGCGACCAGCGGCGTGCCCGTCGCCATCGCCTCCGCTGCGGGCAGCGAGAAGCCCTCGTACAGCGACGGCACACACGCGATCTGCGCGCTGCGCACCAGATCGACCAGCTCGGGGTCGGAAATGCCCTTGACGAACTCGACGGCGTCCTGGAGGCCGTACCGCTCGATCAGCTGTGCGACGGGACCGTCCTCCGCGCGCTTGCCGACGACGACGAGATGCGCGGCGGGATGCTCCGTACGGAGCTTCCCCAGCGCCTCGACAAGATGGACGAGGCCCTTGAGCGGGACGTCCGCGCTGGAAGTGGTGACGATCCGGCCGGGGACCTCCGCGACCGCCGGGTTCGGCGAGAAGAGGTCGGTGTCGGCCCCGATGTGGACGACATGGACGCGGCCGGCCGGCACGCCGAGGTGATCGACGATCTCCTGCTGCGAGGAACCGGAAACGGTGAGCACCGACGGCAGCCGGCGCGCGACCCGCTTCTGCATCCGCGTGAAGCCGTACCAGCGGCGTACGGACGCACGCCTGCGCCAGTCGTCCGCGGCGTCCAGGTCCAGCTGCCGGTCGACGGTGATCGGGTGGTGGATGGTGGTGACCAGCGGTGCGCCGAGGTCGGCGAGCAGCCCGTACCCGAGCGTCTGGTTGTCGTGGATGACGTCGAACTCACCGCGCCGAGCGGCCAGATGACGCCGGGCGCGCAGCGAGAAGGTCAGCGGCTCCGGGAAGCCGCCGGTCCACATGGTCGCGACCTCGAGCGCGTCGATCCAGTCGCGGTACTCGTCGCGCTTCGGCGTACGGAACGGGTCCGGGCTCCGGTACAGATCGAGGCTGCCCAGCTCGGTGAGCGGCACGCCTTCGTCGAGTACGGGATAGGGCTGCGCGCCGATCACCTCGACGCTGTGGCCGAGGCGGGCGAGCTCGCGCGAGAGGTGCCGTACATAGACGCCCTGGCCGCCGCAGAAGGGGTTGCCCTTGTAGGTGAGGAGCGCGATGCGCAGCGGCTCGTCACCGCCGCCGGACCTGCCCGGACGAGGGCCGGCCTCTATGGCCTCAGCGGTCACTCACGGCCCCCTTCTCACTGCGTTTTCGCCGGAGCGTAACCGCTCACGCTAATCTAGAACAAGTTTCAGACTTGATCGCTCAAGGAGCTTCGAATCTACCGGCAGGTAGCGCTGCTGTAAGGGCCGGATCAGGTGATTCGCGCCACGACGGGGGCCCTGCCATGCTGTGCGATCCGGACTCGCGCATGGAACGGGACATATGACAGCCGAAGCCAAGTCGGCGGTGCCTGCTTCGCCGCCCCTGACGGAACGCCAGGAGGCGCGCCGGCGTCGTATCCTCCACGCCAGCGCCCAGCTGGCCAGCCGGGGCGGCTTCGACGCGGTGCAGATGCGCGAGGTCGCCGAGTCGTCGAGCGTCGCGCTCGGCACGCTCTACCGCTACTTCCCCTCCAAGATCCATCTGCTGGTCGCCACCATGCAGGACCAGCTCCAGCACATGCACACGACCCTGCGCAAAAAGCCGCCGGCCGGGGACAGCGCGGCGGAGCGGGTTGCCGAGACGCTGATGCGGGCCTTCCGGGCGCTCCAGCGCGAACCGCATCTCGCGGACGCGATGGTGCGGGCGCTGACCTTCGCGGACCGCAGCGTCAGCCCCGAGGTGGACAAGGTCTCCCGCCAGACCACGGCGATCATCCTGGACGCCATGGGGCTGGAGAATCCGACGCCGGAGCAGCTCTCGGCGGTGCGGGTGATCGAGCACACCTGGCACTCGGCGCTGATCACCTGGCTCTCGGGGCGCGCCTCGATCGCGCAAGTGAAGATCGACATCGAGACGGTGTGCCGGCTGATCGACCTGACGACGCCGCAAGGGCCGGGCGAGGGCCGCGGCCGGGGCTTGCATTGATCGCGACACAGGCAGTCCCGCGCAGCTGTCGCCACGCGGGACTGCCGGAGAAAGGGCCCGACCGGCCTCGCCGAGATGATTCGGCCTAAGCCTTCATGCGTCAGCGGACGAAAACGATGACGGTATTGGCGTCGCGGAAGTCACGGAAGTCGCGGAAGTCACGGAAGTCGCGGCGGCCGTTGTCGCGGAAGTCGCGGAAGTCACGGGAGTCACGGTTGCCGTAGTTGCACCAGTCGTCGTAACGACTGTTGGAGTAGCCGCAGTAGTCGTGCGCAGCGGGGTGGGACGAGCTGGTGGCACTGGCTGCGCCGGCTCCAACGAGGCCGAGAGTCAGAGCAGCAAACAGGCTGGCAAGCAGCCGAAGAGTCCTGGATGTCATTACCCGCATGGTGCTTTCCCTTCCCGGGAGCGTAGACGGGCCCGAGCCTGCACGGCCGCGGTGGCGTCAGTACTGGTGACGCAATGATGCGTTCGCGAAGGGTCCGGTACATCGGCCTTGAAGATGGCGGAAGTTGCCATCGTCATGGCGGGAGTATCACCACGACGGGAGTTTCCGTCGCCGACTCACACGCTGAATGCGCGGCATCGGGCCCACCTGGGTTGCTGAGTGCAGCAATCCCCGCGGCGGAGCATCCGTCCATCGGACAACCAACGACCGGGTGGTCGTCGATCGGGATGTTGAGATTGTTCGTCTTCTCGCCAGGCGAGAAGACGGATATTTCGTTCAATCTGGTTCTAAAGTAACCATATGTACACTTGGTGTCAAATGCGCCGCATAGACCCCAGGCGCACCGGAAGTCGCCCATAGCGCCATGCGCAACTCTCTTTCGTCGTTGCGCCATTGGCGTGTGCCCGGGCTGAGGTGTGTCGCCACGGCGCGGGCGGTTCGGCCGCCGCTCTCGAGCACCCGTTCGATCACCGCAGAAGCCTGGCACGCGCGTGCGCGGGTTGTCGCAGACTGGGGGTTCGCGCCTGGCACGTGCGCCCCCCTTGCCACCCCTTGGCTGGTTCTGCACCTCCATGACGCGGGCGACACGCTAAGAATGTTTGCGTTCTGAATGAAGCAACCGTTGAGCGGTGAGCTAGGGGGACAGAACGTGATCCGGGTACTTCTGGTGCACGATGTGTGTCTGTTGCGGTCGGCGCTGGCGGAGAGACTCGCCGGAGAGCCCGACCTGGAGGTCTTTCACGCGCCCTGGCGCAGCGCGCCGAGCCGGGCGCGAATGCTCCGCCCTGACGTGTGCGCGGTGGACCTGGACTGTTCGGAGTCGTACGGCATCGCGCCGCTCGGTGAGCTGCCGGGAAGCCGGACCGGTGGGGGAAGCAGCCCGTTACTGGTGCTCGCCAACGCGAACCGGCCAGGTCCACTCCGGCGGGCCGTCGAGGCATACGCCTGTGGCTTTGTCGACAAGGAGGGCACGCCCGAGAATCTGATCGCCGCCATCCGGAAGGTGGCCAAGGGGGAACTTTTCGTCGACACCTCACTGGGCTTCAGCTTTCTGCGAGCCGCTCAAATGCCGCTGACCAAACGGGAGTTGAGCGTGCTGTCACTGGCTGCCGAGGGAGCCTCGATCGGCGACATCGCGAACAGTCTCCATCTGTCCAACGGCACGGTGCGCAACTACATGGCGGCCATCACCCGTAAGACCGGTGCGCGCAACCGGGTCGACGCCATAAGGATCTCCCAGGGCGAAGGCTGGGTGTGAGAACCCTGCGAAGGCCCCTGTCAGTTCGCGGTAGAAGGAGGAGCGGGCCAACAGCTCCTCGTGGGTGCCGTACTCCGTGTGCGTCCCGTCCATCACCAGCACGTGGCCGGCCCGCCGCGCCGAGCCGATCCGGTGCGCGACGACGATCAGCGTGCCGCCGGGCCGGGTGGCGAACGCCCGCTCGGCGCGCGCCTCGGCCGCCGGGTCGAGGTGGCAGGTCGCCTCGTCGAGCAGCACGAGAGGCGCGGGCGCGGCATGGGCGCGGGCCAGCGCGAGCAGCTGGCGCTCTCCGGCCGACAGCGCGGTGGGGTCGACCGGCGCGTCGAGACCGCCCAGCCGCTCGACGAGCCCGTGTGCGCCGACGGCCGCACAGGAGGCGAGTACGGCGGCGTCCGGAGGCGGCTCGGGGCAGAGATGGCCGAGGTTCTCGCGCACGGTGGCCGTGAAGATATACGCCTCCTGCGGCACGAGCACCCGCTCGGCGCCGAGCAGAACCTCGCCGTCGTCCGGCCGCAGCACCCCGGCGATCAGCGCGGCGAGCGTGGATTTGCCGATGCCGCTCGGGCCCGCGACGACGAGATGACCGCCCACGGGAACGGCCAGATCGAGCCCGTCGACGACGGGCGCGGCGCCCGGACCGTAGGCGAACGTCACGCCGCGCAGCCGTACCGCCGTACCGGCCCCGGCGCCAGCCCCGGTGTCGGGGCCGGTGCGCACCGCGCGCGGCTCCTCCGGGACTCCCTCCGCGGTGAGCCGGCGCAGCACGACCGCGAGGCGGGCGCCCGAGGTGCCGAGGCCCTGCATCAGCGACTGCAGAGCGGGGAGCAGGGACTGGGTGAGATAGGCGAGGGCGCCGACCAGAGCGCCCGCGGTCAATCCGTGCGCGAGCAGCCAGGGCGCGGTGATCAGGAGCAGCACCACCGGGAGGCGGCCGCCGATGCCGACGGCCAGGACCCGCAGCGTGCCCCAGCGGGCCAGGCCGCGGGCCGCGCGGTACTCGTCGGCGATCCGGGCAGCCGCGTCCGTCGCCACGCGATCCTCGGCCCCGGCAGCCGTGATGTCCCTCAATCCAGAGACCAGCGCGCCCAGTTCGGTGGCGATGGCCTCGTCGGCGGCGAGGAAGGTCTCCTGTCTGCGGGCCAGCGGGCGCAGGGTCGCCAGGAAGAGCGCGAGGCCGGCGAGCAGCGGCGGCAGTACCACCAGCAGCAGGACGGGCGCGAGGGAGAACAGCCCGGCCAGAGCCCCTGCCGCGGTGAAGACGAAGGTGCGCGAGACCAGCACGAGGCCCGCGAATGTGTCGCGGGCGATCTCCACCTGATGGGTGAGCCGGGAGACTGCCGCGTCGTCGCCGTCCCGCAGAGCGCGGTCCACCACCCGGCGTACGAGATCGTCCCGTACGGGCTCCACCAGCGCGGCGACCACCCGGTGGACCCTGCCGGTACCGAAGGCCCCGAGGACGACGGCGACCGCGGCGGCGGCCAGCCAGTACAGACCGTGGGCGGGGTCCTGGGCGAGGAATCCGCCGTCGATGGCGCGGGCGAGCGCGTACCCGAGGAGAAACGTCTGCCCCGCCTCCAGCGCAGACCACGCGGCGAGGCGTACGAGCACCCGCGGCCGGTGCCGCAGCAGCCGGAGCCGGGCCTCAGCCATCCGCGACCGCCTCCCGTCCGGCTGCGATCTCCACGACCGCCTCCCGTTCGGCTGCGTTCTCCGCGACCGCCTCCTGCCCGGCTGCGATCTCCACGACCGCCTCCCGTCCGGCTGCGTTCTCCGCGACCGCCTCCCGTCCGGCTGCGTTCTCCACGACCGCCTTCTCCCCCGCCGCGATCTCCGCGACCGTCTCCTCCGCGGCTGCGTCGTCGACCGCGTCCTCCGCGAACACCGCGCGGTAGGAAGGAAGTTGCCAGAGCTCGGCGTGCGGGGCCACGGCCCGGATACGGCCCTCCTCCAGCCAGACCACCAGGTCCGCGCGGGCCGCGGTCGGCGCGCGGTGGGCGACGATCAGACGGGTACGGGCGCGGACGTCGTGAAGCAGCGCGCGGGACACCTTCAGTTCGGTGGCCGAGTCCAGGCTGGAGGTGGCGTCGTCCAGGATCAGCAGTCGCCCTGCATGCGCGAAAGCCCGTGCCAGGCCGAGGCGTTGGGCCTCACCGCCGGACAGGGGCGCGGCCGCGCACGCGGTGGCGTAGCCGTGCGGCAGGCGGCGTACGAAGTCGTCGGCGCACGCGGCTCGCGCGGCCTCCGCCACCGCCGCATCGCCGGGCTCGTACGCACCGAAGGCGATCGTGCCGCCGACCGTCCCGCCGAGCAGCGCCGGCCGGGCGAAGGCGTGGCCGACCTCGCGGCGCAGCACCTCTCGGGAGAGCCCGGCCACCGGGACGCCGTCGAGAAGCACCGTCCCCGCCTCGGGGTCGGCAAGGCGTCCGGCGACGGCCGCCAGGGCCGATTTGCCGCTGCCCGAGCGGCCCACGACGGCGGTGACCGAGCCGCCCGGTATCACCAGATCGACATTGTGCAGCCCGCTCAGCCGCACCCCGCGCAGCTCCAAAGTACCTTCGCCCGGTGGAAGTTCGCGCTCCCCGTACGTCATCTCGGGCGTCTCGAGGATCTCCGCGAGCCGGCCCGCCGCCGTGCGTCCGCGCACCAGGCCGTTGAGCTGTCCGACCAATACGCCGGTGCCGGTGGCGAGCACTCCGTACCGCCACGCGGCCAGCATTCCGCCGACGCTCAACGCGCCCTCCGCGAGCCGTACTCCGGCGACAGCCAGCACCGCGAGCTGCAGCAGGGGCAGCAGCGCGGCTGCCCGCGCGGTGGATCGGCCCATGATCCACCACATCAGGTGGCCCTGCCGTGACAGCTCGGGCAGCGGCGCAAGGATGCGCGCCGCGTCCCGGCCCCGGGTTCCGGCGGCGGCGATCGTACGGACTCCGCGCACCGCTTCCGTCAGCAGTCCCGCGATCTCGCCCTGGGCCCGCAGATAGCGCGCGGTACTCTCGCCGGAATCCCGGATGAACACCCGCAGCAGCAGGACGAGTAGGGGCATCCCCGCGATCACCACGAGCGCGGTCCACCAGTCGGTGACGGCGAGCCCGACGAGCCCGCCCACGGGTGTGATCACGGCGGCGAGCGCGGTCGCGAGGGTCGTCGGCACGGTCCCGGCCTGTGCGGCGTTGCCGGTGAGGCGTGCCACCACCTCGCCGGGGGCCAGGCGCAGCCGGGGTCCGGACGCGAGGGCGTGCCGCAGCACCCGTTCCCGTATCCAGGCGGTGGTACGGGCGTTGGCAGTGCCGGTGACGAGTCCGTCGAGGGCGCCGAGTACGACGGCGAGGCCGGTGAGGCCCGCGCAGAGAGCGAGCCACGGCCCGGCGTCCGACCGCCGGCCGGCGAGCAGCAGGTCCAGCGCGCGGCCCAGTACGGCGGGCAGTGCAAGCCCGGTCGCGGCAAGGGCGCAGGTCAGCAGAAGGACGGAGACGGCACGCGGCGCACCGTGCCGGACGGTTTCGCGCAGGAACATGGTCGCCCTCCCTCACCATCTGCATGCGTGCACGCGGCCCCGGACGGCCAGCGGTGCCGTCCGGGGCCGCGAACAAATCACCTGATCAGAAGCAGATGATCAGAGGCAGAGAAGGTTGCTGTGCGAGCTGTGCTTGTCGCACAGCAGCAGGCTAACGCTGCTCTCCCCGCCACCGCCGCCGTGGTCGGTCTCGGGGACATCCAGCTTCTGCAGGTCCAGAAGTGCCATGGTGATCTCCTCTTTCATGGGGACGGTACGTACTTACTGCTCGACCCCTTGCGGGGCCGTCTGTGGGGCCGCCTTCAGCGGCGGCAGGAACGGCAGCTGCGCGGGACGTTCACCGGACGCGGCTCCGAGGGCGAGCAGACAGCCGGCGGTTCCGGTGGCGAGGTCCATGGAGAGCCGCATCATCTGGTCGCCGGGGAAGGCGAGTTCACCCTCGTACGGCACGGCGTACCAGGAGAGTGCGGCGATCTGGGCGTCCAGCTGCGGGCGCGGGGCACGGGTACGGGCCAGGTGCAGCACCATCCCCGCGCGCCCGTTGAACAGTCCGGGCTGCGCGTAGTACCGCAGCCGAGCCGCGGGCAGTATCGCCTCCCTGGCGCGGGCGAACTCCTCGTCGTGACGGTGGGCGAGGTAGTCGTCGAGGACCGCGCCGATGCCGGCGCTGCCCGCTCCGAGGTACGGCATGGTGCGTACGCCCTCGTCCACGAGCAGGGTCCCCGACCGGTCCGTCACACACCGGGCGAGATCCCGGCGCAGCGCCTCGGCCGCCTGGTCCAGCAGGGCGGAATCGCCGGTGGACTCGTACAGCCGCAGGAAGAACAGGGCGGGTCCGCTCGCGCCGTGCAGCAGCCCGGCGCGCCTGCCGTGGGCGGTCGGCGGCCGGTCGACGAGGACCCGCGCGGCCTCCAGCGCCTCTGCGCGCAGTCCGAGCCGGTCGAGTACGAGGCCGATGCCGGCCAGCCCGCCGTGCAGATCGGGCGCGAGCCGCTGCCACTTCTCGTCGAGCACCCGCCCGACGAGTTCGACGGCACGCTCGCGGTGGCCGAGCCGGTCGAGGACGTGTGCGACGCCCGTCAGCCCGTCGTAGAGACCGAGCGGGGTGCCGGCCGGTGGCGGGGCCGTATGGCTGAGCAGCCACTCCTCGCCCGCCTCGTAGCGTGCCGCGCCCGTCTCGGCGAGGGCGTACAGCACTCCGGCCGCGCCGTGCGCCAGTCCGAGTCCGCCGCCGTCCGCGAACTGCGCGATATCGCCGGGGAAGAGCCGGTCGTCGCGCTCCGGTGTCGCGGACGCGAGGATCGCGCGGACCATGGAGTCGCGGCCGAGAGACCGGTCCCCGGTCTTCGCGGGAAGATAACTCCCCGTGGGTTCGGGGGACTTGCCTCTGATCACCCGTACCGCCTCGTCGAGGAAACCGTCCGGCAGGCCGGGGAACTGCTCCGCCGCGACCTCGGCCAGATGCGCCGCCTTGCCCCGGTCCACGACCAGCAGCGTCGTCATCGGCACGAAGAGGGCGAGCCGCAGGCAGGCGAGTGCGTAGCGGTCCACCTCGAAGCCCTCACGGTCACCCGGCGCGACGAACCCCGGGTGGGCCATGGCCTGGCCGCGGTGCTCTCCCACCGGCATCGCGGCCTCGAAGTCCAGCAGCCGCACGGAATCGTCGTCCGGGTCGACCATGATGTTGAACATATGCAGGTCGTTGAAGACAAGACCACGGCCGTGCACGGCCGCCACGGCCTCCTCGACCGCGTGCAGCACACCCAGCGCCCATTGCGTGTACTCCGCGAGCGCCGCCGGATCCGGCTCGACGGCCAGCAGCGGATGACGCTGCGCGAAGAAGGAGTTGAGGGTGCGGCCGGGGAGGAAGTCCATGACGAGGAAGCGGTGGTCGCCGAGGATGAACCAGTCACGCGCCTCGGGTGCGACGCCGAGCCCGGTGAGCCGCTCGAGCGCGGCTCTCTCGCGCTCCAGCCGTGTCACGGCGTCGGCCCCGTCCGCGGCGAGCCCGGCATGCGGCCGCGCCTCCTTGAGTACCACCTGCTCGCCGGTCCGCAGATCGGTGCCGGCATACACGCCACCGCCGTTGGAGAAGTGCAGGGCGCGCTCGATGCGGTACGGCAGTTCGCCGGTGGTGGTCGCGTTGCGCGCCGCCAGCTGGGGCTCGAGGAAAGGGGGCAGCGTCACCCACTCGGGCAGCTGGAAGACCGGGTCCCTGCGGTCCGGCACCAGTACGCCTTCGGGGTTCTCGATGGCGGGCACGAGGGCGCCGGAGCCGGTTTCGTCGACACAGTGCCGCTTCGCGAAGCCGCCGTACCGTACATACAGCGGGCCGTCGTTCCAGCGGAGATCGGTGAGGATGTACGGGCCCGGCTCGCCGTCGAGCAGCGCACCCAACTCCTCCAGGATCAGCTGGAGTTCCGTGTCGTCGGCCGGATAGACGGTGGCGAACTTGCCGCTGGAGCCGCGTCCCGCGTATTTGGAGTTGCGCAGGTGCAGTGGTTGCCGGCCGGGGACGAACTTGAAGGGAATCTCCCGTGGGACGCAGTAGTCCCACACCTTGGCCGCGGTCTTCTCGGCGTTGTCGAGACAGGCCGAGGCATGGATCTTCCAGCCCTGGCGGGGGCGCACCGTGTCCACCGGGCTGATGTGGAGCCAGTCCCCGGAGAGGAAGCTTCGCCACCCTTCGGGGACCGGGCGCTGAGCCGCCTCGAAGAGCGGGACGCTGCTCTCCGTTCGGGACGGCATGCCGGCAGACGTACGCGTGGAGGACAAGCGGTCCGGAGTCTCGTAGAAAATCCTGTCCGCGAGACAGAAGACCTCGTACCGCTTGTCCATGACCCTTCCCCCCTCGGCGACGTGACACCAAGATTTCCACGGGGCCGGGGGGCCGGACAGTCACGCATGTCATGAGATCACTGTGCGATACGCACGAGTCAACCTCTGTTCCACACTGTTCGAAGGTCGGTTGCTGCTCCGCTACTCCTCGGGCGGAAAGACCGGCTCCCCGCTCTCCAGCAGCGTGATGGCGATCGCCTCGACCGGGCAGTTCTCGGCTGCCGCGAGGATCTTCTCGTTGGCGTCGGTGTCGGCGTCCTGTGGATGCGACTGCCGGGCCGCGTCGAGCGCGAAGCCGTCCGGGGCGTGGCTCAGGCACATGCCCGAGCCGATACAGACGTTCCGGTCGACCTCTACGTGCCAGCGGTCTCCCATCAGTTCTCCTCTCAGTTCTCTCCGGACCCGGCCGGCAGATGGATCATCTTGTGCTCCAGGTACTCGCTGTAGCCCTCCGGCCCGAACTCCCGCCCCAGGCCCGAGTTCTTGTAGCCGCCGAACGGCCCGAGCATGTCGAGGCTGAAGGTGTTGACGTTGTACGTCCCGGTCCTGACCCGCCGCGCGAAGTCGATGCCACGCTCGACGTCGGCCGTCCAGACGCTGCCGCTGAGCCCGTAGTCGGAGTCGTTCGCGATCTTCGCCGCCTCGCTCTCGTCCCCGTACGGCAGCAGACAGATCACCGGCCCGAATATCTCCTCGCGGGCGATGCGCATGGAGTTGTCGACCCCGCCGAAGAGCGTCGGCTCCACGTACCAGCCCTGCTCAAGACCGGCCGGACGCCCGCCGCCCGTAAGTACCTTGGCGCCTTCCTCCTGCCCGATCCTGATGTAGTCGAGCGAGCGCTGCTGCTGGCGCCGGGCCACCAGCGGACCGACCTGCGTCGAGGCGTCGAGCGGGTCACCGACCACCAGGGCGCTCGCCGCTGCGGCGAGCGCCTCCGCTATCTCGTCGTAGCGGCTGCGCGGCGCGAGGATACGGCTCTGGGCCACGCACGCCTGCCCGTTGTTCATCCAGGCTGCCGGGACGATCCCGGCCACCGCCGACTCCAGATCCGCGTCCGGCAGGATCACCGCCGCCGACTTGCCGCCGAGTTCGAGGGTGACGCGGGTGAGATTGCGCGAGGCGACCTCCATGACCCGCTTGCCGGCCGCGACCGAGCCGGTGAAGGAGACCTTGTCGATGCCGGGGTGCCCGACCAGGTACTCGCTCACTTCGCGGTCCGCGGGCAGGATCGAGAGGACGCCCTGCGGCAGCCCGGCCTCCTGCGCGATCTCAGCGAGGATGTACGAGTCCAGGGGCGACTCGGGCGATGGCTTGAGCACCACCGTGCAGCCGGCCAGCAGCGCCGGGCCGAGCTTGGCCGCGGCCGTGAACTGCGGGACGTTCCACGGGATCACGGCCGCCACGACGCCCACCGGCTCCCGCCGTACGAGGATCGGCCCGAGCACTCCGGCCCGCTGCTCCTCGTGCGGATATCCGCGCGCGACGGTGATCGCCGCGTCCCACACCATCATCGCGCCGAGCGCCTGCGCGAGCACGCTCCAGGAGTACGGGGAGCCGTTCTGCGCGCTGATGGAGCGGGCGATCTCCTCGTGCCGTACCGCGATCGCGTCCTTGATCCTGGTGATGACGGCGATCCGCTCGTCGAGCGTCATACGCGGCCAGGGCCCCTCGTCGAAGGCCTTGCGGGCGGTGGCGACCGCTCGGTCGACGTCCGCCGGTGAGGCGTGCGGGACCCGCCCGATGACCTGCTCGGTGTGCGGCGATACGACCTCGATGGCGTCGCTGCCGAGCGGATCGGTCAACTCCCCGCCGATGAACAGCTTTCCGTGTTCCACAAGCTCGGTCATGGCTGCTGCCTCCTGCGGCCCGGCGCTATCTGACACTGTTTCAGAACTGATACCAGTTCTAGTTGAAGGAGTCCACGGCAGGAACGAAATAGCCCCCGACCAGTGGTTTCCCGTTGGGCGGGGGCGACCGGCCTGCGCGGGTCCGCCATGGGGCCGCGCGGCGCTTCCGGGCCGTTCCAACAGCAGCGAGGTGCTACCAAGCATCATCCGGAACCACGATTCGCACGACGCCGACTCGCTGCCGGTCCGCGCACGTCACCCTCTTGGGCGGTCCGGGTGGCGCGGCCGCGTGCGCGGGTGCTTGCTGGTCCTAGTCGACAGGGAGAGGAAGCGACGACACCCATGGAGAGGAGAGATCAGGCGCTGCGCACCCCACGAGCCGCAGGAATGGTAGGGATCATTTTCGCCGTACTACTCGCTGCTGCCATCGTTCTGATCCGCCTGGCCATACCGGAGGAGCCGAGCGGCGGGGGCGGCACCTGGTTCGTCGATCCCTCGAAGCGGCACACGGTACAGACGGCGCTCGCCCTCATCCCGTTCGCGGGCATCTTCTTCCTGTGGTTCATGGGCACTGTGCGCGCGCGTATCGGAGAGGCGGAGGATCAGTTCCTCGCCACTGTCTTCATGGGCAGCGGTCTGGTATTCGTGGCGACTCTCTTCGGGGCCGCGGCCGCAGCCGGAAGTCTGCTGGATACGGCCGGTACGGCCGGAGCCGACTCCGTGCAACTCCGGTCCTTCGGCCATCACTTCACCTACAGCCTTCTGACGACCTACTCGATGCGCATGGCCGCGGTATTCACCTTCTCGACCTCGTCCATCGGGCGTCGGCTGGGAGTCCTGCCGCGCTGGCTTTCCATCCTGGGCTATCTCGTCGCCCTGACACTGCTCCTCGTGACGAGCAGCATCCCCTGGTCGGAGCTGGTCTTCCCCCTGTGGGCTCTGGTTCTCAGCCTCTACATTCTGGTGTCCAGTTTCCGCCCGCGGCCCGCACCGGCCCCCTCGTCATGACCAGCTATTTCCCGAGCGTTATCGGCTGACAACTCCTTTGGCCCGCCTGTGCTCGCGAAACCACAGGAGCACGCACAGGCTGGGGCAGGGGTACTACTGGAAGGGCGGCCCCTTGATGAGGCTTGTCGTCGATCTCAACCGGTGCCAGGGGTACGCGCAGTGCGCCTTCCTCGCACCCGACGTATTCACCATGCACGGCGACGAGGCGCTGTTGTACAACCCGCACGCCGACGACACACAGCGGGAGCACGTGGCGCGCGCCGCCGCGGCTTGCCCGGTCCAGGCCATCTTGGTGGACGACCTGGGCAATGAGCCGGCCCCGGTGAGGGAGGGGGTGTCCAGTGGACGGTGAGCTGGAATGGCTGAGGCGCGAGGGGCGGATCGTGATCGTGGGCGCCTCCCTCGCCGGCCTCCGGGCCGCGGAGACCCTGCGGGAGGAGGGCTTCACCGGTTCGCTGACGCTGATCGGCGACGAGCCCCACGAGCCGTACGACCGGCCGCCACTGTCCAAGCAGGTCCTGCTCGGCAAGGCGTCCGCGGAGCACACCGCACTGCCCCGTCGCTGGGCGATCGATGCGCAGTGGCGGCTCGGTGATGCCGCCACCGGGCTGGACATGGCCGCCAAGCGGGTACGCCTGGCCGGCGGCGACGAGGTGGAGTACGACCGGCTGCTGATCACCACCGGCGTCCGTGCCCGGCCGTGGCCGCATGAAGAAGAGGCCGAGCTGGACGGGGTCTTTGTGCTGCGCACGCGCGAGGACGCGGCGGGGCTGCACCGCCGGCTGGCGGCCGGACCTCGCCGGGTGCTCATCATCGGCGCCGGCTTCACCGGCTCGGAAATCGCCTCCGCCTGCCGTGAGCAGGGACTGCCCGTCACCGTCGCGGAGCGTGCGGCCGCGCCTCTCGTGGGCGCGCTCGGCGGCGTGGTCGGTGAGGTGGCCGCCGAGTTGCAACGCCAAGCAGGCGTGGACCTGCGCTGCGGCGTCATGGTCACAGGGCTGGAGGGCGACTCGGCAGGGCGGCTGCGCAGTGCCCACCTGTCCGACGGCACGACGATCGACGCGGACGTGGCGGTGATCTCGCTCGGCGCGACACGCAACACCGAGTGGCTGGCCGGATCCGGGCTCGGCGCCGGACCCCGGGGAATCGCCTGCGACGCGGGCTGCCGCGCCTTCGACGTCCGGGGCATCGTGACCGACGACGTCTTCGTCGCCGGTGACGTCGCGCGGTCCCCCCATGCGCTCTTCGGTTACCAGTTCCTGTCCCTGGAGCACTGGGGCAATGCCGTCGCGCAGGCCGAGATCGCGGCGCACAACATGATCAGCGCCAGCTCGGACCGCCGACCGCACCTGTGGGTGCCTGCCTTCTGGTCCTCCCAGTTCGGCGTCAGCATCAAGTCGGTCGGCGTTCCGTCCCTGGGCGAGGAGATCCTCATCGCCCAGGGGTCACTCGCCGAGCGACGCTTCACCGGCGTGTACGGATACCAGGGCCGGGTCATCGCCGCCGTCACCTTCGACCAGACGAAGTGGCTGGACTTCTACCAGCGGCTGATCGAATCGGCCGCGCCGTTCCCGCTGAGCTTCCCCACCGTCGACCGCCGTCCTGAAGGTCTGCGACCGGTCTCGGCCGACTTCCCGGACCCCTCGCTGCCCACACATGCGCCGACCGTCACCCTCAGTGGCTACTCGCCGACCGACCGGCGGATCTCCTTCACCCCGGTCCGAGCCTGATCGCGGGCACGGCAACGCCCGTCCACGGCCCGCAAAGCCGTCTCCAACGCCCACAAGGACCCGTCATGACGCAAGCCACGCTCCTGGGACAGATCCTCGACCACGCCAACCGCGCCGACCCCTACCCCCTGTACGCCGAGCTCCGCAAGACCCCGGTGTTCCGAGAGGAGGACGGCAGCACGTACGTGGTCAGCAACTACTGGGACATCAAGGGCCTGCTTCACGATCCGCGGATCAGCTCCGACGCCCGAAATCTGTCCCCCGAGGCCGCCGGCGCCCTCCCTGACCAGGAGGAGGAGGGCACCCTGCCGCCCACCTTCCTGAAGCTCGACCCTCCCGAGCACGACCGGTTGCGCCGTATGACGATGCGGCCGTTCGGACCGCCGAAGACCCCTCGGCGCGTCCACAACATGCGCGGCGAACTCTCCAAGATCGTTTCGGATCTCATCGACGGCTTCGGAGACCGGGAGCAGGTCGACCTCGTCGACAACTTCTCCTACCCCTTCCCCGTGACGGTGATCTGCAGGCTGCTCGGGATCCCCCGCGACGACGAGGCGCGCTTCCACACCTGGGCCGACACCATCGCCGCCAGCCTGGACCCGGACCCGTCCAAGGACCCCACCGAGCGGCGTCGCATCGCCCAGCAGGCCCGCACCGAGTTGGGCATGTACCTGGCCGGGCTCATCGACGAACGCCGCAAGGCACCCGGCGACGACATGCTCTCCGCGCTGGCCACCGACCACGGCCCTGACGGGCAGATGACCCCGATGGAGGTGATCAGTACTGCTGCCCTGCTCCTGATCGCCGGCCACGAGACCACGGTCAACCTCATCACCAACGGGATGCTCACCCTGCTGCGCAACCCGGACGTCCTGAAGCGGCTGCGGGAAGAGCCGCAGCTGGCCGTCCCGCTCGTGGAAGAGCTCCTGCGCTTCGAGCCCCCCGTGCAGCTGCTGCCCCAACGCACCACGCTCGCGGACATCGAGGTCGCCGGCACCACCATCCCCAAGGGCGCGTCCCTCTGGCTCGTCCTTGCCTCCGGCAACCGGGACCCGCAGCGGTTCCCCGACCCCGACCGGTTCGACCCCGACCGGAGGGACAACCAGCACCTCGGCCTCGGCAGCGGCATCCACAACTGCTTCGGCGCGCCCCTCGCCCGTATGGAGGCACAGCTCGCCCTGACCGAGCTCGCCCGCAGGCTCGACAACCCCCGTCTGATGGAGGACCCACCGCCCTACCGCCAGAACGCTGTGCTGCGTGGACCCCGTCACCTGAACATCGCCTTCGACGGCTTCCGCGCCTAGCGTTCTCACCGACCAGCGCGACCACGGGGGACATGTAGCCAGGAGCGCCTCGAAACGGCGCCCTGGCTACATTCGCGCTCGCACGCCACTCACCCTCATAAGCGGCAAAGTCACGCAGAGCGACCAACGGGGAGGCTGGTTCCTCCATCGCCCAGTGACATCAGCCACACGGACATTCGGCACTTAGGTCGCTGAATAGTAGATGGCACGTTGGCGACATAGCGATATTTGTCCGTCTTGGTGCAGACATAACCCGCGCAGGGTTTGACGGCATTCGGTCCGCTCGTCACTTTCGCCCGTCCAGCGAGCGAGCAAGGGTTTCTGACGAAGCATCAGGACCTCCCGCGACCCCGAAAGCCGGACCAGCACGCCCGTGCGCCCATTTCAAGAGTCCTCCAGCCCTACGAATCAAGGTAGTACTGGTGCTCGTTGCCCTGCCCTGACAGCAGTTCTAAGAATGGCGGCGCAAAGCGTCTCCGCAGCTCAGGTGCCGGATCTGCGCAGAGTCGGCCACACCGGGGGCGCCCCGCGATTAACGAGCGAGGTCACGCATGAGCAAGCACCGTAGGAAGACGTACTACCGGAAGATAACCATCGCGGCCGTCGCCGTGGGAGCCATAGGTGTGCCCTCTGCCGCCATGGCCTGCATGAACCCCCAGGAGAACGCGGGCAGCAAGTCCTACGGCCACCACTGGAACGGCCACCACTGGAAGAGTGCGAACTCCGAGCAGCGGTGGACGGGTGCTCCATGGGGCCAGAAGCCGGCGGCGGGAGCGTCGCAGACGCCCGCTGCCACTCCGAGCGCACCGAAGACCAGCGCGACTCCGAGCGCACCCAAGGCCACCGCGACTCCGAGCGCACCGAAGACCGCCGCCCCGGCATCCGGGGATGCGGCCCGGGTGTTGCAGCTCGTCAACAGCGAGCGCGGCAAGGTCGGGTGCTCCGCGCTGACCATGAACGCGAAGCTGACGAAGGCCGCCCAGGACCACAGCAAGGACATGGCTTCCCACAAGAACATGTCCCACACGGGCTCCGACGGCTCGTCTCCTGGCGACCGGATCACGAGTGCCGGTTACAACTGGAGCACCTACGGCGAGAACGTCGCCTACGGCTACGCCACACCCGAGAGCGTCATGGCGGGCTGGATGGCCAGCCCCGGCCACAAGGCCAACATCCTCAACTGTGCGTTCAAGGAGATCGGCATCGGCCTCGCGCAGCCCAACAGTTACTGGACGCAGGACTTCGGAACGGCCCAGTAGCGGGCGCCAGGAATCCGGCCACCGCTTGCCCCGGTATCGCTTCTGCGGGGATGGCGGGCCGCTCCAGCGGATGAAAGGCCCTGACCGGTTCGCCGGTCGGGGCCTTCGTCGTCGGCGCGCCGCAGGTCAGCCAACTCCGCTGGAATGACAGTCGACTTGGGCGACCATTGGAACCAGTTCTAGTTATAGTGGGCCGTGGCTGTGTCGCCGAGGAGAGACGAGAGCCCCATGACCCAGGTGACCGACCACGGCGGGGGCGTCTGGTCCATCGAGGTGCCCATTCCGGACAATCCTCTCGGTCACACCCTGGTCCACCTGCTCGACACCGACCGCGGGCCCGTACTCATCGACACCGGCTGGGACGACCCGGCCTCCTGGGACGCCCTCGTCGCGGGTCTCGGCTCCCTCGATGTCGCGGTCGGTGACATCCACGGCGTCGTCATCACCCACCACCACCCCGACCACCACGGCCTGTCCGGGCAGGTCCGGGACGTCTCCGGCGCCTGGATCGCGATGCACGACGCGGACACTGCGGTGGTACGCCGCACCAGGGAGGCCGAACCGGCCCGCTGGCTCGACTACCTGGCGGACAAACTCTCCAGGGCCGGCGCCCCCGACGAACACACCGCTCCGCTGCGCGCGGCCCGCGCCTCGGGCCGGATGCGTACGCTGCCGGGCCTGCGCGCGGCCCTGCCCGACCGGGAGATCGTCCCCGGCGAACTCCTCGACCTGCCGGGCCGCCGGCTCCGCGCCATCTGGACCCCCGGCCACACGCCCGGCCATGTCTGCCTCCACCTGGATGAGGCCCATCCGGCGGGCAGACCCGGCAATGGGCGGCTCTTCTCCGGCGACCATCTGCTGCCCCGGATCACCCCGCACATCGGCCTCTACGAAGATCCGGACGCCGGCGACACAGCCACCGTCACCGATCCGCTCGGCGACTACCTCGACTCCCTGGAGCGCATCGGCCGCCTCGCACCCGCCGAGGTGCTCCCGGCGCACCAGTACGCCTTCCCCGATGCCGTGTCCCGGGTACGGGAGTTGCTCGACCACCACGAGGAACGGCTCACCGGCCTGCTCGGGCTGCTGGCCGCCCCGCGCACTGCGTGGCAGGTCGCCGAGCGGATGGAGTGGAACCGGCCCTGGGACCAGATCCCGTACGGATCACGCAACATCGCGGTCTCGGAGGCGGAGGCACATCTGCGGCGACTGGTGAAGCTGGGGCGCGCGGAGGTGCTGGCGGGGAGCGACCCGACGCTGTACGTGGCGGTCTGACCCCTGGTGGCCACCGGCGACCGGCCACCGGCGATCGACCACCGGCCGGTCGGTAGAGTGAGCGAGTCGTCATCATGACCGTACGGGGGGAAGCCGGTGCAAATCCGGCGCTGACCCGCAGCCGTGAACCGCCGTCGCAAGCGGTGAGTCGGAATGCCCCGTACCTGGTCGTGACCGGCTCGTGCCACCGGCAGCCCGCCGGTGGCCGGCACCGTCGAGGTATACGGGGCCGGAGCCCTGGTACCTGAGCGTGCCTGTGCCCGGCTCCCGCAGGAGAGGCCCAGCCCGCCATGACCCCCGTTCGCCGCAGCGCCATATCGCTCGCCGCCTCCGCCGTACTCGGCATGGCCATAGCCTCGGCCGCCGCGCCGGCCGCGATCGCGGCGCCGTCTCCGACGCCGTCGACCGTGCTGCCGTCCGGTCTGTACGGCACGGGCGACCCGACGTACGACGGTGTCTGGCGGCAGTCGCTGGCGCTGCTCGCGCAGGACACGGTGGGCGTCAAGCCCGCGGCCAAGGCCGTGGCCTGGCTGACCGGTCAGCAGTGCGACAGCGGTGGCTTCCCCTCGTACCGCGCGGACGCGGCCAAGGCGTGCGACGCCAAGCTGCCGCTGGACTCCAACGCCACGGCCGCCGCGGTGCAGGCGCTCGCCGCGCTCGGAGGGCAGGACGCCACCGTGAAGAAGACGGCCGGCTGGCTGAAGTCCGTGCAGAACGCGGACGGCGGCTGGGGCTACAACCCGGGCGGGGCCAGCGACGCCAACTCCACCTCCATCGTGATCGGCGCGCTCGCGGCGGCGGGCGAGAAGCCGGAGGCGGTGAAGTCGAAGGGCGGGAAGACGCCGTACGACGCGCTGCTGACGTTCGCGAAGCCGTGCGGCGGGAAGGACGGCGGCGCGTTCGTCTTCCAGCTGAAGTCGCCCGGCATGGTCGCGGACTCCACGGCGGCGGCTGTGGTCGGCGCGCACGGCAAGGGCCTGGCCGTGACGGCGGGTGCGAAGGACGCCAAGGGCACGGTCTGCGAGAAGGCGACGACGGTCGAGGGGGCGGCGCACAACGGCGCGGCGTACCTGGCGACCGCGCTCGCCAGGACCGGGCACCTGAACACGGCTCCGATGCCGGGCGCCGCGGACCCGACTAAGAAGCCGGACTTCGGGAACACGGCGGACGCGATCGTCGCGCTGAGCGCGCAGGGCCTCGGCGACCAGGCGAAGAAGCCGATGGAGTGGCTGCAGCAGAACTCTGCGGCCTGGGCGAAGGCGTCCGGCCCGGCGGCGTACGCACAGCTGATCCTCGCCGCGCATGCGACCGGCGCGGACCCGAAGAGCTTCGGCGGGACGGACCTGGTGGCGGGGCTCAACGCGACGGGTCCCGCGCCCGAGTCGACGACGGGACAGTCGGCGTCGGCTGCGGACAAGAAGAAGGACTCCGACTCGGGCATCGGGGTGTGGTGGATCGTGGGCGCGTTCTTCGTCGCCAGCGTCGGCGCCGGAATCCTCCTCAGCGGCCGCAAGAAGAACCAGCAGCGGTGATGCGTACCCGAGTCCTCACCCTCGTCCTCGCGCTCGGCGCCGTGCTCACGGTGCTGTGCGCGGGTCCGGCGCAGGCGGCGGGTTACCGCTACTGGTCGTTCTGGCAGAGCGGCGGCGGGAAGTGGACGTACGCCACCGAGGGCCCGGCCACGGCGAGGCCGTCGGGCGGCTCGGTGAACGGCTTCCGTTTCTCGGTGAGCGAGGACAGCCGGGACTCGGCGCAGCCGCGCACGGCTCCGGACTTCGAGGCGATCTGCGGCCGGACACCGCCGAAGGACGACACGAAGCGGATCGCGCTGGTCATCGACTCCGGCACGCAGGCCGACGCCCCGGAGGGCGAGACGCCGCCCGCGTCGCGGTCGGCGTGCGCACAGGTCGGCAAGGACGCGACGAGCGCGGAGGCGCTGGCGTCGGTGGCGAAGCCGCTGCGGTACAACAGCGAGGCGCTGCTCTGCGCGATCTCGCGCTACCCGCAATCGGGCTGCGGCGAACAGGTCGCGACGAAACCGGAGCCGAAGGCGAAGCCGTCCGAGTCTGCGCCGAGCAAGAGCGGTAGTGACGACAAGGGCGGTCCCTCGGCCGGCCTCATCGCCGGCCTGGGGGCGGTAGCGGTACTCGGCACCGCGGCGGTGTGGCAGTCGCGCCGCCGCCGGGGATGACAACCGAGGCATCGACGGTGCGAGACGACGAGGAGCCGCGCCGGCGGGGTGCAGCCGGAGACGCTGTGACCCGCGGCCCGGAGGCGGGTCGCGGGACTGACGGGGCGTCGCCGCAGGCGTCCGGCAGTCACGGCGGCGGGACGCAACGACAGGCGGCCGACCACCGGGACCGCAGGAATTCGCCCCGGTCGGCCGGTCACCGGGGCGACGACACATCGCCCCGCAGGTCGTACCTCCTCGCGCCCGCCGCCAGTCGTAGTAACGCCCTGCATGCCGGGGCCTGGTGGATCTGGGCCCTTGGGCTTGCCACCGCCGCGTCGCGGACCACCAATCCGCTTCTCCTCGGGCTCCTCGTCGGCGTCGCCGGATACGTCGTCGCCGCCCGGCGCACCGACGCGCCCTGGGCCCGTTCGTACGGGGCCTTCGCCAAGCTCGGGCTCTTCGTCATCGGCATCCGCGTGCTCTTCTCCGTCGTCCTCGGCTCGCCGATCCCGGGGACGCACGTCCTCTTCAGCCTCCCCGAAGTACCGCTGCCGGACTGGGCGCGAGGCGTACGCATCGGTGGCCGGGTCTCCGCCGAGCAGCTGCTCTTCGCGCTGTACGACGGCGCGAAGCTCGCCACGCTCCTCATCTGCGTCGGCGCGGCCAACGCGCTCGCCAACCCCGCCCGCCTGCTCAAGTCCCTCCCGGGCGCCCTGTACGAGGTCGGCGTCGCTGTCGTGGTCGCCATGACCTTCGCGCCGAACATGGTCGCGGACGTGGTCCGGCTGCGCACCGCCCGCCGGCTGCGCGGCCGCCCCACCGGCGGCATCAAGGCGATCGTGCAGATCGGGCTGCCCGTCCTGGAGGGCGCGCTCGAGCGGTCGGTCGCCGTCGCGGCATCCATGGACGCGCGCGGTTACGGACGTATCGCACACGTCCCGCCCGCCGTCCGCCGCACCACCACCGTCCTCACACTCGGCGGACTCCTCGGCGTCTGTGCCGGTTCGTACGGACTGCTCGCCGCGGAGGGCGCTTCGTACGGACTGCCCCTCCTCATAGCCGGGCTCCTCGCCGCGCTCGCCGGTCTCCGGCTCGGCGGCCGGCGCTCCGTACGCACCCGCTACCGACCCGACCGCTGGGGCCCGCGGTCCTGGCTGGTGGCCGGATCCGGCGCGGTCGTCGCAGCCCTGATGATCCGGGCGGGTACATACGATCCGGAGGCGCTGCACCCCGGCGTCGTACCGCCGACCGCGCCGACGCTGCCCCTCTGGCCCGCCGCGAGCATCCTCATCGGACTGCTGCCCGCCTTCATCGCGCCCGTACCCGCCTCGCAGGAGAAACCGTGATCCGCTTCGAAGACGTGTCGGTGACGTACGGCGATGCCGGCGCGCCCGCGATCAGCGGTGTCGACCTGACCGTCCCCGAGGGCGAGTTGGTGCTGCTGGTCGGGCCGTCCGGTGTCGGCAAGTCGACACTGCTGGGTGCGGTCTCGGGCCTGGTCCCACACTTCACCGGCGGCACCCTGCGCGGCCGCGTCACCGTCGACGGCCGCGACACCCGTACCCACAAGCCGCGCGAACTCGCCGATCTCGTCGGCACGGTGGGCCAGGACCCGCTCGCCCACTTCGTCACCGACACGGTCGAGGACGAGCTGGCGTACGGCATGGAGTCGCTCGGCCTCGCCCCCGAGGTGATGCGCCGCCGCATCGAGGAGACGCTCGATCTCCTCGGGCTGACCGAGCTGCGCGACCGCCCGATCGCCACGCTCTCCGGCGGACAGCAGCAGCGCGTCGCGATCGGCTCGGTGCTGACCCCGCACCCCAGGGTCCTCGTGCTCGACGAGCCGACGTCCGCGCTGGACCCGGCGGCGGCGGAAGAGGTGCTGGCCGTCCTGCAGCGGCTGGTCCACGATCTCGGCACGACGGTCCTGATGGCCGAGCACCGCCTGGAGCGGGTGGTGCAGTATGCGGACCAGGTCATCCTGCTGCCCGCGCCCGGGGAGCCCCCGGTGATCGGGGACCCGGCCGCCATCATGGCGGTCTCCCCCGTACACCCTCCGGTGGTGGCGCTCGGCCGCGTGGCGGGGTGGGACCCGCTGCCATTGTCGGTACGGGATGCACGCCGCGGGGCCGGTGTGTTGCGGGAGCGCCTGAAGGGTCTTTCCCCCACCCCGCCCCTTCCCGTAACGGGGGCTCCGCCCCAGACCCCCGTACGCCCTTCGGGCGTGTCCTCAATCGCCGGACGGGCTGCAATGCGGCCCCGCCGGCGATTGAGGCGCGGGGCCTGGGGCGAGGCGCGGGGTCTGGGGCCGAGCCCCGGGTTCGGGAAGGGGCGGAGCCCCGGCTCGGGCGGTCCGCTCGCCGAGGCCCAGGCGCTCACCGTCCGCCGCGACCGCGTAGAGGCCCTCCGCCGCGTCGACCTCACCGTCGCCCCCGGCGAAGCCATCGCCCTCATGGGCCGGAACGGCGCCGGAAAGTCGACCCTCCTCGCCACCCTCGTCGGCATGGTCGAGCCCATCTCCGGCACCGTCCTCGTCGGCAGCCGCACCCCCCACCGCGCTCACCCTCGCGAGCTGGTCCGCCAGGTCGGCCTCGTTCCGCAGGAGCCGCGCGATCTGCTGTACGCGGACACGGTGGCGGCCGAGTGCGCGGCGGCCGACGCCGACGCGGGCGCCGCACCCGGCTCCTGCCGCGCCCTGGTGACCGAGCTGCTGCCCGACGTACCGGACACGACGCACCCCCGCGATCTCTCCGAGGGGCAGCGCCTCGCCCTGGCGCTGGCCATCGTGCTCACCGGGCGGCCGCCGCTCCTCCTCCTCGACGAACCGACCCGGGGTCTGGACTACGCCGCGAAGGCCCGGCTCGTCACCGTCCTCAAAGGCCTGGCCGCCGAGGGGCACGCCATCGTCCTGGCCACCCACGACGTGGAGCTGGCCGCCGACCTCGCGCACCGGGTGGTGATCCTGGCCGACGGCGAGGTCGTCGCGGACGGCCCGACCGCCGAGGTCGTGGTCTCCTCGCCCGCCTTCGCGCCCCAGGTCGCCAAGATCCTGGCCCCGCAGAAATGGCTGACCGTCGCCCAGGTCAGGGACGCCCTGTGAACCACGCCACACAGGCCCGTGCCGTACGCCTCGGCCCCCGATCCATCGCCGCCCTCGCCCTGATCAGTGCGATCGGGGTGATCGCCTTCGGCTGGCCGCTGCTCGCCGACGCCGACTCCGGACTCGCCCACTCCGCCGACGCGCCCTGGCTCTTCGCCGCGCTGCTCCCGCTCCTCGTGGCCGTCGTCGTCGCGACGATCGCCGACACCGGGATGGACGCCAAGGCGGTGGCGATGCTCGGAGTCCTCGCCGCGGTCGGTGCCGCGCTGCGGCCGCTGGGCGCGGGCACCGCGGGTCTGGAGCCCATGTTCTTCCTGATGGTGCTGAGCGGCCGCGTGCTCGGACCGGGCTTCGGCTTTGTACTCGGCTCGGTCACCATGTTCGCTTCCGCGCTGCTCACCGGCGGCGTCGGCCCGTGGATGCCGTTCCAGATGCTGTCGATGGGCTGGTTCACGATGGGCGCGGGGCTGCTGCCGGGGCCGGACCGGCTGCGTGGCCGCGCCGAGCTGCTGATGCTCGCGTTGTACGGGGCCGTCGCCGCGTTCGCCTATGGCACGGTCATGAATCTTCAGGGCTGGACATACATCGGCGGCCTCTCCTCCGGCATCTCCTTCCACCCCGGCGATCCGGTGCAGGAGAACCTGGTCCGCTTCCTCGCCTACTGCGCGGCAACCTCCTTCGGCTGGGACCTCGGACGGGCGGTGCTCACCGTCGTACTGACCCTCACCATCGGCTCGACGGTCCTCAAGGCGCTGCGCCGAGCCACCCGCCGTGCCGCCTTCGAGGCGCAGGTCACATTCGAGACCCCCGACAGGGTCCCTCCCGGGTGAGCCGCCCCACAGGGGTTTAGTCCGATACGAGCCGCAATAGTACCTTTTTGGCGGCCATGGCAACCCGTCGATCACTGCCGCCACCTGCAGGAACCTCTCCGGTCAAGCCCCGGCCGTTTCACCCCAGGTGCGAGCTCGGCTAGTAACAAGGGTCGTTGCGACGGGCTGACCTCGCCGCTACAACTGATCCAGTCGCAAGGCGCCCCGTGCTCCTCACCGGAGCCGCAGTGCCTCCCAGGCGGCCGGATCCCCACTCGTACGTACGAGATTCCGGCATGCCCGCGACGGCCCTGTTCCCGAGAGTTAGGTCGCTCTGTGTTCCGCTCGCTCATCAGCCGCATCGCCATCCGCCCGAAGAACGCTCTCGTCGGCTCCGCCCTTGTCCTGGGCACTGCCGGCATGGCGATCGGCATGAACCCGGCCACGGCCGCTGCCGCTCCCGCCGCGCAGACCGGGTCCCCGAAGGCGGTCGCCCAGCAGATGATCGCGGACGACGCGCAGTTCCAGTGCTTCAGCAAGATCGTGGAGCACGAGAGCGGCTGGAACGTGAACGCCACCAACGCGTCCAGCGGTGCGTACGGCCTCGTCCAGGCACTGCCCGGCGGCAAGATGGCGTCCGCCGGCGCTGACTGGAAGACCAACCCGGCCACCCAGATCAAGTGGGGCCTGGACTACATGAAGTCCCGCTACGGCAGCCCGTGCGGCGCCTGGTCCTCCTGGCAGGCCCAGGGCTGGTACTGATCCGGCCCGCAGCCTCCTCCAGCGCATGGAGCCGGCCCACGATCTTGGGCGCGGCGTTCCTGAAGGCTGAAGGCCCCGAAGTGATCGACCCTTCCCTGGTCGAGCACCGGGGCCCTCGTGCCGTATGCGGCCGGGTGCAGCGGATCTCAGGATTCCACGCCTGACCGGAGCAGAATCCGCGCCAGCTCGCGCGGCTGGGAGAACATCGGCCAGTGGCCGGTCTCCATCTCGACCAGCCGCCAGTGCTCACTCTTCAGCAGCTCCGCCACGTCGTCGTTCGGCTCGGCGCCGTCGAGCAGGCACTTGATGTACGTCGCCGGAAGCTCGCCGAGCGGGCGCGCCAGCACGGCCGGCTCGGTCAGCGTGGCGCCCGGGTGCGGCGTCGAGCCGCCCACGAACCGTGCGATCTGCTCGCCGGTGAGACCCTGGCCGTCGCAGTCGGCTGCGGTCAGGGGCGCCCAGAAGCCCCCGTTGTCGGCAATCGATGCCTCCACCATCGCCCGGCCGTACGGCCAGCCCGAAACGAACGACTCGCCGTCGGCCGGAACGTTGGAGTCGACGAACACCACGTGGGCCAGCCGGTCACCGATCCGCTCGGCGGCCTGACCGACCGGGATGCCCGAGTAGCTGTGCCCGACCAGGACGACGTCGCGCAGATCGAGGCGTTCGACCTCGCTGACGATGTCCTGTACGTGGGTCTGCTGCCCGGCCGGCACGCCCTGCTTGTCGGCGAGGCCGGACAGCGTCAAAGGGTGGGTGCCGTGCCCGGCCGCACGCAACTCCGGGACCACCTCGTCCCACGCCCACGATCCGAGCCACGCGCCTGCTACCAGTACGAATTCCGTCATGGTGGCAACGTAGCGGAGGGGTCCGACAACTGGCCGCCGGAACGCGACCGCTCCGGAACCACCTCCGCAACACGCCTACAGCCGCTGGATGATGGTCCCGGTCGCCAGCGCCCCGCCCGCGCACATGGTGATCAGCGCGAACTCCTTGTCCCTGCGCTCCAGTTCATGCAGGGCCGTGGTGATCAGCCGCGCCCCGGTCGCTCCCACCGGATGCCCGAGCGCGATCGCGCCACCGTTGACATTGACCTTCTCCAGGTCCTGCTCGAAGACCTGCGCCCAGCTCAGCACCACCGACGCGAACGCCTCGTTGATCTCCACCAGGTCGATGTCCTTGAGCGACATCCCAGCCTTGCCGAGCACGGCGCGCGTGGCGTCGATCGGCCCGTCGAGGTGGTAGTGCGGGTCCGCGCCGACCAGCGCCTGCGCGACGATCCGGGCCCGCGGCCTCAGCTTCAGAGCACGCGCCATCCGCTTGGACGCCCACATGATCGCGGCCGAACCGTCCGATATCTGCGACGAGTTGCCTGCGGTGTGCACGGCCGTCGGCATGACCGGCTTCAGCCTTGCCAGCGCCTCCATGCTGGTGTCCCGCAGCCCCTCATCGCGGTCGACGAGCCGCCACATGCCCTGTCCCGCGGCTTGTTCCTCCTCCGTGGTGGGCACCTGCACGGCGAACGTCTCGCGTTTGAAGCGCTCCTCGGCCCACGCCACGGCGGCCCGCTCCTGCGACACCAGCCCCAGGGAGTCGACCCGTTCACGCGTCAGCCCGCGGTTGCGCGCGATGCGCTCCGCCGCCTCGAACTGATTGGGCAGATCCACGTTCCACTCGTCGGGGAACGGCTTGCCCGGTCCGTGCTTGGAGCCGCTGCCCAGCGGCACCCGTGACATCGCCTCGACGCCGCAGCTGATGCCGATGTCGATGACACCGGCCGAGATCATGTTCGCGACCATATGGCTGGCCTGCTGCGAGGACCCGCACTGGCAGTCCACGGTCGTGGCCGCGGTCTCGTACGGAAGCCCCATCGCCAGCCAGGCGTTTCGCGCGGGGTTCATGGACTGTTCGCCGGCGTGGGTGACGGTGCCGCCCACCACCTGCTCGACGCAGTCGGCGTGGATGCCGGTGCGGCCGAGAAGTTCGCGATAGGTCTCGCCCAGCAGATAGGCGGGATGGAGGTTGGCAAGCGCGCCTGAGCGTTTGCCGATGGGGGTGCGTACGGCTTCGACGATGACGGGTTCCGCGGCCATGAGCTCGTCCTCTCCTCGCACAGCCGCTGAGCGTCCCGGCGCGCAGCAGCCGAACTAGTACGCGTTCTAGTTCTCCGTTCAGTCTTATGAGTGCTACCCCCGGTACGCAAGGGTCTTGCACGGCACTACTGCACCCCTGGCGCCCCCGACCGGCAACAGATCCCGCCGCGACCCTTGCCACTTGTAGAACTCGTTACTACCTTTCGGTCAACTTCTGATGGGTCGTCAGACAAACCGTGTCACCACCCCGTGACCACCGGCGTCACCGACACCACCGCCAGACCTGGAGTTGACCTTGAAGCTGCCGAAGGACTGCCCCCATCTGCCCGAAGGGTTCGACTTCACCGATCCCGATCTCCTCCAAGCCCGTGTCCCCCACCCGGAGTTCGCCCGGATGCGGCAGACCGCCCCGGTCTGGTGGTGCGCCCAGCCGGCCGGCATCTCCGGCTTCCAGGACGAGGGCTACTGGGCCGTCACCCGGCACGCCGACGTCAAGCATGTCTCCACCCACCCCGAACTCTTCTCCTCCAACACCAACACCGCGGTCATCCGCTTCAACGAGACGATCAGCCGCGACCAGATCGAGGTCCAGAAGCTGATCATGCTCAACATGGACCCGCCTGAGCACACCCGCGTCCGCCAGATCGTCCAGCGCGGCTTCACCCCGCGGGCGATCCGCTCCCTGGAGGTGGCCCTGCGCAACCGCGCCCGCTCGATCGTCGAGACCGCGCTGGCCGGTGCGAAGGACGACGGCAGCTTCGACTTCGTCACCAATATCGCGGTGGAACTGCCGCTCCAGGCGATCGCGGAACTCATCGGCGTACCGCAGGAGGACCGCACCAAGCTCTTCGACTGGTCCAACAAGATGGCGGCGTACGACGACCCCGAGTACGCGATCACCGAGGAGATCGGCGCCGAGGCGGCGATGGAGATCGTCTCGTACTCGATGAATCTGGCCGCGGCCCGCAAGGAGTGTCCGGCCAAGGACATCGTGTCCCAACTGGTCGCCGCGGAGGACGAAGGCAACCTCTCCAACGACGAGTTCGGCTTCTTCGTGATCCTGCTGGCAGTCGCGGGCAATGAGACCACGAGGAACGCGATCAGCCACGGTATGCACGCGTTTCTCACGCATCCCGAGCAGTGGGAGCTCTACAAGCGGGAGCGGCCGGAGACGGCGGCCGAGGAGATCGTGCGCTGGGCGACGCCCGTGGTCTCCTTCCAACGCACGGCCACGCAGGACCTGGAGCTGGGCGGCCGGCAGATCAAGAAGGGCGACCGGGTCGGGATCTTCTACTCATCGGCCAATAGCGACCCCGAAGTCTTCGAGGAGCCCGAGCAGTTCAACATCACCCGCGACCCGAACCCGCACCTCGGCTTCGGCGGCGGAGGCCCACACTTCTGCCTCGGCAAGTCACTCGCGGTGATGGAGATCAACCTGATCTTCGACGCGATAGCGGACGCCCTGCCGGACCTGCGCCTGGTGGGCGACCCGCGCCGACTGCGCTCGGCTTGGCTCAACGGCATCAAGGAACTCCAGGTCAGCACCAGTTGACCTGTGGGCCGGTGGGAGGCGGGGCGCTCACCCCACGCCACGCCTCGCCTCCCCCTGTTGCGCGGGCGTGAGTCGGTGAGGGGACCGGTCACCTGCGGCAGTGGAGGTTGGACGGGGGTGTGGTGCCGACGTACTTGTCCCACTCGGCGCGGGTGAGGTCGCGGCCGGAGGTGGTGCAGGCGGCGTCGGTCCAGACGTCGGGGGTCAGCGACCACCGCTGTAGTTCCCCGACGTTCCCCTCCCCCTCCACCGCGGCGAAGAGCATCGTCCCGTCGTCGGCGAAGGCGAGCGATGAATCCGCCGCCGGGTACGGCGCATTTAGGTCGAGTGTGCCGATGACCTCGTCGTCCACGATGTTCGTGAGGGCAACAGAGTCGTCCTGAAGCCGCTGCGCGAGCACCGAGGCATCGCTGCTGATCGCAAAGGCTCCCGCGAGTTGGCGGCTGTCTCCGATCGATCTCTCGAATCGGTGGTTGGTCATGCTCCACAGTTGGACGGAACTGCTGCCCGCTACCTGGACTGCAAGCTTCTCGCCCGCGAATCGCACTTTCACTGTGTCCGCGAGGGGGATTTCTTGTGTCGTTGCCTTTTCGATGTCGACGAGTCGCACCCCTTTCTTCGTAACGATCGCCGCATGGGAGGCCGTCGCATCGATCGCCGCAGTGGAAACGTACTGCTGATCAAACGGGTCGCCGGAGCCTTCCGGAGCCGGGATTCCCTTGAGGATGCGCCCAGTTGTCGCGTCACGCACGATCACCGCGTCCGTGACGGTAACGACGACGACCCTTTTCCCGTCTCGCGACATGGACGCTGCCTTCACCGAGGGGACCGGATCCGCGGCCGGCCAGTTCCCCCGCAGCGGCAGGCCGGTTGAGATACCGCGTACCTCGGCACCCCCATTCAACGGGGTCGGAACGATGAGTTTCCTGCCGTCATCAATGAAAACTGGCGGCCCGTAGAACGGTGTCAGTTCGTGATTCTCGTAGGTGCGCGAGAAGGTGGGTGAGTGGACCGTCATCCAGAGGCCACTGACATCGACCATTGCCACGGTCTTCTTGTCCGGGCTCACCGCCAGCCAGGGCTCGGTACAGGCGTTGCAAGGCGGACCGAAGTCGATGGCGGTCATTTCGGTGATACGGCTTGGTTGTGCGAGGTCCCAGAAAGCAACGCGAGAGCCCGAAGCCGAAATCAAATGGTTGGTGTCTCCGACGAAGGCGAGGGCGTTGCGGTTGACTGCGCCTGCCGCGCTGATTTCCCTTGCTGTGGCACGTTGCTTTCCGGCAGGTGTGACGTCCGAGACGATGATTGATCCACTGCTGGCTGTGGCGACGCGCCGCCCGTCACGGGAGATGGCCAGCGCAGTCGGTCTCGGACCCTGGCTCGCGGCCTCGGAATCATGACCGTACAGATCCCCCGTCGGTTCTCGCGTCTTCCACAGCGGCAGCCAAGTATCCCCGTTGCTGTACGTGAACGACTGTCCGCCGGGCGAGAAGGCGGCGGCGTAGTTGGCGGTACCGAAACCGACCCCTCCACCGCCGCTGCGATCCAGCGAGGGAAGGGCCCTGCGCTCCCAGGTGCCGTGCCCGCTCTCGAAGAAGACGATCTGACGATCCGACGGGACTGCCAACTCGCCCCACTCGCCGAACTCGTTATCTGCCTGTGTCTGTGCCAGCTGACGGAGCCCCCTGTCGAACAAGGTGACAACCTCGGCATCGCTGTGCACGACGACCGAGCGTCCGGATGGGGAGACCCCGACGAGCGAGGGTTTTCCTCCGAGCGAGGCCGAGATGCTCCTCGCGGGGCCCCTGTCCACAGGACCGCGGTCGAGCCGTCGGTCGCCATGATCGTGTCGCCGGCCGCGCTGACCGCCAGCCCGGTGACGGGACGCTTGAGTTGGGCGATCACCTGCTGGGTGTACGCCTTGGTGTCCCACCGCAGCACACGGCCGTTCTTCGTTCCCGCGACTAAGGAACTGCCGGTTGTCGGACCCCGCCACCCGCTGCACCTCCGAGCCGGCGGGGAGATACCGGACCAGATGGGGGCTCGCCGTCACGGCTTGCAGAAGCGCCGATCGGGCCTCCGCCCTCGGGTCCATCCGGTACGCCTCGACCGCCAGCAGCTGCGCGATGTCGAGGTTGGTGTCGACGTTCGCGACCGCCGCCGAGGCAAGGGCGCGGGCCTGCGCGATGCGCGACTGGGCCTGCGCCTCTTGCGCGTTGCCCACCGCGATGTACGCCGCGATCAGCGCAGTGACGAGCAGGAGGACCAGGCCCACGACTCCGCCCCGGCGCTGTAACCGCGCCCTGCGGTGCAGCGTGATGTGCTCGCCGACGATGGCGTCTTTGTCGACTCCCCGCAGCGGCGCCGCGATCTGCGCCACCTTGTTCAGCAGATCCACGTTGGACCGGTCGAGTTCCTTCGCCGATGTCACGGCTCGCAGATCGACCCAGAGCGGCTGTGCGGCGAACATCCCCCGGGCGCTGGGTGGCAGCGCGTCGGTCACGTCCCAGTCCCATTCGCCGGACGCGTCGTCCCAGACAAGGTCACCGTCGGTGAGGACGATGCAAACGCGCTCCGGCTGCCGGTGCGTACGCCACCAGGCGACTTCACGGTCCACCCATTTCGACTGGGCGGCGCGCGGAGAGGCCAGCAGGATGAACCACCGCGTCCCGGCCAGGGCACGCTGGATGCTGTCCGTGAGGTCGTGGCTCGCCGACAGGCTGGTGTAATCGCGGAACACACGCAGCCGCCTCGGCCGGTACCAGGGCGTCGCGAACCGCTCGAGCCATCGCTGGAGCGTGGTGGCCAGGTCCCCGCTCACTGCCTGGCTGTAGGAAATGAAGCCGTCGTAGACGAAGCCGTCTTCGGTGGCCGTAACTCTTCGGGACAATAAGCCGCGCAACTCCCCAACCCCCCTGAACCCGACGAACAGGAGCATCGTAGGGAGCGCGGCTTGATCACCGTGGAGAAATGACTAGAAAGCGTCCCGAGCCGCCGCTGCGACGAAGGTCGCGAAGGCGGGGCGGGAGAGGTGGAGCGCGGGGCGGGTGGTGTCCTTGGAGTCGCGGACGGCGACGAGGTGGGGGGCCTCGGCAATTTCGACGCAGTCGCCGCCCTGGTCGCCGCTGTAGCTGGACTTACGCCACGCGGCGCCGTTGAGGGGGGCGCACTCGACGCATTCGCCGCCCTGGTCGCCGCTGTAGCTCGACTTACGCCACTCCGCGCTGCTCCCCATAGCGTTCCTCCATCGTGCGCCGGATCAGCTCCGCCGAGTCCTTGATGGACAGGGCGGCGGCCTGGAGGTGATCGTAACGGAGCGAACAGTCCCTGAAGTCACCCGGGTTAGCCGTTGGATGCCCCGTCCCATAGCCCTCCGTATAGACGATGGCCGGGTCGCTTGCGAAGCGATAGAGGGTGAACGAGCCCTGCAGTCCCGCATGAGCACCGGCGTCGTACGGCAGCACCTGGATGTTCACCCGCGGGTTCTGCTCGAAGGACAGCATGCGCGCCAGTTGCCCACGCATAGTCTCGGGGCCGCCAATCTGCTGGTAGAGCGCCCCTTCTCCAAGGATGCCCCAGAACACCGAAGGCTCCTCCTTGTCCAGGATGCGCTGCCGCGCCAATCGGACCGCCGTACGGTCGTCGAGATCGCTCCGGTCCATGGCACCGAGAACCGCCCGTGCGTACGCCTCCGTCTGCAACAGGCCGTGCACCATGTGCGTCTGGAACGTACTGATCTCCGTTGCGCGCGCCTCAAGCTCCGCCACCTGCTGGAACCAGGGCGGGAGTTGGCTCCGCAGCACCAGGCCCAGCAGCCGCGAGAGCATTCCGCCGGTCCCCAGCGCCGCATCCACCCGCTCGCTGAACTCCGCCGTCGGCAACTTCCGCGCCGTCTCGATCTGGCCGACCAGCGACCCCGTGTAACTGATGATCGCGCCCAACTGCTTCTGCGTGAGGCCGGCCGCCTCCCGGTAGCGGCGCAACTCGTAGCCGTAGTAGTCGAGCGGCGACGCACTCGGGTCGAGGACGTTGACTTGGCTCATGGCGGGCATCCCCTCGTTCAACTCCACCAACGGCAGGGCGCATTGTGTCCGGCCCGTAGCCGAGAGTAGTCAACCGTCGCCAGGCTCGTACCGTGAACGATGGCATTTCGGCACCCAAGTGGCGGAACGGTGCCCTCAGGCGGATCCTGGCCTCAACGCGACGATCCACCCCAGGGGGTGCGGGGACGACCCGTACCCCCTGGGGCGCGCGGCTACTTCGGCGCGGCCGGGACCGGTGCTTCCACCTGGGTGTCCACTCTCGCCGCCGGCACCGCCCCCGCCGGCACCCGCAGCTGCCGTCGGCCCGCCAGCAGGTAAGTCAGGCCGAAGCCCGCGCCCACCACCGCCGCGCCGCCCGCCGCGTCCAGTACCCAGTGGTTGGCCGTGGCCACGATCGCGCAGACCGTGAAGAGCGGGTGGAGCAGGCCGAGCAGCTTCATCCACAGCTTCGGCGCCAAGACCACGACAATCAGTCCGCACCACAGCGACCAGCCGAAATGCAGCGACGGCATCGCCGCGTACTGGTTGGTGACCGCCGTCATCGCCCCGTAGTCCGGGTTGGCGAGGTCCTGCGGGCCGTGCACCGTGTCGATGAAGTCCATGCCTGGCATCAGGCGCGGCGGGGCCAGCGGATACAGCCAGAACCCGAGCAGTGCCAGCAGCGTCGCGAAGGCGAGCGACGAGCGCGCCCAGCGGTAGTCGGCGGGGCGACGGACGTACAGCACACCAAGGATCGTCAACGGCACCACGAAGTGGAAGGACGCGTAGTAGAAGTTGAAGAAGGCCTCGACCCACTCCGCCTTCACCACCGCGTGGTTGATCCAGTGCTCGACGTTGATGCCGAGCGCCTGTTCGGCGGAGATGACCTGCCGGCCGTGCTCCTCGGCCGCGGTCACGCCGCCGGTCGCGGCGGCGCGGATCTGCGAGTAGACGGAGTAGCCGACTCGGATCACCAGCAGTTCGAGCAGCAGGTTCGGGCGGCTGAGCACGCGCCGCCAGAACGGCAGCAGCGGCACCCGGCTCCAGCGGGCCGGGAGCGGCAGGGCGTACTCGGTCGGCACCGGCTGCCGGAAGTACGGCGAGGTACGCGGCAGGAACGGCACCGCAACCGCCGCCGCCAGCGCGGCGACCAGCAGGGCGTTGTCGCGTACGGGGTACAGCACCGCCATGTTGGGCAGCAGCATGTTCCCCGGCAGCGTGATCGCGAGGATCACCAGTACGGGCCACAGCATGCGGTCCGAGGCGCGCTTGCCGACCCGGCCGACGACCGCGAGGAGCACCCACAGCAACTGGTGCTGCCAGGCGGTGGGCGAGACGGCGACGGCCACACAGCCGGTCAGGGCGACGGCGAGGAGCAGCTGTCCGTCCTGGGCGTAGCGGACGGCACGGCGCACGCCGAAGAAGCAGACCGCGGCGGCGAGCGCGACATACAGCGCGATCTCGAGCGGACCCTCCAGGCCGAGTCGGAGCAGCGCGCCGTGCAGTGACTGGTTGGCCAGGCTGTCCGGGCGGGCGCCGAGCCCGGCGCCCGCTACATGGTGCACCCAGTACGTCCAGGAGTCGCTGGGCAGCGCGGCCCAGGCGAGCGCCGAGGAGGCGGCGAAGGTGCCGGCCGAGGTGACGGCGGCGCGTCTGCGGCCGGTGAACCAGAGCAGCGGAGCGAAGAGGAGCACGGTCGGCTGGAGGGCGGCGCCGAAGCCGATCAGCACGCCGGACGGTCTCTCGCCGCGCACCGCGAAGCAGCCCAGCAGCACCAGCAGGACCGGGATGATGCTGGTCTGCCCCAGGTAGAAGCTGTTGCGCACGGGCAGCGAGAGCATCAGCAGGCTGATGGCGATGGGCGCGGCGAGCAGACCGCTGCGGCGCGAGACGGGTCCCGGCAGGGCGCGGGCGACCACCAGGCCGAGCACGACGACGAGCAGCAGTGTGCCGAAGGTCCAGGCGATGCCGAGCGCCTGCTCGGCAGCCCGGGTCAGTGGCTTCAGCACGAGTCCGGCGAACGGCGTACCGGTGAACTTGTCGGCGTCGTACAGCGAGCCCCTCATATGCAGGACGCCGTTCTCGCCGATCCAGGTCTCCAGGTCGGTGAGGCGCTCACCGGGCGGCTGCCGGAGCACTGCCGCTGTCTGCCGTACCGCGAGGACGGCCGCTACGAGCCACAGGGCGGCCCTGGCCGCGCCCATCCTCGTATCCGTCGTCGCACTTCCGTGCACGCTGTGCTCCGCGTTCGCCACGTCGCGCCGCGCCTCCCCACGTTGTGTGTTCCTGGTTCACGTTCTGTGCGCCGGTGCTGCATGTCCCGGGCTGCTCCCGGTTCATAGAGCCTTGCACTGCCCCACGAAGGAGACTCAGGCAACCCCCTCTTCGCCTGACTGTCACCCCGTTTTGACCGAATATCTCGTTCGACCATCTTGTTCGACGGCACTGGAACCGCGAGGTCCGCGGCGCCGTCACAGGAGGCATGCGGGGGAACATACAAGACAGGACACCGGTGCGCGGGCCACGGAGGCAGCGGCTGCTGCTGGTGGTGCTCGCACTGCTTGCACTACAACTCGGATCGCTGGTCAGCCCGGCGTACGCCTGCGGATGCGGCGCGATGGTGCCGGACAAGCAGTCCCATGTGTACGTCAACCGGGAGACGTCGGTGGTCGGTTGGGACGGCCGTACGGAGCAGATCCTGATGCGCTTCACGGTCGACGGCGACGCTCCCAAGGCTGCCTGGATCATGCCGGTGCCGAGCCGTGCCACGGTCGAGCTCGGCGACAGCGCGCTCTTCGACGAGCTCGAGACGATCATCGCGCCGGAGCACCGGACGCGGCACTACTTCTGGCCACGCGGCGACGACTGGCCCTTCCTCGGCGGTTCCGGCGACTCCGCGGGCGAACCGGCCCCCGCGGCCGGTGCGCCGGCGGTGGGTGTGGTCGGCCGCGAACGCCTCGGCGACTTCGACGTCGCACGGCTGACGGCGACCGATCCCGGCGCGCTGCGCGGCTGGCTGGAGCAGAACGGCTTCGAGCTGCCGGACGGCCTCGCACGCGAGCTGAAGCCGTACGTCGAGCAGAAGTGGGAGTACGTGGCGGTGCGCCTGGCCCCCGAGACGGCGGGCTCCGTGCTGCGCGGCACGCTCGACCCGCTGCGGCTGCGCTTCGCCAGCGACAGGCTCATCTACCCGATGCGGCTGTCGCGGCTGGCCAGGACCGCGCAGTCACTGGGGCTGTTTGTGCTGGCGCCGCACCGGATGGAGCCGCGTGGCTCGATCGGTGGGAACGCGCCGGAGGTGACGTACGCGGGGAAGGTGGAGCCGAACGCGGCGCTTTCCGGGTTCACGGGCGGCGGCGAGACCTTCCTGACGGCGCTGGACCAGGAGTTTCCGGAGCCCAAGCGGATCGACGGCGACCATGAACTGCGCGCCACGGACAAGGACACCCCCTTCCGGCGGGTGGTGTACGAGAACCAGCTGTTGACGGTGGCCGGTGTCCCGGCGTGGCTGCTGACGGTCGGCGGGGGCCTGGCGGTTCTCGTGGCCGTGGTGCTGCTGCGCGTACGGGCACGGCGGCGCAGTCCGGTCGTACCACCTCCGGCGATCCAAGTGCCGCCACCGATCGCCTGAAATAGGTTGGGGCGTATGACTCAGGAGAACCAGGACCGGTGGACTGCCGTAGACCACTACATCACCGACCACCTCGTCCCGGCCGACGAAGCCCTGACCGCCGCCCTCGCGGCAAGCGACGCGGCCGGCCTGCCCGCCATCGCTGTCGCCCCGAACCAGGGCAAGCTGCTGCACCTGCTGGCCCGGATGCAGGGCGCGCGCACGGTGCTCGAGATCGGCACGCTGGGCGGCTACAGCACGATCTGGCTGGCCAGGGCGCTGCCCGAGGAAGGCAGGCTGATCTCGCTGGAGTACAGCCCGGCGCACGCGGAGGTGGCCCGGGCGAATCTCGCCCACGCCGGCCTCGACAAGATCGCGGAGGTCAGGACGGGCGCGGCGCTGGAGACGCTGCCGAAGCTGGCGACGGAATCGGGCGCGGGCCCGTTCGACCTGGTCTTCATCGACGCGGACAAGGAGAACAACCCGCGCTACGTGGAGTGGGCGCTGAAGCTGACCCGCCCGGGCAGCGTGATCATCGTCGACAACGCGGTGCGGGGCGGCGCGGTGGTGGACGCGGACAACACGGGCCCGGCGATCGTGGGCACGCGGGAGATGTACGAACTGGTGGCACGGGAGCCGCGGTTGAGCGCGACGGCGGTACAGACGGTGGGCACGAAGGGGTACGACGGGTTCCTGCTGGCGCGCGTGGTGGCCTGAGGACGGGCGGGGCGTGCGGTCGCGGCAGCCGCGGCCCGTTCCGTGCGTCATGCCGGTGAGCGTGGGCCGTACGGCAAGATGGCCGCATGAGCATCGTGAAGATCAATGTGCTGACCGTCCCTGAGGAACAGCGCGAGGTGCTGGAGAAGCGCTTCGCGGCCCGCGCGGGCTCGGTGGAGAACTCCGACGGCTTCGAGTGGTTCGAGCTGCTGCGCCCCGCGGAGGGGACCGACCAGTACCTCGTCTACACACGCTGGCGCGACGAGGCCGCCTTCCAGGCCTGGATGGAGGGCTCGATGAAGGCCTCACACGGCGCGGGCCAGGGCGGTCCGGGCGGCGGCGAAGGCGGTGAGCGTCCCAAGCCCGCCGCCACCGGGTCCACGCTGTGGTCGTTCGAGGTGGTCCAGCAGGCCGCCCCGAAGGCCTGAGGCCCAGGTCCTGCATTCGGGCCCAACACCCAGGCCCAACACCCGGGCCTCCGGCCACGATCTAGATCCGCAGCAGCCGCTCCGTCACCTCGCGGTACGCGCGCAGGGCGACCCGCAGCTCCTCTGTGTCCGCCTCCGCCGGGCGGCGCTCGTTCCCGCCGTCCCAGTCGGCGCGGAGCGCTTGACGCCGTTCGGTGAGGGCGATCGTGATGCGGTCGGCGGTGTCCTCCAGTACCGCGGCCGCCTCCTCGACAGCGTGCCGCGGCCCGTCGACGAAGCCGCCGAGGGACTGCTGCAGCCGCAGCGTCAGCTTGTCGCGCTCGTCCTGCGGGATCAGCTGCCGCGGAGGGGTCTGGCCGCGAGGCTCGCGGTCTTCGGTGTTCTCGATGCCTTCGAGGCCTTCGACGTCCTTGAGGTGTTCAGGTCGCTCAGGGCTCTCAAGGCCCTTGGAACGCTCCGGGTGTTCGGCCCGCTCGGGCGTCTTGGCCCGCTCCGCTTCGTACGTCATCACGCGCCACTCCCCTTCGGCTTCAGCAGATGCCCGCGCCCGCCGCGCTCCACCGCACCGGCACGGTGCGCGAGGGGATCCTCGGGACGGGCATGGACCAGGGCCTCGAAGAGCGCACGGCTCTCGACCATCGCCTCACGCAGCTCCTCCGTGCTCGACTGTCCGCGCGTCGCGCGGTGCACCCGGCGGTAGCCGCCCACGTGTTCCGCGTGATGCACGGAGAGCGCGGCGAGCTGCTCCTCGTACTGTGCGGCCTCGGGGAAGCCCCGCTCCGCCGCCAGCCGCGCCAGCAGCTGGTCCGCCTCGGCGACCGCCTTGACCGGTGAGTCGACGAAGCGCTCCTGGAGACCGGCCCACTGGGCGAGGTACAGCTCACGTGTCTCGTTCGCCAGCGGCTGCGGCCTCAGATCGCCGTGGCGCTTGACGCGCTCGTTCAGTTCACGTTCCGCGGCCTTGGTGTCGCCGTCGTGGCGGGTGAGGGCCAGTTCGTACTCGAGGCCGAACCGCCGCTTCAGCCCCCGCCGGCCGCCTCCCCTGCCCGGTCCCGCGCGGAGCACCGCGGCGACGACGATCGCGAACACCGCTACCAGAGCGACGACGATCAGGACTGTGGACATGGCTGCCTTCCCTGTTCACGATTCGGTGTATGCGACTCGGTTGAACTCGGTTGAACTGGGGTTGAGGGGCCCTCCCGAAGGCGGGTTGCCCGGAATTCGTTGGCCAAACGGCCCGCTCCTCCGGTACAGAGATCGTCATGACCACCTGGACCCTGGCCCCCGAAGCATTCGACTCCTCCGACGCGAGCGCCCTGCGGCGCGAGTACTACGACGAGGTCGCGAGCCGCTACTGGCAGCGCCCCGCGACCGCCGAGGAGATCGACCAGGGGCTCAGCGGCGACGGCGCCGAACAACTCACGCCGCCCACCGGCCAGTTCGTCGTCGGCCGGTACGGCGCCAAGGCCGCGGCCTGCGGCGGGGTGCTGATGCTGGACGCCGAGCGCGCCGAACTCACACGCGTCTATCTGCGCCGTCCCTTCCGCGGCAGAAGAGGCGCCGGAATCCTGCTGGAGACCCTGGAGAACGAGGCGCGCAAGCTGGGCGCCCGGCGGATGGTCCTCAATACCCGGCTCGATCTGATCGAGGCGCGGAAGCTCTACGTCCGGAACGGCTACGCCGAGATCCCGGCGTACTGCTCGGGTCCGTACATGGACATCTGGTACGGCAAGGAGCTCTGAGGCGACCAGGAGCCCCGGAGCTCCGAGCCGCCCGGAGACCCGAGCCGTCCGGAGCTCAGGCCGCGTGGTCCCGCTTCGGCGGCGGACTGTACGGCCGCTCCGCGTCCGACCCGCACAGCTCCGCGTTCAACTCCTCCACCAGCTGCACCAGATCGGTCGGCCGCTCCGGTCCCCACCAGTCGCCGAGCAGCTCCGAGAGGGACTCCTCGCGTGCCTTCGCGAGCCGCATGGCCGCTTCCAGGCCCCGGTCGGTGAGGATCAGCTGCAACCCGAAGCGGCGGGCGAGCCCCCGCTCCTCCACCTGCCGGGCCGCGTCGGTGATGACGTGCAGTGGTACGGGCGTGGCGTCGGCGAGCAGCCCCGGCTCCACCGTGCCGTGGCGCCTGATCCTCAGCAGCAGCCAACTGGCCTCGGGCAGCAGGTCGTACCCCGCCTTGGCGCTGATCTTCTCGTAGATCCGACGCCGGCCCTCGCGCGAGCCCAGCAATGACAGGGCCCGGGCACACTCCTCGTGCGAGGAACGCTCGACCGGGTTGGAGGCGAGCGTCTGGCTGGGATCTGGCGCGGTGACCGAGCCGCGCAGCTTGTCCTCCTTGAGGAACCAGGCGACGACGAAGGCGAGAATCACGACGGGCACGGCGTACAGGAAGACATCGGTGATGGCTGACGAGTACGCATGGAGTACCGACGGGCGCAGCGCGGGCGGCAGTTCGGCGATGGCGCGCGGGTCGTCGGCCAGTTGCCCGGCACCGGCGCCGGACGGCACCGGCCGTCCGGCGAGCGCGTCGGCCAGTTTGTTCTGGAGCTGGTTGGTGAAGATCGTGCCGAAGATGGCGACGCCGAACGCGGCTCCGATGGAGCGGAAGAAGGTCGCGCCGGAGGTGGCGACGCCGAGGTCCTCGTAACTGACGGCGTTCTGGACAACCAGCACGAGCACCTGCATGACCAGGCCGAGACCGGCACCGAAGACGAAGAAGTACGCGCTCGTCTCCCAGGTGGAGCTGGTCTCGTCGAGCTGGTGGAGCAGCACGAGGCCGACGGCGGTGATGCCGGTGCCGGCGATCGGGAAGACCTTCCAGCGGCCGGTGCGGCTGACGATCTGGCCGGAGCCCGTGGAGGTGAGCAGCATGCCGAGCACCATCGGCAGCATGTGCACACCGGACATGGTCGGTGTGATGCGGTGGACGACCTGCAGGAACGTCGGCAGATAGGTCAACGCGCCGAACATCGCGAAGCCGACGATGAAGCTGATGACAGCGACGAGCGTGAAGGTGCGGATTCGGAAGAGTTTGAGCGGCAGTACGGGTTCGGCGGCGCCCCGCTCGACGTACACGAATACGACGAGGAGTACGGCTCCGAGGACGGCGAGGGCGATGATCTGCGGCGAGCCCCACGCCCAGGTGGTGCCGCCGAGGGAGGCGACGAGGATCAGGCAGGTGGCGACGGAGGCGATGAGGAAGGTGCCGAGGTAGTCGATGGTGTGCCTGGTCCGGCGTACGGGGATGTGCAGTACGGCGGCGATGACGAGCAGCGCGACGATGCCGACCGGCAGGTTGATGTAGAAGACCCAGCGCCAGCTGAGGTGTTGGGTGAAGAAGCCGCCGAGCAGTGGGCCGAGGACGCTGGACGCGCCGAAGACCGCGCCGAACAGGCCCTGGTACTTGCCGCGTTCGCGCGGCGAGACGATATCGCCGACGATCGCCATCGACAGCACGATCAGTCCGCCGCCGCCGAGTCCCTGGAGCGCGCGGAAGCCGATGAGCTGAGGCAAGTTCTGGGCGATGCCGCAGAGCGCGGAGCCGACGAGGAAGATGACAATGGCGGTCTGAAACAGCTTCTTTCGGCCGTACTGGTCACCGAGCTTGCCCCACAGCGGGGTGGCGGCGGTCGCGGCCAGCAGGTACGCGGTGACCACCCACGAAATGTGCTCCAGGCCGCCGAGGTCGCTGACGATGGTCGGCAACGCGGTGGAGACGATGGTCTGGTCGAGGGCGGCGAGCAGCAGGCCCAGCAGCAGTGCGCCGATGGCGACCATGACGGTCTGCCGTTTCTGGCCCTCACCTGGGGCCGGACTCACGGCCGGGGTGCTCACTTCCTGAGCCATGCCGATCTGTCTCCTCGCTGTCCCCTCGGTTCCGCGCCCTTTCACTCGTCCTCAACACTCTCCTCTCCATCCTGCTGGCTGTGACCGGTTATGGCCTGCCGAGCCGGGCGTGGGCTCGTTGGGTATCGCGGTGGGCGGTTGGATAATCGCTGGCAGCCCAAGGGGAGGGGAGCCGCGATGGCCGGACATGCATGTCCTGGATGCGGTACGCCGCGGGGCGCCGACGGCGGAGCGGGATCCGGCTGCGACTGCGCGGAACGTGCCGCGGACGCGGTACGTGCGGAGCGGAAGGCGGAGATCGCGGCGGCGGAGGACTTCGATCCACTGCGGATACGCCCGTATGTGACGTTGGAAAGGCCGCACGGGGAGGAAGGTCGGCACGGGGAGGAGGCGCCGGAGGGGAGCGGGACCGAGCCGGAGGCGGCGACGGCGCCGCTGCCGCTGCCGTTGCCGTTGCCCGTGTTGGCGCCCCGGCCCCGGCCTCGTACGGAGCCGACTGCCCGCCTTTCCGTGGACCCTGATCCGGTGCCGCAGCACCGCCGCCGGCCGCTCGCCGGGCTGATGGTGGGCGCGGCCGCGCTGGCGATGGCCGGGACCGCGGCATTCGCCGGCGGGCTGTTCTCCGGGGACGAGGAGCGGAACACGGCCCTGCCGGACACGGAGACGAGCGCGCCGGGCGTGAGCGCCGCCGTACCGGACGCGCCCTCGTCGTCGCCGACCCGTTCCGTGTCCCCGTCGGCCTCGGCCGCGCCTTCCCGTACGCCGTCGGCTTCGCACTCCTCGCCGCGTACGGCTCCGGAGCCGTCCGGGCGGCCCGAGCGCCCATCGACGCCGCCGGCATCCACGGCACGGGCCACGGGAACGGTGTCCCAGCCGGCGCCGGAGCCGCCGGCGCCGGCCACGCTGCGGCGCGGGGACAGCGGCCTTGAGGTGGTGGAGCTGCAGAAGCGGCTGGCGGAGGCGTGGATGTACGGGGGCCAGGCGGACGGGCAGTACAGCGACAGCGTCGAGGAAGCGGTGCGGGTCTTCCAGCGGGACCGGGACGTCAAAAGCGATCCCGAGGGGGTCTACGGCCCGGACACGCGCCGCGCGCTGGAGGCGGAGACCCGGGAACCCTGACGGGCCATGACGCACACGGAGTTGGCGGCGGACCACCCTGGACCGGGGTGGGCGATGCGGGACGGACGCGAAACCAGGTGGCGCTAACCGCCCTCGTTTTGTATCGTGTAGGAACAAAGTGGTTCCGCCCGTATTCCCTGACCGGCGGGCGGAGCCGCTTGTTTTCTCTTCTTCCGCGCCCTGGAGTACGCCGATGCCGGCAGCCACCCCGTCCGATCTGACCGCACGCGCCCTCCTGCTGGACATGGACGGCACCATCGTCAACTCGGACGCCGTGGTCGAGCGCTGCTGGCGGCTCTGGGCGACCGAGCACTGCCTGGACCCGGACGAGGCGCTCAAGGTCGTCCACGGCCGGCAGGGCTACGCCACCATGGCGGTCCTCCTCCCGGACCGCCCCATGGAGCAGAACCACGCCGACAACCGCGTGATGCTCGCCCAGGAGACCGCGGACATCGACGGCGTCGTCCCCGTCGCGGGCGCCGCCACCTTCATGGCCGCCATCGCCCGACTGCCGCACGCCCTGGTGACCTCGGCGGACGAGGCGCTCGCCCGGGCCCGGATGACCGCCGCCGGTCTGCCGATGCCGCAGATCCGCGTCACCGCGGAGCGGGTCGGCGCGAGCAAGCCGGACCCGGAGGGCTTCCTCAAGGGCGCGGCCGAGCTGGGCTTCGACCCGGCGGACTGCATCGCCTTCGAGGACTCCGAGGCAGGCATCGAGGCGGCCCGCGCGGCGGGTATGCGCGTGGTGGGCGTAGGCCCCCGGGCGGCAGCCCTCACCCCGGACGCCCATGTCCCCGACCTCACACACCTGACGGTGACCGAGAGCCCGGACGGCACCATCGAACTGCGGGTGGCACCCCCGGTGGCCTGAGCGCCCGGTCCTCAGGCTCGGCTCAGCAACGCCTTTGCCAGCAGTTCGGCGGACTCGGCCGGATGCTCGACGTAGCCACCATGGCCGCCCGGGAACTCCAGGACCTCCACACCGCGGTGCGAGCCGATAAAGGACCGCGCGTCAGGGAGCGATCGCCTCGAAGAGGCTGAAGCCGGCCAGCGCCAGCATCAGACAGGCCGCGACCTTCGTGATCAACCGCAGCGGTACGTACTTCATCAGCGTCCGGCCGCCCAGGATGCCCATGCCCGCGACCGCCCACAGCGCCAGCACCGCGCCGACGCCGACCGACAGCGGGCTGTCGTAGCGGGCGGCGAGGTTGGCGGTCATGACCTGGGTCAGATCGCCGAACTCCGCGACCAGGATGAGCATGAAGCCCGCCCCCGAGACCTTCCAGAAGGACTGGTCCGCCGGGGCCTTGATGTTCTCCTCGTCCCCGTCGCCCTTCTTCATGAGCAGCATCAGGGCGCCCGCCAGAAAGAGGAGGCCGACCACCGCCTGCACCAGCCGGTGCGGCAGCAGTGTCAGTACGCTGCCGGCAGCGACGGCGAGCACGACATGGACGGCGAAGGCGGCCGCGACGCCGACGAAGACGTACGAGGCGCGGTAGCGGGTGCCGAGCATCAGACCGGCGAGCGCGGTCTTGTCGGGGAGTTCGGCGAGGAAGACGACGCCGAACGTGATCGCCATGACGGTGAAGCTGATCATGGGTGGGAGTCCTCAATCGGTCGGGGCGCGGCCCTGCCGAGAGTCCTGAGCGTTTCAGGGGTCGCTTCGGCACGGCAGCGCCATGAATGCATACATGGGCACTGCGGCCGAAGGTCTCGCTGACGGGCCTCGACGAGGCCGCCTCCGGGCGCCGGCCGGGCACGAGGCCCAGCAGTATGTCGACGTTCCGGCGAAGAGCTACTCCCCTTCTGCTCCGTCCAGGGTACGCGAGACGGCCGTCACGCCGGATCCCGGTACAGCCGTCCCCGCGCCACCAGTTCCAGCACGACCGACACGGACACCGCCTGCACCGCCATCAGCGCGACCAGCACAAACAGCTGCACGGCCCCCGCCAGCACCGGTGACGCCCCGCCCAGCAGCATGCCGACGAACGCGCCCGGCAGTGTGACGAGCCCCACGGTCCTGGTCTGGTCGAGACCCGGCAGCAGCGCGTCGGACGCCGGACTCCGCGCCACCTCGAGCCGGGCGTCGCGGTCGAGCAGCCCGAGCGCCATCCCCGCCTCCACCTCACCCCGCCGCAGTGCCAGCTCGTCCAGTGCCCGGCGCCCGGCGAGCACGGTCACGGTGAGCGCGCCCCCGATGAGGATGCCCGCCACCGGGATCAGCGCGATGCCCTTGAGCGGCACCAGGCCCGTGAGCAGCAGCGCGGCGACGACAGGCACGACGCCCGCGGCGATCGGCAGCCCGGCCCACCACCAGGTCCGGTTCCCGGTGATGCGCCGGCCCGCCGTCCGTACGGCGACGGCGTACATCAGCAGCAGAAAGGCGAGCAGCAGCGGTACGGAACGGACCACCCATCCGATCGCCAGGGAGACGGCCGCGAGTTGGACCGCCGCCCGTACGCCCGCGACGGCGATCTCGCGGGCCCGCCCTAGGTGAGCGACGGCGGCCACCGTCGCCGCGACAACCAGCAGGACGGCCAGTACGACCCCGAAAGTGACATTGACCGTCAGCAGCACTCGACAACCGTACGCCGCAGACCGGTATCTGTCGGAGCGTCAGAACCCTTGATCTGTCGTGCCCATGTCGCCACTCTGTTACCTGGCGCCCACCCCACGGAAACCTGGCGCCGCAACCATGGCCTCGCCCGAACGGCCAAGCTCCCCCCACATCCAAGGAGTTCGCATGTCTGGTGTCTACGCGCGTCAAACCCGTCGAATAGCCGTGCTCGCCGCCACCGCCGCTCTCGCCACCACCGGCCTGCTGGCCACCGCCCCCGCCGCCCAGGCCTCCCCGCCCACCCCCGTCAGCGCCGCCACCGCCCGCACCTACCTCGGCCAGCTGACCGTGGCGGCCGAGGGCTCCTCCACCGGCTACAGCCGCGACAAGTTCCCGCACTGGATCACCCAGTCGGGCGCGTGCAACACCCGTGAGGTCGTCCTCAAGCGCGACGGTACGAACGTCGTCCAGGACTCCAGCTGTGCGGCGACCAGCGGCAGTTGGTTCTCCGAGTACGACGGTGCCACCTGGACCGCCGCCTCCGACGTGGACATCGACCACATGGTGCCGCTCTCCGAGGCCTGGAAGTCCGGCGCGAGCAGCTGGACCACCGCCCAGCGCCAGGCCTTCGCCAACGACCTCACCCGCCCGCAGCTGATCGCCGTCACCGACAACGTCAACCAGGCCAAGGGCGACCAGGACCCGGCGGAGTGGCTGCCGTCGCGCACCTCGTACCGCTGCATGTACGCCCGGATGTGGGTGGACGTGAAGCACTACTACAACCTGAAGGTGGACTCGGCCGAGAAGAGCGCGCTCCAGGGCATCCTGAACGGCTGCTGACCAGGCGATTCGGCCAGGGTCTCACGTTCCGGCTGCGATCCGGCCCGTAGGCTGGCCGCCCTCCCCCGTCGTTCCGTACCGTACGGGGCGACGGAGGAGGGCACACATGGCGGGACTGCGCCTGGGACCACTGCTGCGGTACGTCGACTGGGAGTCCGGCGGGAGCGCGACCATCTGGGTGGAGGCCGACCGGCCCTGCACGGCCGAGGTCCGGTGCGCCGACGGCGCACAGGGCACCTCGCGCACGTTCCAGATCGCAGGCCACCACTACGCGCTGGTGCCGGTGACCGGTCTGACGCCCGGCACGACAACGGCGTACGAAGTGCTGCTGGACGGCCGCAAGGTCTGGCCGCTCGAAGGCTCCCTCTTGCCGGACAGCACGATCCGTACGCCGGATGTCCCCTCCGACGGCGTCACCGTCTCCTTCGGCTCCTGCCGCTGGTCGGCCGCGCCCGCCGACGGGCACGACCCTGTCGGGCCGGACGCGCTCGACACCCTCGCCGTCGAACTGGCGGCCGATCCCACCGCCGTACGCCCCGATGTGCTGCTCCTGCTGGGCGACCAGGTGTACGCGGACGAGACGTCCGAGGAGACCAGGGCCTGGCTCGCGGCCCGGCGGGATCTCTCCGAGCCGCCCGGCGCGGAGGTCGCGGACTACGAGGAGTACACCCGGCTCTACGACGAGTCGTGGAGCGACCCCGAGGTGCGCTGGCTGCTCTCCACGGTCCCCAGCTGCATGATCTTCGACGATCACGATGTGATCGACGACTGGAACACCAGCGCATCCTGGCTGGCCGAGATGCGCGAGACGCCGTGGTGGCAGGAGCGGATCCTCAGCGGCCTGATGTCGTACTGGGTCTATCAGCACCTGGGCAATCTCTCGCCGGAGGAGCTGGAGTCCGACGAGCTGTACGCCGCCGTGCGGGCCGCCCCCGACGGAACCGACCGCCTCAAGAACTTCGCCGCCGAGGCGGACGCCCATCCGGCCTCTGTGCGCTGGAGTTACCGCCGCGACTTCGGCCGGACCCGGCTGCTGATGGTCGACACCCGCGCCGCCCGGGTCCTGGAGGAGAAGAACCGGGCGATGCTGGACGCGGACCAGGCCCGCTGGGTGCGCGAGCAGGCGCTGGCCGGGCGGGGGACGTACGACCATCTCCTGATCGGCACCTCCCTGCCCTGGCTGCTGCCGCCGCTGATCCATAACGCGGAGAGCTGGAACGCCGCGCTGTGCCGGGGCGAGCGGGGCGAGCGATGGGCACGGTTCGGCGAGGACCTGCGCAGACGGGCGGATCTCGAGCACTGGGCCGCCTTCCCCGACTCCTTCGAGAAGTTGGCGCGGCTGATCGCGGAGGCGGGCAGCGGTCCCGACGCCCCGGCGACGGTGTGCGTGCTGTCGGGAGACGTGCACCATGCGTACATCGCCGAGCCCACGTGGCCGGACGGCGCACCCGACGCCCGGGTGCTGCAACTGACCTGCTCGCCCGTGCACAACTCCATCCCCCGCTCGATACGGCTCGGGTTCCGCTTCGGCTGGAGCCGGGCGGGCAGGCGGTTCGGCCATGCCTTCGCCCGTCACGGCCGGACGGGCAGGCCGCCGGTCGACTGGCGGCGGACGGGCGGTCCCTGGTTCGGCAATCACCTGATGACGCTGGCGCTGCGCGGGCGCACGGCCGGGCTGCGGCTGGACCAGGCGCAAGCGGTGGCGGGGGCGGCCGCGCGGTTGGTGACGGCGGACGAGCGACAGCTGACCGCGGACCGTGATCCAACCCACAGCGGAGCGTGATCCTTCCCGCAGCGGAGCGTGATCTTCCGCCCCAGGGGTTCGACTCAGGGCCCTCCCCCGGCATGATGAGCCGGACGCTCCGCTTCCAAGCACCCCACATGCCCCGGGAGTTCCTGTTTTGTCCGACGTACGCGATGTGCGATCAGCAGCAGTCGCCCACACCCGCGCCATCGCGGTCGTCGGCGCGGGCCCTCGCGGCACCTCCGTTCTCGAGAGACTCTGCGCGTCGGTGGCCGAGCTCACCCGTGGGACGCCGCTCATGGTCCACATCGTCGACCCGTCACCGCCGGGACCGGGCCGCGTCTGGCGTACGGACCAGCCCGCCGAACTGCTGATGAACACGGTGGCCTCGCAGGTCACTCTGTTCACGGATGACAGCGTTGCCTGCGAGGGTCCGATACGTCCGGGTCCGAGCCTGTACGAGTGGGCGGCGGCGCACACCGACGAGCGGCTCGGCCCCGACGACTACCCGACGCGGGCCTGCTACGGCCGCTATCTGGAGTGGGCGTTCCTGCGGGCGGTGGGCGGCGCACCGGACACGGTGACGGTGCGGGTCCACCGGGCGCGGGCGACACGGCTCGACGACGACCGGGACGCCCACCGCCGCGAGGGGCCCGCCGCCCCGACGCAGAGCCTCACCCTCGACGACGGCACCACGCTCACCGGCCTGTGCGCGGTGATCCTCGCCCAGGGCCATCTGCCCGTGGTCTGCCGGCAGACCACGGCGCATCTCGCCGAGTACGCCGCCCGCCACCCCCGCCTGCGCTACTACGAGCCGGCCAACCCCGCCGACCTCGACCTCTCCGCCGTGGCCCCTGGGGAATCAGTTCTGCTGCGCGGCCTCGGGCTCAACTTCTTCGACCATATGGCCCTGTTGACGACGGGCCGCGGCGGCACCTTCGTACGCGGCGACGGCGGCGAGCTCGCCTACCGGCCCTCGGGCCGCGAGCCGCGGCTGTACGCGGGATCGCGGCGCGGCGTTCCCTACCAGGCGCGCGGAGACAACGCCAAGGGCCCCTCCGGCCGGCACGAACCGCTCGTCCTGACCCCGGATGTGATCGCGGTCTTCCGCAAGAGGGCGGACGAGGGCGATCCGCCGGACTTCCTGACCGAGATATGGCCGCTGGTGGCCAAGGAGGTGGAGACGGTCCACTACGAGGCACTGCTCGCCGGTCCGCGAGGCTCCGCTCCTCACGGCTTCAGGGACCGCTTCCTCGACACTCCCCATGGCAGCGCCCAAGAGGCCGCCGTACTGGACGCGTTCGGGGTCGCGGAGGCGGATCACTGGTCCTGGGACCGGATTTCGCGCCCGTACGCCGGTCAGCGCTTGGCCTCGCCCGCCGAGCACCGCGCCTGGCTCCTCGGCCATCTGCGGCAGGACGCCGCGCAGGCCGCGCTCGGCAATGTCGCGGGCCCGCTGAAGGCCGCCCTCGACGTACTGCGCGATCTGCGCAACGAGCTGCGTCTGATCGTGGACCACGCAGGCCTCTCCGGCACCTCCCGGCGCGACCATCTCGACCGCTGGTACACCCCGTTGAACGCCTTTCTCTCCATCGGGCCGCCGCGCCGCCGGATCGAGGAGATGACGGCGCTGATCGAGGCGGGCGTCCTGGAGGTCGTCGGTCCGCGCACCACCATCGGGACGGCGGACGCACTGTCGGACGAGGCCCTGGACGGGGCATTCACCGCCGAATCACCTGACGTTCCCGGCTCTTTCGTGACGGCGACGACGCTCATCGAGGCGCGACTGCCGGAGCCGGACCTCCGGCGGACCTGTGACGATCTGCTGGAGCGGCTGCTGAAGACCGGCCAGTGCCGCCCGCATTCCATCGACGGCTACGAAACCGGAGGGCTGGACGTGACACAGCGCCCGTACCGTCTGATCAACCGTCAAGGCCGTCCGCACCCTCGGCGCTTCGCCATCGGCGTGCCCACCGAGGGCGTGCACTGGGTGACCGCGGCCGGGGCCAGGCCGGGCGTCGACTCGGTGACGCTGTCGGACGCGGACGCGGTGGCGCGCGCCGCCCTGCGCACGCTCGAAACGCCGCGGGAATGGCAGCGGGGTACGGAAACGGAATCCAGGGCGAAAATCGGCCGCTCACCAAATGTTGAACTTGCAAGTATTGATTAGGTCTGCCTAACCTAGGGCTTCCCTCGTCGGTTTCACGTCCCCAGACCGAAGGAGCCCCCCATGGCAAATCCCTCGCTGTCCACCCGGCTGAACAAGGCCCAGCCCTATGCGCTCGGCCTGTTCCGCATCGTCGTCGGCCTGCTCTTCACCTGCCACGGCGCCGCCTCGCTCTTCGGCGTCCTCGGCGGCGCGGCCGGCGGCGGCACCATCCCGGCCGGCACCTGGCCCGGCTGGTACGCGGCGGTGATCGAGCTGGTCGCCGGCGTACTGGTGCTGCTCGGCCTCGGCACCCGCAGTGCCGCCTTCGTGGCCTCCGGCTCGATGGCGTACGCATACTTCACCGTCCACCAGCCGGAGGGCCTCTTCCCGCTGCAGAACAGTGGCGAGGGGTCCGCGCTGTACTGCTGGGCCTTCCTGCTGCTGGTCTTCACCGGACCGGGCGCACTGGCGCTGGACCAGCTGTTCGCGCCGCGCGGCGCGAGCCGGTCGGCGCAGGAGGAGCGCCAGGAGGAGGCCACGGCCGTCACGGCCTGACCCACCCGCCGCATCCGAAGCAGAGGAAGCGCCCGGCCCCGTACGACGAGGGACCGGGCGCTTCGCGTGCTCCACACGCCCGGCGCCGTGAGGATCAGCAGACGTGAAGGTCAGCAGACCTGGGGCTCAGCGGACGTGAGGCTGAACAGACGTGAGGATCACAACATCAGCGCCCCCGGACGATCTCGAGGTAAACCCCAGGCGTACGCTGTACAGCTGTACGGCCGCCCCTGCCGCTCCCCTGCGACGTCGCGGCGTTTTTTCCGAAACCGGGGGGAGTTCGGGTGCTTGAGAGTGTGGGGTCGCTGACCGGCAGCCCATGGATCTATGCCGTCGTGGCGCTTTCCGTACTTCTCGACGTCTTCCTGCCCGTGCTGCCCAGCGGAGTCCTGGTGATCACGGCGGCGACCGCCGCCGCTGCGGGCTCGACCACCGCCACGGCCAACGGGTCCGTCCAGACCGCGGCCGGACAGGTCCCGCACGAGGTGCCCTCGCTGCTCGTCCTGATTCTTTGCGCGGCCACCGCGTCCGTACTCGGCGACCTCGTCGCCTACCGGCTGGCCTGGCGCGGCGGCGACCGGCTGGACCGGGCAATCGCCCGCTCGCGCCGGCTGACCACCGCGCAGGAACGTCTTGGCGCGGCCCTCAGCCGCGGCGGCGGCGCCCTCGTCGTGATCGCCCGCTTCGCCCCGGCCGGCCGCTCGGTCGTCTCACTGGGCGCGGGCGCGGCGCACCGCAAGGTGAAGGAGTTCCTGCCCTGGTCGGCTCTGGCAGGCGTGGCGTGGGCGGGTTACAGCGTGGGGCTCGGCTACTTCGGCGGCCAGTGGCTCGGCGCGAGCTGGGTCGGCGCGGCGGTCTCGGTGCTCGCGCTGTTCGCGGCGGGCGCGCTGGCCGCGTACGTCATGCGGCGTCCGACTCCGGCACCGGCTCCTGAACCGGCCGCTTAGCGGCCCCGCCGGAACCGCGCACCTCGAGCCCTTCGAGCAGCTGGCGGGTCGCCTCGGCGATATCGTCGACGGCCTGCTCGAAGACCTCACGGTTGTGCGCGGCGGGGGCACGGAATCCGGACACCTTGCGCACGAACTGCAGGGCGGCGGCCCGGATGTCCTCCTCGGTGGCCTCTTCGGGGAGGACGGGCGGGCGGAGAGTCTTGATGCTGCGGCACATGCGTTCAGTGTGCCCCGTGCCACGGCCTCGGGGCGAGGCCGTCGGAGTCCGGCTGCCTGACCTGCCACCGGCCCGAGGAAATCGCCACTGCCCATGCCGCAGGCCCCTCCGTCTGCCGGCGAAGGGGCCTCTGACGTGCATCTCCACGGCTTGGGCGGGTTGCGGAAGTCCCGCGCCCGCCCTGCGGGCGGACGGCGCTACTTCTCAAGCACGCCCTGGGCGGTGGCGGCCCTCACGACCGCCGCGGCCAGCCGGTCGTTCTCTGCGGCGGCTCCGCCCGGGAAGGCGTACCGGCGCCGGACATAGCCGTATGCGATCCCGCTGCCCGGGTCGGCGAACCCCAGCGCTCCGGCCGCCCCGCTGTGGCCGAAGGCGTCCGCACCCAAGAACGAGTAGCGCTGCCCCAACGCCTGGAAACCCAGGCCGAAAGTGTCCTGGTCGCCGGTGACCAGATCGGTGCCCACCGCGTAGAGCCGGGCAAACTCCGCGACCGTGTCCGACTTCAGCAGGGCCACCCTGCCGTCCAACTCGCTGATGGCGGCGGCAAACAGCCCCGCGACTCCGCGCGCGTTCCCCACCCCGCCCGCCGAAGCCTGGCCGAGTGCCCGCACGGCACGGGTGTTGGCCAGCTCCACCAGGTCGGTGGGCGGGGTGGCGTTGAGGCCGAAGGCGATCCCCGTCAGGCCCTCCGGATCCGGGGCACCGGCCTGGAGCTCGGCGAGCTGCTCCGGCGTGGGCTGCATCGGCAGTACGTCCGCATAGCGCGCTTCCAGCGCCTCGGGCAGCCCGAGATGGAAGTCGAGCCCGTACGGAGCCCGCACCCGCTCCTCGTACAGCTCCTGGATCGACTGCCCGGTGACGCGGCGTACCACTTCGCCGGTGAGAGCGCCGATGACGAGGGCGTGGTACCCGTACGCCGTCCCCGGCTCCCAGTACGGCCGCTGCCCCGCGAGGCGGGCGGCAAGCACCCGGTCGTCGGCGAGCTCCTCGATGGTGAACCCGCCGTCGACGCCGATCACCCCGGCGCGGTGCCCGATCAGCTCCCGCAGGGTGAGCCGGTCCTTGCCCTCGGCCGCGAACTCCGGCCAGTAGTGGGCGACTTCACGGTCGAGCTCGAGTACACCGTCCTGCACGAGCAGTGCGACGACCAGATGCGCCGCGCCCTTGGTGACGGAGTAGACGCCGGTCAGCGAGTCGCCCGCCATCCCGCCTCCGGTCCACAGGTCGACGACCTGCTGCCCGTTCACGTACGCCGCGAGCTGGGCACCGGACTCGGTGATCCCTTCCGCGAGTACAGCGGCGAACTCCTCCCGTACGCCTTCGAAGCCCTCCGCGACAGTCCCCTGCACCCCGACCTCGGACATTGACCTCCCCAATGATCATCAACAGTCACCGCACGCCAACCACGGGGCACCGCACCGATATTCCCGGTCCCGCAGCCGCTCCGTCCGGCACGGGCGGCCCGGGCGGGCTGGCGGCTTGTCCCGGGCGCAGCCGCACGGGAATGATGATCAATTGTGCCCCTCGATGAACTGACCGCCTGCGAGAGCCAATTGTGGAGTGCCTTCCCCCAGGGCGCCGCCGTCGATGTCCGTGACGGCTCGCCGTCTGCGGAGGGCGTCGTCCGGGCCGAGGTCGCCGCCGCGCTGCTGCTGGGTGCCGCGGATGTCGCGCACGGCGACCGCCCGGCGCTCCGCCTGACCGGCGCGCGTATCACGGGCGTGCTCGACCTGCGGTTCGCATCGGTCCCCTACCCGGTCGTGCTCACCGACTGCCGGTTCGACGAGGCGCCACTCCTGCGAGGTGCCCAGACGCGCGAACTCACCCTCACCGGCTGCGAACTGCCGGGGCTGGACGCTCACTCGGCGCAGATCGACGGACCACTGATCCTGTCCGGCTGCCGCCTTGCCGGGTCCCTCGTACTCACCCGGGCACAGGTTCACGGAGACGTGGACCTGCGCGAAGCCGTGATCAAGGTGCCTGGCGGGGATGCCATAACCGCCGCCGGTGCCCGCGTGGACGGTGATTGGCTGTGCACGAGCCTGGCCACCGAAGGACGCTTCCGTCTGTCCGGCGCGTCCATAGCGGGAGAGTTCGATCTGGAGCGCGCCTCGTTGAGGAATCCCGGCGGCCACGCCCTGGACGCCTACCACGTACAGATAACCGAAGACTTCACTCTCCATCCCGGTTTCCGTGCCGAGGGCCGGATCATCCTGTCGGGCGCCACAGTCGCGGCAGCGATCGGCTTCTGCGGCGCCCGGCTGAGCAACCCGGGCGACGTGGCCCTGGAAGCGGTCGACGTCAACGTCAACCGCAACTTCGATCTCGGCGAGGGCCTCACAGTCGACGGAGGCATACGGCTCGACGGCAGCCGGACCGGTACGGTTCTCAGCTTTCGCCACGCCCGGCTCGCCAACCCCGGCGGCACCGTCCTCTCCCTCAACCGGGTCCAGGCCCAGGAGGCCGACATGCGCACGGCAGCTCCACCCGAGGGCCTGGTCGACCTGCGCGGCGCCCGCATCGGGCACCTGCACGACGCACCTGAAAGCTGGCCCGCCGGCCTGCGGTTGGCCGAGGCGACGTACGACGTCCTCACCTCGCCCCTGGCAGCGGCCGAACGGCTCGACTGGCTCCGACGCGACACGGACGACTACCTCCCCCAACCGTATGAGCAGCTCGCCGGGACGTACCGCCGGCTGGGACACGAGGACGAGGCGCGTACGGTCCTGCTCGCCAAACAGCGCCACCGACGCACCACGCTCCCCCGGCACACCCGTCTCTGGGGCTACATCCAGGACGCCGCCGTCGGCTACGGCTACCGCCCGCTACGCGCAGGCCTCTGGCTCGTGGCGCTGCTCTCCATCGGCGCGGTCGTCTTCGGCCTGCATCCGCCAGGACCGCTCGAGGCCGGAAAGGCACCCGCGTTCAACGCGGTCTTCTACACGCTGGATCTGCTGTTGCCGGTCATCACCTTCGGACAGGAGGGCGCTTTCGCGCCAGAGGGAACCGAGCAGTGGCTCGCCTACGGCCTGATCGCTGCCGGATGGATCCTGGCCACGGCGGTGACTGCCGGAATCTCGCGGGCGCTCAGCCGCCAATAGCCGTCCAGCTGTCGGAACATACCGAGGTTGCGCCCACGCACCACGCGTGGCTGCGGGGGTGCGCGCGGGAGCTGATCACGGCGGGGTGACGCGGGGGTCCCTGCCGCAGGGGCGGTGTGTCCTGAGCCCGCCCCGGTCAGCGGGGGCGGGCCGCGGCACAGCGCACGCAGGTGCTCGCCGCGGGGCGCACCTCCAGACGTTCCACCGGGATCGGCTCGCCGCAACCCTCGCACCGGCCGTAGTCGCCTCGCTCCAGCCGTTCCAGCGCCCGATCCAGATCGGCCAGGTGGGCGCGCCCCTGTGCCGGCAGCGCGGCGATATGGGCCCGCTCGAAGGCGGTGCTCGACCCCTCCGGGTCGTGCTCGTCGTCGATCGCCACCAGGGCATTCGCCTCGACGATCCCGTCGAAGTCACGGCTCAACGCGGCGATCTGGGCGCTCGTACCGGTACGTTCGGCCGCCAGGCGCTCGCGGACGCGCTCACGCCCGGTCGGGGGGAAAACGGCGTCAGGGGACGAATCGCTCACCACTGCGACTGCATCAGCACTCGGGTTCGCATTCCGCACACCCCGCGCCGCGTGCACGCCGGACGGGGGCCGAAAACCCTGTCACTCGGGCGGGGTCCGGCCGGGCTCTCCGGCGCCATCCCCCTCCGCACCGGTCTGGTCCGGCCGGCCGACCTGACCGTTGCGCCGGCTGACGCCGGGCAGCGCCCGCACCAGGTCGGGGGGAAGGGCGAGGCCCTGGTCAGTGGACGGGTTGACCGCCAGCCACAGGTCGTCCGCCGGCCAATTCGCGGCCAGCTCGACGATGGGGATGCGGAGCGCGGTCCCGGGGTCTCCCCCGGCCGCCACCAGCGCGTCCTCGGTCGTGAAGACGGGGATGTATCGAGTGCCGTCCTGTTCGATCACCGGCAGGGCGATAGCGCCCTCGGGACGCTCCTCCTCGCCCTCCACCGGCGGCGCCTGCGGCAGCAGGGCCACGCTGTTCGCAAGACCGATCAGGGTGGCCTGGGTGTCCGCCGCGGACTGGGTTCCCTCGGGGGAAGGCCCATCGGTGGGGGGCCCGTGTTCGTCGGGTGTCGAGGCGCTCATGTCCTGTCCTCTCGTCGGCGTCGCTCACCGGCCACCCGCTCGACACGGGTGGGCACGGGTTGCCGCAGTCGCCGCCGGATGCCGCCCAGCGGCACGGGGCCGGGGCAAGCGTGGCAATACCACCACGGTATTGCCGCCCGACGTTCTGTGCGACGTTCTCAATCGCGGAACGGTGGTGATCGCGGCTGATCCTCCGTCCCGGGACCACGATCGCGAATGGATCGCCCCGGTCCGGCGACGCCTCTCGTACGGACGGACCGCGGACGGACGGACCGCGGACAGACGGACCGGCGCGCCTGAAGCCCGTGCGGCCGTCGCAGGGCGGACGATCTGGGAGACGTCATCCGTACACAGGAGGGATTCATCGTGGCCACCACGCGCAACGCTCACACCGAGTGGGAAGGCGAACTACTCAAGGGCTTCGGGGAAATTACGCTCGACTCCTCGGGAGTCGGCCACTTCCCCGTGACCTGGGCTTCTCGCGCGGAGGAGCCTCATGGGAAGACCAGCCCCGAAGAGCTGATCGCCGCCGCCCACTCCAGCTGCTTCTCGATGGCTCTGGCGAACACTCTCACCAAGGCCGGAACTCCACCGACGCTGCTCACGACGAAGGCCGCGGTCACCTTCGAGCCGGGCACCGGCATCACCGGAATCCACCTCACGGTGCAGGGCCAGGTGCCGGGTATCGACGAGGCCGCCTTCAAGACGGCGGCCGAGGACGCGAAGGTCAACTGCCCGGTGAGCCAGGCCCTCACGGGCACGACGATCACGCTCACCTCCGCCCTGTCCTGACACCGCGAACGCGACACCACGCCCCCTCTCCGCTCCGGCCTGAGGGGGCATTCGTATGCGGCTCAGGCGTCGGCGGCCGCTGCGAGGATGTCCTGCCGAATCCGCTCCATCAGCTCGCCCATGTCTCGGACCTCGGGGTCGAGTTCCCCGGCGCCCTGGATGCCATGTGGCATCAACAGGGCACCACAAGGCCCCGACCATGATCGGTCGGGGCCTGTGCACTGTGGGCGCGGACGGTTTCGAACCGCCGACATCCGCTTTGTAAGCCTGGCGATGATCTCTGAGGCGTACGCCCAGCTCATCCCTCCTGCGGAGGCCCTTCACCCCGGCGCGTGCGTTGGCGCTGCGTCAGCCCCTGATTGACCGAGGCTGCCCGGTTGTTCTGGCACGGCAGTGGCACGACGATCAATCGATACGGCCCCGTACATAGGTCGGGAGAAGCCGCCAAGCCCAACAAGGAATCTCTCTGACCTGCGGCTTAGCGAGTGAAGTCTCCCGGTTCTCGGTTGGTGGATGCTGCTGGGGCGACTCGCTGGTCCCTGCGGCGGTTGTGGTTTTGCCCCCTGCCTCAAGGGCACACGACCAGTGAGACTCCGCGGAGGTACCGAGATGAGTGCCGGAGAAAGAGCCAAGGCAAAGGCCGAACAGGTCGTCGGAAAGACCGTGCGGACGGCGGCCCACGCGGTGCACAAAGAAACCCTCGCAGCAAAAGGCGCCGCTCTCGAAGCACGGGGCAAGATGCGGGGCGCGAAAGAACAGACCAAGCGTTCCTTGAAGAGCTGACGAGGTCATGACACTGGCGCAACGTGGTCGTGTGGCACCGGGCCTGGTGGTGGTCGCGGTCGATGGCGTCATCGAGACTCTCGCCGGGCTCGGGATGGCGTCCCGGCAGGGACCAAGGCGTCGGTGAGTCTGGCGTCTTCGTCACGAGGTGAACTCCTGGCCGAGACGTGTCATCCGACCACGGAAACATCCGGACCGGTCTACGGGGCCCGGACCCGGTGATGCTGCCACAAGCCCGAACAGCGGCCCCTGTCACCCCGCCCAATGGAAACAGCGTGGACGCCACCACGGCGCCCTGGGCTGACCAGTGCTTGTTATTGATCGGCTGCCCACATCATGGCGGCATCGCCGGTTGGTATTCCGAACCTCGTCGACCGGCGTTCGAAGTCGAGGGTCGCAAGGGTCGCGACTACGATGGGTGTGTCGCCCCATCGAGGGCTTGACCAGGGGCTCGGCCAGAGTTCAGGCGTGCTGCGGCGCCGAGGCCCCCAGGACGGGCATCACGCGCCCACCTCTCTTCACCATGGGCTTCTCAGTAGTGACAGGGAGCATCGTCATGACTGCTCAATCCGCCTCGATCGTCCTGGAGCGGCCGGCGCAGGAGCTGGCCGACGCGACTTCGAACCCCCCGTTCCTTTACGAGCTGAAGCCGACCGAAGCGCGCAAGGTCCTCGACGACCTGCAGGCCGCACCGGTCGACAAGCTGCCGGTCGACGAGGAGTGGATCACCGTACCGGCCTCCGTGGGCGACGTGCGGGTGCGCATCGTCAAGCCGAAGGGCGCCACCGGAACGCTGCCCGTCGTGCTGTACATGCACGGCGGCGGCTGGGTGCTGGGCAACGCCGACACCCACGACCGCCTGGTGCGGGAGCTGGCGGTCGGGGCCCGCGCGGCGGTGGCCTTCGTGGAGTACACACCGTCACCGGAGGCCCACTACCCCGTGGCCATTGAGCAGGGCTACGCCACCGCGCAGTGGATCACGCGCGAGGGGGCGTCGAAGGGACTGGACGCGCGGCGCATGGCGGTGGCCGGCGAGTCGGTCGGCGGCAACATGACCGCTGCGCTCGCCCTCATGGCCAAGGAGCGTGGTGACGTCACCTTCGTGCAGCAGTCGATGTACTACCCGGTCACGGACTCGGCCATGGACACTGCCTCCTACGACGACTTCGCCAATGGCTACTACCTCAGCCGCAAGCTGATGGAGTGGTTCTGGGACGCCTACACCACCGATCCGAAGCAGCGCGCGGAGATCACCGCCTCTCCCAACCGGGCCACCACCGAGCAGCTCACCGGCCTGCCGCCCGCCCTGCTGATCGTCGACGAGGCCGACGTGCTGCGCGACGAGGGCGAGGCGTATGCCGCCAAGATGCGCGGCGCCGGCGTTCCGGTCACCACGGTGCGCTACGACGGCACGGTGCACGACTTCATGATGCTCAACTCGCTCAGCCAGTCCAAGGCCACCCGAGCAGCCGTCGACCAGGCCGTCTCGCTCATGCGCGACGCCCTCGGAGCCGCCTAAGGGCTGTCGCTGCTCTTCGTGCTCGCATCGGCCTCCGCGATTGGCAAAGCTCGTAAGGCCAGTGGTGGACGGCTGGCGCGTTCTTTCTTCCCTCCCTCGGTCTGGTTGTGCTGCTTGGTGGCGTGGAGAGGCGGAACACGTCGCTCTTTTGGCTGGGGATCCTGTTCGCAGTGGCCGGCTTCGGCGCGGAGGCCATGGCCTACTGGAGAGCTCCTGGTGCTTCTGGTGCCTTTGCCGTCTTCTGGGGGCCACTCGGGTGCCTGGCAGGCATGGGATAGGGCCGTTCCCATGCGGCTGGGCGGCGGGTGGCGGCTGGGCCGGCAATGATCCTCGTTCGCTGACGGAGCCCGGGTCGGGCAGCGAGCGCAGCGAGCACTTGATGCGGACTCCATCTGGCACGTAAGTGGCACGACGCCCCTCCCCCGCCGAGAAGGTGTCGGGAACGAACAAGGCCCAGGCTTCCGGTTCGATACCGGTGACCTGGGCCTTTGTCGCGCTTCCAGCTGGTGGGCGCGGACGGGTTCGAACCGCCGACATCTGCTTTGTAAGAGCAGCGCTCTACCCCTGAGCTACGCACCCGTGGATGAAGGAACAGCGTACATGGCAGACGGGGGCGCCCTGCAAACCCGTTCCCGCCACGGCGCCCGACCGCCGCCAAGTACGGGGGCTACCCCCACCCCGAGACGGTGGTCGCCCGGATCGTTCCGCCGTTTGCGGGGGCATAGTTTGGGGGCACATCGGCAGAACTACCTGGGGGAACGATCACCGTGGCCGCACTGCGCACCCACACCCACGCCCGCACACTCCTCGCCGCCTGCGGCGCCGTCGTCGCCGCGGTCGCTCTCAGCGGGTGCGGGAGCGTCGATGCCGGAGCAGCGCCCGTCGAGAGCCGTTCCTTCCCCCTCACCGGGAAGACGCTGACCATCGACTCCGACAACTCCGAGATCAAGCTGGTGCCGGCCGATGTGAAAGACGTGCAGGTGACCCGGCAGGTCGACGGGTGGGTGTTCCTGGGGGACGGGCCCGAGGCCTCCTGGGAGATGAAGGACGGGACGCTGACCCTCCGCGTCAAGTGCGATGCGGTCTCCAGCAACTGCGAGTCGCGGCACACCGTGAAGGTCCCGCGCAGCGTCGCCGTCACCGTCGAGGACGACAACGGCAGCGTGACCGCCGACGGATTCCACACCGCGCTGAAGCTCCGCTCCGGCAATGGCAAGGTGACCGTACGGGACTCCAGCGGGCCCCTCGAGCTGAACAGCGACAACGGCGAGATCGTCACCGAAACCGTCACCGCCAAGACCGTGACCGCCCGGTCGGACAACGGGTCCATTCAGCTCGGGCTCACCGCCGTGCCGGACCGGATCGAGAGCGTCAGCGACAACGGCGAGGTCGTCATCGAGCTGCCGCGCGCCGGAGCCCCGTACGCCGTCACCGCCACGAGCGCCAACGGCGATGTGAACGTCGACGTGCCGACCGCCAGCGGCAGCGCGCATGCGGTCGAGGCACGCAGCGACAACGGTGAAGTCACTGTGCGAAGCGCGAACTAACCAACCCGTGTGTTCGTCCTTACCTGGTGGGAGAATGAACCGGGCAGGGCGATTCGGCACGGGAGAGGGATGTGACGGCGACACACGCACAGCCGCACGCAAGAGCGAAAGCGAGTGCGAGAGCCGTCCGCGACGTCCTTGCGCTGATGCTGCTGCCGTTGCCGTTGGTCGTTGCGGCGCTGCCGGGTGCGTTCGCCGGCGGGGGTACGCGGCGCTGGTTCGGCGGGCGCGGCGAGAGCCAGCGGGCCGACGCACAGGCCGCGAAGGACGCCGCCGCCGCTGCCTTCGTCGAACTGGACACCGCTCAGCGCGATCTCCGTATCTCGATAGAGACAATCACGGCGGTGGACAGTTCGCCGGGCGCCCGCCGGGCCGTGGACGACTTCGCCGCGCTCGGGCAGCGGATCGACGAGGTGAGCCTTGCGTACATCACCGCCGTCGACGCCCATGATCTCGACCGTGACGATCTGGAAGCCTCGGTGGCTTCACAGGCGCGCGGTGAGCTGAACCGGGCCAAGGACGATCTCGTACGGGTCAAGGGCGAGCTCGACCGGTTCGCGCAGGGGCTCGGGCCGCTGCTCGACAAGGCCGAGACACAGCTCGCCCGGCTGGCGCCCGCCGTGGAGCGGGCGCGACAGGCGCTCCTTTCCGCGAGCAATGCTCTCGATTCGGCGCGGAGCTCCGGTCTGCGAGCGGATGATCTCGCCGCCCGGCTCGCCGCACTCGGCCCCGAGCTGACCATGCTCAACCAGGGCGCAGGCCGGCACGGCGTGGCCGAGACCCTGCAGCGCGCCGACCGGGTGCTGCGTGACGCCGAAGCCGTACGGGCCGAGGCGGACCGGCTGCCCGAGCGTGCCGCCGAGACCGACAAGCGCCTGGTGTCGCTCCGTACCCGCGCGCAGGCTCTCAGCAACCGCGCCGGATCCGTCGAGCCGGTCCTGAGTGAGCTGCGGCGCCGCTTCTCCGCCGCCTGCTGGCAGGATCTGCAGCCCGTCCCCGAGCAGGCGGCGATCAGCGTCCGTCAGGCCGAGGAGAAGCTCAAGGAAGCGGGCAAGGCACGCGACGAGCAGCGGTGGGCGGATGCGACGGCCCTGCTCAGCACGGTGCGTGCGCTGCTGAACGCCACCGATGAGGCCGTGTCGGCGGCAGGTGACCGGCTGCAGCGGCTCAACGCAGTGGCGAAGGACCCGCAGCAGGAGATCGAGCGCACGCGGTTCGCGATCCGGGACGCGCAGCGCCTCGCCATGGCCGGGCGGAGCATCCCGGACCCCCGTCACGCACAGCCGCTGGACGACTCGGTGGGGCGGCTGGAGCGGGCCGTCACCGGGCTCGAGGGACGCCACCCCGACTACTGGCACTTTCTGACGGAGACCGAGGCGGTACGGCGCACGGTCGCCCGCGTGGTCGAGCAGATCCGCGAGGACCGGGGCGCGGGCGGGACCTGAGGGCCCGGGGCCACGGTCTGACGGCGCGTGGCCCGAGGATCGAGGCGTGGTCCGTGGTCCGTGGTCCGTGACCCCCGTGGGCCCCGAAAGTCTGAGGCCCCGGTCACGCCCACCTCAGGCCCACCCCAGCCGGATCCCCTTGCGCCTGGCTTGTACGGGCCCGTGCGCGGGCGGATCCTGGGGTGTGTACGCGTACCTCCAAAGGAGGCCCGGACATGGCCACACACGTACTGCATCACAAAACCCGCCGCACCAGGCTGGACGAGCATCTGCCCGTCGACCACCGGCTCAGCCAGTTCTACCGTGTAGGTGCCGGTCTGATGGGACTGTTTCTGCTCGCCTTCGGGATCCTCGGGCTGATCGACAAGATCGGCTTCTTCGACACCGGTGGGAACACGGTCGCGGGCCTGAACACCAACGGAGCACTGAGCGTGCTGTCCATCTGTGTCGGACTGCTGCTCTTCGTCGGGATGATCATCGGCGGCAACTTCGCCTCGACCCTGAACATGGTCCTCGGTATCGCCTTCATCCTCAGCGGCTTCGCGAACCTCGCCCTGCTCGACTCGAGCTTCAACCCCCTCAATTTCCACATCCAGAACGTGCTGTTCAGCTTTGTGGTGGGCGTGATGCTGATGTTCTTCGGGATGTACGGGCGGGTCAGCGCGACCCTTCCGCACGACAACCCGTACTGGAGGACCCGCCATCCCGAGCAGGCCGCGCAGGAACAGCGCAGCCTCCAGCGGGCCGCCACCCGGGATCCGGCACTTGACCAGGCCAAGCAGCACGAAAGCGGATGAGCCGCAAAGTCGACGTCGCCCGCGCAGGGCCTGGGGTGCAGAAGGCCGCGGTGGAGGGGCTCGCCCGCCGGGTCGTCGGCGGGGCCTACGCCGAGGGCGACACCCTCGATCAGTCCGCGCTGATGGCCGAGCTGCACGTCAGCCAGACCGTGCTCCGTGAGGCGATCGAGGTGCTGACCGGCAAGGGGCTGCTCGACGTCCGGCAGAAGCGCGACACGCGCGTACGCCCCCCGGACGACTGGAACCTCCTCGACACCGACGTACTGCGCTGGAAGCTCGCCGCCGACGTGCCCAGCGACTTCTTCGCCGACCTGCTGGAGCTGCGCCGCTCCATCGAACCGGCGGCGGCCTCGCTCGCCGCCGTGCACCGGACCGACGAGGACCTCGCGGCGCTCGACGCCGCCCTGGCCGCGATGAAAGCGGGCTGGGAGGATGCGGTCCTCGCCGTGCGGGCCGACGCCTCCTTCCACACGGCCCTGCTGGCCGCCTCGCACAATCGGTTCTTCGCGCAGCTGCGCCGGGTGATCATCCCGGTGCTGATCGAGCGCGACCGGCGGGTACAGCTGGCCGGGACGGCCGAGGATCCGGTCGCCGTGCACGCCGCGGTCGTCGATCACATACGGAACGGGGACGTCGACGGCGCCTACATGGCCACGCTGGAGCTGCTCGACATGGCCATGCGCCAGCATCCGTAGCCGTCCCGGCAAGGAGGAACCCGCCCGGCTGCCGCTAGCCTGGGGCAATGCCTCGTTACGAATACCGCTGCCGGACCTGCGGCGACACCTTTGAAGTCAACCGCCCGATGGCCCAGTCCTCCGATCCGGCGAGCTGCCCGGACGGTCATGAGGACACGGTCAAGCTGCTCTCGGCGGTCGCCGTGGGCGGTACGAAGTCCGCGCCGGCGGCCGCGTCCAACGGCGGGGGTGGCGGCGGGGGTTGCTGCGGAGGCGGCTGCTGCGGCTGACCCTCACCGGGCTCGGCCCCCGAACTCGGACCGCCCGGCTCGGAGCGCCTGACACGGCCCACCAGGCTCGGACCGCGCAGCTCGGACCGCCCGGCTCGGCCCGCCGCATCGCCCGCTAGCCGAGCCTCCGCAGGAAGCGGCGCAGGATCTCCTCACCCGCCGCCACGCCCTTCTCCGCGAGTACGTCGGTGTTCGGGGCGGTCCAGCCGCTGTCGGCCAGCTCGCCGTGGCCGGGCCGCCAGGCGTGGTCCGCGGCGAGGAGCAGATCGGCGTCGAGGAGGGAGTCGCCGGCCGCGAGGATCCGCTCCGACCCGGTGCGGCGCGCCACTTCGCGCACCGCCGCGCTCTTGGTGAGCGGCTGCGGCACGGCGTAGATCTTGCGGCCCTGGAGCGAGACGGTCCAGCCGCGACCCTCGGCCCACTCGGCAAGCTCCTTCACCCAGCCCTCGGGCAGCAGCGTGCGCTCGACGACGAGATAGGCGAAGAGGTCCTCGGCGATCCGCTCCTTGAGCAGCCAGGCAGGGTCGGCGGCGGCGATGAGATGGGCGCGGACCTCGGCGAGCGAGGCGCACTCGTCGGCGAGCGTGGCCGCCACCTGCCGCTGCCAGTCCCGGTCGGAGACGCCGTCGACGAGGAGGTGCCCGCCGTTGGCGCAGATCGCGAACTCCGGTGCGGGCCCGGGGAGATGGATGCGGTGGTACTGCTCGCGGGTGCGGGTGGTGGTCGGTACGAAGACGCTGTCGGCGGCGAGCTGGGTCAACAGACCGGCGGCGGTCTCGGTGAGATACGACAGCGGCTTGCTCTCGTACACCTCGACGCAGAGGAGTCGGGGTGCGTCCGCGTCCGGCATGGGGAGCTGGAGGGCGGCGGCGGAGTAGATCAGGGTGCGGTCGAGATCGCTCGCGACGAGGGTGCTCGCTGCGGTGGTCTCCGGGGTGCTCACAGGGCCGACACCGCCTTGCCGTCCGCGCCGGTCGCTCCGCGGGTGTACTGCGGGTGGATCAACCCCACACATGTGTACGGGAGTTCGTCCACCTCCTCGACCGGTACGCCGCGCTGCTCGGCGAGCAGCCGCACATGGAGGAGGTCGGCGCCCGCGCCGCGCTTGGCGAGGATCTTCCAGGGGACGCGGCGCAGCAGGACGCGGGTCGTCTCGCCGACACCCGGCTTGACCAGGTTCACATCGTGGATGCCGTACTCCTCACTGATCCGTTCGACGGCGGCCCAGCCCTCCCAGGTGGGCGCGCGGTCGGCCGACAGCAGCTCCTTGACCTCGGCGTCGACGGCGTCCACGACCTCATCGAAGCGGGCGGCGACGGTGTCCAGGAAGTGTTCCGAGACATCGCCGTCGGCGAGCTCCCGGTAGAACTTCGCGCCGTGGAAGTCGTGCGGGCCGACGAGGTCGGCGCGCAGGACCGTACGCGATATCAGGCCGGAGACGGTGGAGTTGAGGCAGGCGGAGGGAATGAGGAAGTCCTCGCGGGTGCCGTAGGTGCGGACGCAGCCGCCGGGGTCGGCGAGGACCGCGATCTCCGGATTGAAGCCCTCGCCCCCCTGAATCTCCTTGTCGGCCTTGAGGGCATCGGCCAGTTCGCGGGTGATCGCACCCTTGCCGGTCCAGCCGTCGACGAAGACGACGTCGGCCGGGTCGTGGTGCTCCTTGAGCCAGCGCAGGGCGTTGGTGTCGATACCGCGGCCACGCACGATGGAGACGGCGTAGTGCGGGAGGTCCAGGCCGTGCCGCCGCTGGGCCCAGCGGCGCATCAGTACGCCTACGGGGGTGCCGGCGCGGGCCAGCGAGACGAGCACAGGGCGCGGTGAGCGCTCGGCGAGGACGGTCTCGGTGACAGTGCCGACGGCGCGGGCGATACGGGCCGCGGAGGTCTCCAGCGCGGCCTTGAAGAGCTCCTGGTACTGGGCGCTGGGCTGGTACTCGACGGGCAGCGACTCGGCGTAGTGCGCGCCGCCGCTCTGTATCGCCTCCTCGCGCTCCTCCGTCGGGGCCTCCAGCTCGGCGTCCGAGAGGTCCTGGAGAAGCCAGCCGACGTCTTCGGGGGCGTACGAGGAGAAGGCGGGGCCGCGGAGGGGCTCGGGCAGCATGAAGGCCCTTTCGGGTACGTCGGGTACGTCAGGTACGTCGGACACATAGGGGACGTACGAGGGGACGACGGCCAGCACGACGTGCGGAGCATGCTCGGCGAGCCGGGCCAACAGGCCGTCGGGGGCGTGCAGTTGGGGCGTGTCGGCGGCCGAGTCGACGACTGCGACAACAGCGTCGAAGCCGGCGCCTGCGACGTTGTAGGCGTACCGCTCGCCGGGGCCGTCGGCGGGGTCGTCGTGGGCGGGAAAGACAAGGCGGCTGCGTATGGCATAGCCGGGATCGTCGACGGCGAGGACGGGCGAGCGGGTGGTGGTGGAGTACCGAACGTCGGCGTCGAGCACCTGCTCAAGGGCGGTGCCGAGCCGGAGGGGCGCGTACATCAACTCCTCGAACCCGAGGACGAGTACGCGTGGCCGGGCCTCAGCGACGTCGTCCGACTCTGCGGCCGGGCGCGCGCCGTTTGCAGGGTGGGACGCGTCCGCAGCCAGGCGGGCGCCGTTTGCAGGGTGGGACGCGTCCGCGGCAAGGCGCGCGCCGTTTGCGGGCGTGCCGGAGGCGACCGGGCGCCCGTCCGCGCGAGCCGCGTCGCCCGAGTGGCTCGCGCCGCCCGCGGGGCGAGCCTGATCGGCCGCGCGTACCGCGTCCGCGGCAGGGCTCGCGCCGTTTGCCGCTCCGGCAGCGTCCGCGACAAGACTCTCGCCGCCCGCCGCCCCCGCCGCGTCCGCCGTGGCCACGGCGTGACCGCCGGTCGCGTCCGCCGCGTCCGCTGTCGCGCCGCCGGCGGGGCGGCTCGGAGCCGCGCCCTGTCGGGCGGCCCGGACACCGAGCGCCTCGGCCAGGCGCGCGGCCATGCCCGGCAGGGCGGCCTCCAGTCGCTCGCGGTGGTCCGGCGTGAAGCCGTGCCGCCCGCCGTCGGGCACGCCCGCCGGCCAGTCCAGCTCCACGCGCACCGCGGCGTGCGCCGCCGACTGCCCGGCCGCTTCCGGCGCGCCCGCGCCGAGACCGTCACCGTCAGGCACACGCTGACCACTCTCCGCGCAGGACACCATCACGTCGGGGCGCGAACCCGCACCCGCCTCCGTGCCGCGCGGCGGCACGTCGTCGCGCACCTCGGGGAGGCTCGTCCCAGCCACCTCCGAGACGCCCCGGACCACGCGGCCCGCCACGGAGTCGCCACCCGTCTCGTACTCCGCCACCAGGGCCCGTCCCTTCTCCAGGACGCCCTCCGGCAGCTTCACCGTCCCCGAAGCCAGTGCCACCAGATCGACCCGCGCGCCGATCTCCTCCGCGAAATCCGTCAAACGACTCCGGTCCCGCTCCGAACGCATGTCGACCAGCGCCACGATCACATACCGGTCCCGCGGATACCGCTCGTGCAGGTCGCGGATCGTGTTCAGCACGGTGTTGCCCGTCGAGAACTCGTCGTCCACCAGGACCAGCGGGCCCTCACCCGCCAGCAGCCGTGGGTTCTCCGGCAGCAGGAGGTGGGAGGTCGCGTGGGAGTGGGACTCCTCGAAGCCGCCCGCCCTCGGCACGCCCTCGACCGGGCGGCGCGTGGAGTGCAGATACGGTGCCAGGCCCAGGCCGTCCGCCACCGAGTGGCCCAGGCCCGTCGCCGTCTCCGCGTAGCCCAGGACCACCGCGCGGGCCGCCTCGGTGTCGCCGAGCAGATCGCGCACCCGACGCCCGAGCCCGTGTCCCGCGCCGTACACCACCGCCGGCGACTGCGGCACATGCTTGCCCAGCACGTTCGACACCAGCAGATGCGCCCGCTTGGGATTGCGGCGCAGGGCCAGTCCCAACAGGCCGCTCAGCGTCTCGTCTCCCACGAGACCGACGCCCAGCCGCTCAGCGACCCACGTTCCCGACCACACCACGCTTACAGTCTCTTCCCTCGTCATGTCAGCCGGAGAGCCCGGCCGTGAGCAGCTCCACGAAGCCGACCTCTTCCTTGGCCACGCCGAAGACCTCGGCACGCAGCAGCGTGCGCTCGGCCCAGGCCCGGTGGGGCTTCACTTCGTTCATCTTGTTCGTGTACGCGGAACGCATCACGCCTCCGCCGTCCCGCTCCGGCTGCACGATGTCCTGCGCGTCGCTGAACTCCTCGTGACTGACCACGGACAGTGCGTGCACGGGCAGCACATGCGAGGGGTGGATGCAGGTCTTGCCCTGCAGGCCGTTGGCCCGGTCCAGCTCGATCTCACGGAGCAGGCCGTCCAGGTCGTGCTCGATGAGCGTGGCGCGCAGTTCCTCCGCCCGTCCCTCCATGAAGGGGCTTCGGCGCAACTGAGGCTTGAACATGCGCTCCTGGAGCCGGAAGTACTCCCACACCGGCCCGGTCACCGTGAAGCCGGTGCCGTCCGCCCGTCCCAGGACGTTCACGACGTCGGCGATGACCGCGGCGACGATCTGGACGTCGTACGCGGTCATATCGGGCGACCGGCGCAGCCCGTAGGCCGAGCAGAAGTCCGTGACGCCGAGTCGCAGCGCCAGGACCCGCTCGCGGTACTTGTCCACGGTGCGGGCGATCCCGGCGAGTGTCTCGGTGCGGGTTTCGAGGTGGAGCAGGCTGGGAGATTCCAGTACGGGCATGGCAAAGAGCCGCTGTCCGCTCGCTGATTCCGCAGAAGCGAGCGCCTCCAGGAACGGAACGCCCCGCTCTTCCGTGAACTTCGGTAGTACAAATCCGGTCAGTCTCCGGACCGAGGGGCCGAGCCGGTGCACCAGATCCGGAATCTGGCCGGGTTCGCGGACCCGAATGAAGAGCAACGGCAGCTCCACGTCACGCGCGTCGAGGTCGGCGAACTGCCGGACGAGGTTCTCCTCGGCCTCCGCGACTTCCGCGTCGTCGATGGAATCCTCCAGGCAGAGGACCATGGAGACGACTCCGCGGCCGATCTGCTTGAGCACGTCGTCGGCGAGCTTCGGACGGGTGGCGGGACTGTAGAGCGTGGCGCCGAGCGCGGTGGCGAGCAAGCGGGCGGGTGAGGCTGCCGTGAATTCACACGGCTCCTGATGGAAGAGACTGTCCCTGACAGCAGGCGAAAGATGCCCGAAGTGACGCATTTGTTTCCCCCGTACTGCCTTGGCGGCCCAACTGACGTGGCCGGTAATAGTACGTACGACTGTGTGTCAAGAGTTCCCCAAGTCCATGAATTCCAGGTAACCCGCTTGCACCATGCCCATGTCCTGGCCGGAGAACAAGGGGCCCCGCGTTGTCCGCACGGCCACCGGGAAGGCAGGATGACGGCTATGACGCACGCGATGCTGAAGGGTTCGAACGTCCCTCTCGATGCCATGGCCGTACGGGCCGTGCTGCGATGGACCCCGGGCGCCGGGGTCCCCGATGTGGACGCCTCGGCCCTGTTGCTCGGCCAGGACGGCCGTGTGCGCTCCGACGAGGACTTCGTCTTCTACAACCAGCCGCGCCATCCTTCGGGCCTGGTGCGGCGGCTGCCCAAGAAGCGCATCGCCGAGTGGCTGACCGACACCGTCGAGGCGGATCTCGCGGCCCTCGACCCGTCGGTCGACCAGGTGGTGCTCGCCGCCTCCTCGGACGGCGACACCTTCCAGCATGTACGGGATCTGCGAATACTGCTCTACGACGCCGCCCTGGCCGACAGCGACCCGCTGGCCGTCTTCGATGTGAAGCCGGAGACCGGCGAGGAGACCGCGATCATCTGCGGTGAGCTCTACCGGCGCGGGGACGGCTGGAAGTTCCGCGCGGTCGCGCAGGGCTATCCGACCGGGCTGGTCGGCCTGGCCACGGCGTTCGGCATCTCGGTGGACGAGGCGGAGGCGGCGGCCGAGCCGTCCGCGCAGCCCGAGCCGCAGCCGCCGGCCCAGCCATCCGTACAGCCGGCGTCCACGCCCCCGGCCCAGCCCGCGTACGGCTACCCGCAGCCCGCCACGACCCAGCCCGCGTACGGCTACCCACAGCCCGCCACGACCCAGCCTGCTTACGGCTACCCACAGCCCGCCGCCGCGGCCGCGCACGCTCCTGACCCGAACTTCCGGCTGCCGCCGATGGGCCCGCAGTTCATCCGCTCCTGAGCCGCGGGCAGCCGCCTCAGACCCGGTTCTTGTAACCACGGCCCCACTGCAGGCCCCACCCGTACAGCCGGTCGAGCTCCGCCTGGAATCCGTACACGAACTTCACCTCACGGCGCACGATCAGCTCGCCCTTGACGTTCTCCATGGAGAACACCGCACAGGAACGGGCCTCTGGCGCGCGCTCGTCGAGTTCTATCTCGACCCGCGGGCCGTTGCTCGGGTAGAGCGTCACATGCGCGTGCGTACGGTCGAAGGCCGGCGTCTGGTCGTAGATGTAGGCGAAGAACAGCAGCCGCTTGATCGACTCGCGGTGGTCGAGATTGACGTAGAGCGTCTCACCCGAGGGAGAGCCGAACCGGTCGTCGCCGCTGAGCTTCACATAGGGCGGCTCGTTGATGCTGCCGAAGAAGCTGCCCAGCGGCTGCACCACGCCCTTGCTGCCGTCCGTCAGTTCGTACAGACAGCCGAGGTCGAGGTCCACGTTGACCACGCCCTGGGTGTGCGCCTGGACCACATCGGGCTGGAAGAGCTTGAAAGGGTGGCGCAGCAGTCTGCCGCTCTGCTTGGACCTGCCCTCGATATCGGATGTGCGCATCCGCCAGGAGAGGTTGACGCGCAGATTGCCGGTGGCCGCGCCCTGCTTGGTGAGCGAGACCGTCGGGTGCCGTTTGGTCAGCTCGATGGAATTCGTCGCGGCACTGCCCGAGTCGAACTGCGGTGACCGCCCCCGCCACAGGCTGTCCCAAAAGGCCATACCCCACCCCCACACGCATCGATGAACCCCGCGGGGCGGCGCCGAGGCCGGTGCCTCGGAGCCGCCCCGCTCAGAGCGTTCCTCAATCCTTGCCGGGTCACACCCCGGCAGGAGCGTCCTGTGGTTCGATTCCCTGCGCGGCGAGCGCCCTGTTGCGGCGCACCGAGGACCAGAACGACCAGGCGATCAGTACGACGCCGACCAGACCGGTGATGATCTCGTTGATCTGGTACTGGATGGTGACGAGCAGAATCACGGCGAGCGCGCCGATCGCGTAGTGCGCGCCGTGCTCCAGGTAGACGTAGTCGTCGAGGGTTCCCTGGCGGACCAGGTAGACCGTGAGCGAACGGACGTACATGGCGCCGATACCGAGGCCGAGCGCCATCAGCACGATGTCGTTGGTGATGGCGAAGGCGCCGATGACACCGTCGAACGAGAAGGACGCGTCCAGGACCTCGAGGTAGAGGAACATGAAGAACGCGGCCTTGCCCGCCATCACGACGGCCGAGACCGGCTTGCCGGCCTTCTTGGCCTCTTCCTCGGCCTCGTGCTCGCGCTCTTCTTCCTCCTCGAGCCTGTTCTCGAAGAAGCCGGAGAGCCCGCCGACGACCAGATACGTGATCAGACCGGCGATACCGGAGACCAGCACCGTCTGGGCCTTGTCCGCGTGCCCGGCGTGCTGGTGGGCGTTGACCGCGAAGGTCATCGAGCTGATCAGCAGCACGATCAGGGCGATGCAGACCGACAGCATGTCGACCTTGCCGAGCTTGGCCAGCGGCCGCTCCAGCCAGGCCAGCCACTTGATGTCACGATCCTCGAAGATGAAGTCGAGGAAGATCATCAGCAGGAACATACCGCCGAAGGCCGCGATCGACGGGTGCGCGTCGGTAACCAACTGCTCATAGCGTTCAGGCTGGTTGAACGCCAGGTCCACGGCCTCTACCGGGCCCAGCTTGGCGCTGAGGGCAACGATGACGACAGGGAAGACCAGTCGCATACCGAACACGGCGATGAGCACGCCGACCGTGAGGAAGATCTTCTGCCAGAAGGCACTCATCTTCTTCAGGATTCCGGCGTTGACCACCGCATTGTCGAAGGACAGCGAGATCTCGAGGATGGACAGGATCAGGACGACCCCGAACGCGGTCCACCCGCCGTAGAGCACCGCTGCGACCAGGCCGAGCGCGGTGACCGCGAACGACCAGCCGAAGGTTTTCAGAACCACTGGTACCCAATCGTGTAGTACGGGTCGCCCCCGCACCAAGTCCGGGTTTCCCCATTCCAGTGCGCGGCTTTACGAAACGTTGACCCCGAAGTCTAGAGCGATGCCTCGGAGCCCCGACGCGTACCCCTGCCCCACTGCACGGAACTTCCACTCGCCGCCGTAGCGGTAGAGCTCGCCGAAGATCATCGCGGTCTCGGTCGAGGCGTCCTCGCTCAGGTCGTAGCGGGCGAGCTCCTGGCCGTCCGCCTGATTGGCCACCCGGATGAAGGCGTTGCTGACCTGCCCGAACGTCTGGCCGCGGTTGTCGGCCTCATGGATGGAGACCGGGAAGACGATCTTGTCGACATGGTCCGGCACCTTGGAGAGGTCCACCAGCAGCGACTCGTCGTCACCTTCGCCCTCGCCCGTGAGGTTGTCGCCGGTGTGCTCGACGGAGCCGTCGGGGCTCTTGAGGTTGTTGTAGAAGACAAACCACTCGTCGCCGAGTACCCGGCCGGACTGGCAGAGCAGTGCGCTGGCATCGAGGTCGAAGGGCGCTCCGGTGGTGGAGCGCGCGTCCCAGCCGAGCCCTACCAGCACCTGCGTGAGGTTCGGTGCGGCCTTGGAGAGGGAGACATTGCCTCCCTTGGCGAGCGTGACGCCCATGATCGTGGGTCCTCCCCTGGATGACGTGTTGCGAGGTTCTGCGGGTATCGAGGTTCTGCGGGTGTTCAGGCACGTCCGGCGCCGCACGGAGATGTGCGGCGCCGGAAGCGGAGATGCTGCTGGCTCAGACGTTCACACCGAAGTCCTGCGCGATACCGCGCAGGCCGGAGGCGTACCCCTGGCCGATGGCACGGAACTTCCACTCCGCGCCGTTGCGGTAGAGCTCGCCGAAGACCATCGCGGTCTCGGTCGAGGCGTCCTCGCTCAGGTCGTAGCGGGCCAGTTCGTTGTTGTCGGCCTGGTTGACGACGCGGATGAACGCGTTGCGCACCTGGCCGAAGGACTGCTGGCGGCTCTCGGCCTCGTAGATCGAGACCGGGAACACGATCTTGTCGACGTCGGCGGGCACCGAGGCGAGATTGACCTTGATCTGCTCGTCGTCTCCCTCGCCCTCACCCGTGAGGTTGTCACCGGTGTGCTCGACAGAGCCTTCGGGGCTCTTGAGGTTGTTGAAGAAGACGAAGTTGCCGTCGTTGGCGACCTTGCCCTCGGCGTTGGTCAGCAGGGCGCTGGCGTCGAGGTCGAAGTCGGTGCCGGTGGTGCTGCGTGCGTCCCAGCCCAGGCCCACGGTGACCGCGGTCAGGTTGGGCGCGGCCTTGGTCAGCGAGACGTTGCCGCCCTTGCTGAGGCTGACTCCCACGAGTCCCTCCATTTGTTTTCAGGGGCAGCGCCCCCGTAGTGCGTTGGTATCGGATCAACGAATGGATCCTAGTGACCGGTTCCCGCGCAAAACACCCTTTGGCGCGGGAGGTCGCCCGATGAATCAGAGGGTGTCCAGCGCCTTGATGTACTCGTTCGGATCGCGGGCGTCCGGCAGGCCGTTCACGACGGTCCAGCGGACCACGCCCTCCTTGTCGATGATGAAGGTTCCGCGCACGGAGCACCCCTTGTCCTCGTCGAAGACGCCGTACGCACGCGAGGTGTCGCCGTGCGGCCAGAAGTCCGAGAGCAGCGGGTACTCGAGGCCCTCCTGCTCGGCGAAGACGCGCAGCGTGTGGATCGAGTCATTGGAGACCGCGAGCAGCTGGGTGTCGTCGTTGACGAACGAGGGCAGTTCGTCACGGAGCGCGCAGAGCTCGCCCGTGCACACGCCGGTGAATGCGAAGGGATAGAAGAGGAGCACCACGCTCTTCTCGCCGCGGAAGTCGGCGAGCCGCACGGTCCGGCCGTGGTTGTCCTTCAGCTCGAAATCCGGGGCCTTGGTGCCGACCTCGATCGCCATGACGGTGCTTCCCTTCGCTGGGCCGAGCCGGGGTGGTCCGTTCGGGTGGTGTCCACCCTACGCAGAGGCCCCCGCCGACAGGTGTCGACGGGGGCCTTCGGGCGTTGGGCGCTCAGCGCTTGGACTTGGGTGCGCTCAGCCGGGTGCCCGACCAGTCCTTGCCCGCGTTGATGCTCTTGGTCTGGGAGAGACCGGAGGTCTGCGCGGCTTCGTTGATGTCGCTCGGCTCGATGTAACCGTCCCTGCCGGTCTTCGGCGTAAGCAACCAGATGTCGCCGCCCTCGTCGAGCAGGCCGATGGCGTCCACCAGCGCGTCCGTAAGGTCGCCGTCGTCGTCACGGAACCAGAGCACGACGACGTCTGCGACGTCCTCGTAGTCCTCATCGACGAGTTCCTGGCCGATTACAGCCTCGATGCCCTCACGGAGTTCCTGCTCGACGTCATCGTCGTAGCCGATCTCCTGGACCACCTGTCCGGGCTCGAACCCCAGCCTGACGGCCGGGTTGGTCCGCTCCTCCGCGTGGTCCGCGGTCGCGCTCACGGCTTGCCTCCTGATCATGTTTGGAAAATGCTGCAGCCCCGCGCGTGCGCGTGGCGTTGGCCGTAGTCCACACGGGCGGGACCGATCGCGCAAGTACCCGGCCGTCCAGACCGCCGAAACGGTGACGTTTGGGGCCGTCTCGACGCAACTCCAGGCACGCTCGGGCCCCTCTCATTGTGCTTGCCCCACCATTCGACCATCTTTACGGCTTTTCCTCGCTTCGGTGCGTCCAACGGAGCCGAACAGCCGAACCAAACGCACTGACGGCTTGGGCGTAAGGTTGCGATTTGCCCGAACCCGGAACCGCGGTTCGGGCCGGATGTCTCCGAGAACACGGGTTACCCCTCGGTAGAGATGACGTTTGCCCCGCCGCGGTACACGATGGAGCGGTGCGACAACGCGCAGACATCCCGTACGTCCCGTAGAGGCAGTGCCCCCCGAACAGCGAAGGAATAGCGTGGCTTCCGGATCCGATCGCAATCCGATCATCATTGGCGGCCTTCCCAGTCAGGTCCCGGACTTCGATCCTGAAGAGACCCAGGAGTGGCTGGACTCCCTCGACGCCGCCGTCGACGAGCGGGGCCGGGAGCGCGCCCGCTACCTGATGCTCCGCCTGATCGAGCGTGCCCGCGAGAGGCGCGTGGCCGTGCCCGAGATGCGCAGCACGGACTACGTCAACACCATCGCCACCAAGGACGAGCCGTTCTTCCCCGGCAACGAGGAGATCGAGCGCAAGATCCTCAACGCGACCCGCTGGAACGCCGCGGTGATGGTCTCCCGCGCGCAGCGCCCGGGCATCGGCGTCGGCGGGCACATCGCCACATTCGCCTCCTCCGCGTCCCTCTACGACGTCGGCTTCAACCACTTCTTCCGCGGCAAGGACGAGGGCGACGGCGGCGACCAGATCTTCTTCCAGGGCCACGCGTCGCCCGGCATCTACGCCCGCGCGTTTCTGCTGGACCGGCTCAACGAGACCCAGCTCGACGCCTTCCGCCAGGAGAAGTCCAAGTTCCCGAACGGCCTGTCCAGCTACCCGCACCCGCGGCTGATGCCGGGCTTCTGGGAGTTCCCGACCGTCTCGATGGGCCTCGGCCCGCTCGGCGCGATCTACCAGGCGCGGATGAACCGCTACATGGAGGCGCGCGGTATCGCGGACACCTCCAAGTCACACGTGTGGGCGTTCCTCGGCGACGGCGAGATGGACGAGCCCGAGTCGCTCGGCCAGCTCTCCATCGCGGCCCGTGAGGGCCTGGACAACCTGACCTTCGTCGTCAACTGCAACCTGCAGCGCCTCGACGGCCCGGTACGTGGCAACGGCAAGATCATCCAGGAGCTGGAGTCCCAGTTCCGCGGCGCCGGCTGGAACGTCATCAAGCTGGTCTGGGACCGCTCCTGGGACCCGCTGCTCGCGCAGGACCGCGACGGCATCCTGGTGAACAAGCTGAACACCACGCCGGACGGCCAGTTCCAGACGTACGCCACCGAGACCGGCGCGTACATCCGTGAGCACTTCTTCGGCAGCGACCAGCGGCTGCGCAAGATGGTCGAGGGCATGACCGACGAGCGGATCCTGCACCTGGGACGCGGCGGTCACGACCACAAGAAGGTCTACGCGGCGTACACGGCGGCCAAGGAGCACAAGGGCCAGCCGACGGTGATCCTCGCGCAGACGATCAAGGGCTGGACGCTGGGTCCGAACTTCGAGGGCCGCAACGCGACCCACCAGATGAAGAAGCTGACGGTCGACGACCTCAAGCGCTTCCGCGACCGGCTGCACCTCCCGATCACGGACAAGCAGCTGGAGAGCGGCGCACCGCCGTACTACCACCCGGGCCGGAACTCCGAAGAGATCCAGTACATGCACGACCACCGCAAGGCGTGCGGCGGCTATGTGCCGACCCGTGTGGTGCGCGCCAAGCCGCTGGCCCTCCCGGAGGACAAGACCTACGCCGCCGCCAAGAAGGGCTCGGGACAGCAGTCGATCGCCACGACCATGGCGTTCGTCCGCATTCTGAAGGACCTGATGCGGGACAAGGAGATCGGCAAGCGTTTCGTGCTGATCGCCCCCGACGAGTACCGCACATTCGGCATGGACGCGTTCTTCCCGAGCGCCAAGATCTACAACCCGCTGGGCCAGCAGTACGAAGCGGTGGACCGCGAGCTGCTGCTCGCCTACAAGGAGTCGCCGACCGGCCAGATGCTGCACGACGGCATCTCCGAGGCCGGCTGCACTGCATCGCTTATCGCCGCCGGTTCGGCGTACGCCACGCACGGCGAGCCGCTGATCCCGGTCTATGTCTTCTACTCGATGTTCGGTTTCCAGCGGACCGGCGACCAGTTCTGGCAGATGGCCGACCAGCTCGCGCGCGGCTTTGTGCTGGGTGCGACCGCGGGACGTACGACTCTGACCGGTGAGGGTCTGCAGCACGCCGACGGCCACTCCCAGCTGCTCGCCTCCACCAACCCGGGCTGTGTCGCGTACGACCCGGCCTTCGGCTACGAGATCGCGCACATCGTCAAGGACGGTCTGCGCCGGATGTACGGCCCGGACAGCGAGGACGTCTTCTACTACCTCACCGTCTACAACGAGCCGATCCAGCACCCGGCGGAGCCCGCCGATGTCGACGTCGACGGCATCCTCAAGGGCATCCACCGCTTCAAGGCGGGCGAGGCCGGTGCGATCCCCGCGCAGATCATGGCATCCGGTGTGGCCGTGCCGTGGGCGGTCGAGGCTCAGCGGATCCTCGCCGAGGAGTGGAACGTCAAGGCCGACGTCTGGTCGGCGACGTCCTGGAACGAGCTGCGCCGTGAGGCCGTCGACGCGGAGCGTCACAATCTGCTCCACCCGGAGGAGGAGCAGCGCGTCCCGTACGTCACGCAGAAGCTGCAGGGCTCCGAGGGCCCGTTCGTGGCGGTCTCGGACTGGATGCGCTCGGTCCCTGACCAGATCTCGCGCTGGGTGCCCGGCACGTACCAGTCGCTGGGCGCGGACGGCTTCGGCTTCGCGGACACGCGTGGTGCGGCCCGTCGGTTCTTCCACATCGACGCGCAGTCGATCGTGCTCGCGGTGCTCACCGAGCTCGCGCGGGACGGCAAGGTCGACCGCTCGGTGCTGAAGCAGGCCGTGGACCGTTACCAGCTGCTGGATGTGGCGGCGGCGGACCCGGGCGCGGCCGGCGGCGACGCGTAAGCACATGGCTGGGTGAAGGGCGGCGGGACCCTTGGGGCTCCGCCGCCCTTCGGCTTGCCTACGATGCCTGGCATGAAGCAGCGAACAGCGCAGGTCCGGTGGGAAGAGCGCATGCAGACCCCTCTGCTGGCGCTGGCCCTGGCGTTCGCCGTCGCCTATGCCATACCGATCGTGACGCCCGACGCGAAGAGCTGGGTGCACACGGTCTGCATGGTCACCGAGTGGGTGGTGTGGGGCTCCTTCGCCGTCGACTATCTCGTACGCCTGACGCTGGCGCCCGGCAAGATGCTGTTCGTACGCAGCCATCCGCTGGATCTGATCGCGGTGCTGCTGCCGCTGGTGCAGCCACTGCGGCTGCTACGGGTCGTCTCCACGCTGCTGCTGGTGGGCCGGCGGGCCAGGATGGCGCCGCAGATCACGCTGACGACGTATGTCGGTGGCGCGGTGGTGGGGCTGATGATGTTCGGCTCGCTGGCCGTGCTCCATGTGGAGCGGGACGCGCCGAACGGGAACATCAAGACGCTGGGCGACGCGGTGTGGTGGTCGTTTACGACGATGACGACGGTCGGGTACGGCGATCACGCGCCGACGACGGGTCTGGGGCGGGTGCTCGCGGTCGGACTGATGCTCGCGGGGATCGCCCTGCTCGGTGTCGTCACCGCCAATATCGCGGCGTGGTTCATCTCCCGCTTCGAGCGGGACGACGCGGAGGAGCGCCGGCAGACGGCGCTGCTCGAAGCGCTGACCGCGGAGGTCAGGCAGCTGCGGGCGGAGATCGGGCGACTGTCGCGCGCGGCGGAGCCTGTTCCCGACGTGCTGCCGGTCGCGGGGGAGCCCGTTCCCGGCGTGCTGCCCGGCGCAGCGGAACCCAGTCCCGACGTGCTGCCGGGCGCGGCAGAGCCCGTTCCCGGCGTGCTGCCGGTGCAGGAGGGCGTTGGTGCCGCGCCCGGCAAGTCGGCGATCTGAGCGGTCACTTCGGCGTTCCGGTTTTTCCGGCCGCCCGGGTGCAGGTCGTCCCGAGGCCGGGGCCGTCCGGCTGCCCCGGGGCAGCCGTCAGAACATGCCGTTGCCCATGGCTGACGCTCCTGCCAGCCAGACGATCGCCAGCACGGTGTCAATGGCACCGAGCACGACGCCGACCAGTGCCGGAACCGGCTGTGCGCCGTTCCAGCTGCGTCCCATGCCGAGCCAGCCGCAGACGATCGCGATCGGGCCGAGGATGATCCCCAGCACGAAGAATCCCGCGATCGCGCAGATCAGCCCGATGATTCCGAGTACCGCGCGGTCCGGCCCGCTCCGCGACCACGTCCGGCCGCGTGAGCGAGGGTGCTTGCGCGTGGTGTGTCCGAAGCCCGCCATCATCACTCCCTGAGGTTGTCGAATCGGGGCCCGGACTGCGGGTACCCCGGTTCAGCGCTCCCAGACCTTGAAGGCCCTGATCCGATACGGAGATTGGGGCAACCAGGTGCCGCCGCCCGGATAGGTCTCGAACTCGCCCGTCTCCTCGCACTCGGCCGACTGGTACGTGGTGACGGGCCGCCCGGTCCGGTTGGCCAGCGCCTCTGCCGAGGTGCCGGGCGGCAGCGGGACACAGCTCTCGATATCGGTGCCCGAGAGCTCATGGACCTGTCGTACGCCCTTGAAGTTCCCCTTCTCCCAGAGGCAGAGCTGGCCCGCCGCACACTCCCCGAGGCGTGGCGGCGTGGCGGCGACAGTGGCCGCTGCCGTCTGCGGCGCCAGTACTGCTGCGGCCAGGAATCCGGCCGTGACGATCTTGCGCATATCGGTCAACCCCCGTGTTGTACGGATCACTTGACCGCACCCTGACCTGCGCTCGGCCCGTGGGGGAAGAGGGGCCCGAGCAGATCACCCGGATAGGCGACAGCCCCGCCGGGCGGGCCCGGCGGGGCTGTCGTACGCACGCGGTTGACGCGCGCTCGCCGTCAGATGTGGGCCGCGCCCGCACCCGCCTCGGCGTTCGCGCCGCGCTTGGTCAGCAGCGCGACGAAGACCGCGACGACCGCCACACCTGCGGCGACCAGGCAGGCCAGGCCCATGCCGGAGATAAAGGTGTCGTGCGCGACGCCGACGATCTTCTCGGCGATGGCGGGCGGGGTCCCGGGCGCCACCGGCGGCACACCCACCTGAACGGCTTCCGATGCCTGGTCCAACTGGGCCGGGGTGAGCGGTGGGAGTTTGGCGTCGGCCCAGTTGCCTGCCAGGTCGTTGTCGACCTTGGAGGCCATGACCGCGCCGAGCACAGCCGTACCGAGGCTGCCGCCGATCTGCATGGCGGCCTGCTGCAGACCGCCCGCGACACCGGAGAGCTCCATCGGGGCGTTGCCGACGATGACTTCGGTCGCGCCGACCATGACCGGCGCGAGACCGAGGCCGAGCAGGGCGAACCAGACCGACATCGGCAGGCTGCCGGTGTCGGTCGACAGGGTCGACATACCGAACATGGCGACCGCCGTGAGCACCATGCCGCCGGCCAGCGGGATACCCGGGCCCGACCTGGTGATCAGAGCGCCCGCCAGCGGCGAGCCGACGATCATCATGCGATCCGAGGGCTCACGGAGGCGTATCTGGACCACCTCGGGCCCGCGCTCGCCGAGAACTGGCGTAAGTAGCGTAAGCAGCACGTAAAGGCGGACCGCGAAAGCGCACCGGAGCGTACGCCCCAGGCGCACGGAATGTGATGGCCTTCCCCTCTTTCCGCGCGGAACGCGTGATCTCCCTCACGGTCTTCGCGAGGCCCCTCGCGCGTCTCCTAGGGTGTCCCGCAGTGACTTCCTTCGACTCCTCCCCCACCTTGACCGCATGGCGCACTCTGCTCGCCCTCGCGGTCGTGTTCATGATGCTGGCGACCAGCGGCTGGACCGCGGTACGACATCAGAGCGGCCCCCGTGACGCCCTCAAGGCCGAGCTGGCCGGCTGGGGAAAGGCCCGGATCGGAGCGCGTGAGCTGCCCGGCACCGACGCGCCGCCGCAGCGGCTGGCCGCTTTCTTCGCCTCGCTCGGACCACTCCAGCGGACCCGGCTCGCCGACCAGTACCCGCTCGTGATCGGCAATCTCAACGGCGCCCCGGTGACCCTGCGCTACCACGCCAACCGGAAGGCCCTCGCGCGTTCGCTCAAGTTGGAACGCAAGCGGGTGAACGACCCGAACCTCACCGCGGACGGCCACCACGACGCGGTCCGCCGTATGAACCGCTTCGAAGCGCTCATGAGCGCCGACCGGCAGATCCTCGCCTTCGATCCGTCAGGCCCCGGCAAGGTCGCCGAGGTCCTCGGCGACCTCGACCGCGCCCAGCGTGTCTCCGTGATCGTCCCCGGCGTCGACACCAATCTGCTCACCTTCCAGCGGTCCACCCGCAAGTACACCGCGCCCGTCGGCATGGCGCAGTCGCTGTACGCCGCCGAGCGGGCCGCCTCGCCCCGTACCCGTACCGCCGTCATCGCCTGGGCCGACTACACCGCGCCCGTCGGTGTCGGCATGGACTCGGCCATCGGCCGGCTCGCCCAGATCGGCGCCGTGCGGCTCACCGCGCTCACCTCCGCGCTGCCCGGCGACGCCAAGGTCGCGCTGTTCTGCCACAGCTACGGCTCCGTGGTGTGCGGTGTCGCCGCGCGTCGGCTGCCCGAGCGGGTGGGCGACATAGCGGTGGCCGGCAGCCCCGGAATGCGGGCCGAGAACGTGGCGGGTCTTCGCTCGCGGGCCCGGGTGTGGGCCATGCGGGACAGCGACGACTGGATCCAGGGCGTACCGCACCTGGAGGTCGGCGGGCTGGGCCACGGCGAGGACCCGGTGACGCCGGCGTTCGGGGCGCGAGTGCTGTCGGCGGCCGGCGCGATCGGACACGGCGGCTATTTCGAGCCGGGAACCGAGAGCGTCAGCAACTTCGCCGAGATAGGCGTCGGTTCGTTCCACAGCGTGACCTGCGCGAGCAACAACGACACCTGCCGCAGCGGTATTTACGGCGAGGAAGCGGCCTGACGCGCGTAGAACTCGGTGGACCGGGGTGAGCGTCGAGGGGCGACGTGGGGGCGCACGCCGCATACGATGAGGCGTATGGGTGACGTTCTGGCCGGAATTCAAGCCACTTGGGAGTTCGAGACCGACTCCGTGCTCATCCGCTTCGAACGGGGGAGCCGTACGCCGAAGCTGTTCCAGACGCTTCGCGAACGCCGTATCCCCCACGAGGCGTTGGCGTCGGTGACCCTCTCGCCGGGCAAGCGCGGCACGGCGGTGCTGCACGCCGTGCCCAGACCCGGCGCGGATCCGCTGATGGAGGCCGCGGCCGGGCAGTTGAAGGAAGGCAGCGACCCGTACCGCCTGGTGCTGCCCGCGGAGCTCGAGACGCTCGCCGAGTACTACGCCGACGAGCTGCGCGCGCTGCTGCCGGCCGACGCGGGCCTGCCCGCCGAACGGTACGCCGTGGCCGCGCCCGAGGCCCCACTGCACTTCAAGGCGTACGACGGAAAGGCCTCCTTCGACGGCTCGCAGGTCTCCTTCCGCTGGTCGCGGACGGGCGCGTCGTCCGCCAAGTGGCGGGCCGGCGACCAGAGTTTCCCGGTGGCGGAGCTGAGCGGGGTCGAATGGCGCTCGCCCGAGGCCTTCGACGGGTATCTGCGGCTGCTGCGGCGCGGCGAGGAGCCCGGCGACGACGGAGCCGGGCACGCGCAGGTGGACCAGGACCCGGCCGCGGTGCTCTTCGGGATCAGGTACGGGCCGGTGCACGAGTCGCTGCCGTTCGCGGCCGCGGTGCTCGAATCCGTACGGAACAGCGACTCGGCGCCGGCGATGGCGCTGCAGGCGGGCCGGCGTGACCCGGCCGACATCGCGGAGCGGATACGGCACCTCGGGGAGCTGCACCAGGCCGGACTGGTGACCGACGAGGAGTTCAGCACGAAGAAGGCGGAGCTGCTCGCGCGGCTGTGAGTGCGCCCGGGGCGCGTAGCGGGTGATCACGCAGCGGCAGGGCCGGTGGTGCGGGAGACCGTCGGTGGGGCGGTACGCGCACGCCTCCGAAATCTCCGTGGACGAAGGGAACGAACGCCCGCCGGGCAGTGGCAGCACTGCTCCGGCGGGCTTCGTGGTCTTCGCGCTCCGGCCTGCTCAGACCTCGCGCGCCGCCGACGTCGAGGACATGTCCGGGTAGCGGTCCCCCGCCACCAGCCCGGTGATCGGCTCGAGCAACACCAGCTCCTCGGCGGTCAGCTTCAGCCGGGTCGCGCCGACATTCTCCAGCAGCCGGCTGCTCTTGCGGGTGCCCGGGATCGGGACCACGGCGAGCGAGTGCACCTCGGCCCGCTGCTGCACCCAGGCGAGAGCGACCTGCGCGGCCGTCGCGCCGTGCGCCGCCGCGATCTTGTGGACCGGCTCCAGGAGCGCCGCGTTGGTCTTGGCGTTGTCTCCGGTGAAGCGCGGCTGGTACTGGCGGAAGTCGCCCGCCGACAGCTCCTTGCCCGCGTCCGCGAACGCCCCGGTCAGAAAGCCGCGTCCGAGCGGCGAGTACGGCACGAAGGCAACACCCAGCTCCGCCGCCGCGGCCACCGCGCTGCGTTCCACGTCCCGGCTGAAGAGGGACCACTCCGACTGCAGGGCGGCGATCGGGTGCACGGCGTGCGCCTCGCGCAGCTCCGCGCCCGTGACCTCGCTCAGCCCCAAGTGCTTGACCTTGCCCTCCTCGACCAGTTCGGCCATCGCGCCGACGGACTCGGCGAGCGGCACGGCCGGGTCGCGGCGGTGCATGTAGTACAGGTCGATGACATCGGTCTTCAGCCGCGTGAGACTCGCCTCGACGGCCTGCCGGATGTACGCCCGGTCATTGCGGATGCCCCGGTAGTGCGGGTCGTCCGTCCGCTCGATGGCGAACTTGGTGGCCAGGGTTATCTCGTCACGGTGCGCCCCGAAGAACGGTGCGAGAAACTCCTCGTTGGCGCCCCGCCCGTACACGTCCGCGGTGTCGAAGAGCGTGACGCCCGCCTCGAGCGCCGCCTCCAGGGTGTCCCTGGCCGCCGCCTCGTCGGTGTCTCCGTAGAACTCGCTCATGCCCATGCAGCCGAGGCCCTGCATACCGACCAGTGGCCCCTCGGTCCCGAGCCGCACCTGTGCGATCTTGCTGTTGCTCATCAGGGTTCAGACCCTCTCCGACGCCCGGTGGGCGCCCGCGTAAAACTCGATCTTGTGGTCAAGCACGGCGAGCGTGTCCTGGAGCTCCGCGATGCGCGACCGCACATCGCGCCGCGTCCGCTCCAGCAGCTCCTGCCGTGCCTCGAAGGTGTGCTCGCCCTCCCGCACCAGCTCGGCGTAGCGGACCATGTCCGCGACCGGCATCCCGGTCAGCCGCAGCTTGCCGACGAAGGCGAGCCAGTCCAGGTCACGGTTGGTGAAGCGCCGCTGTCCGGTGTGCGACCGGTCGACATTCGACATCAGCCCGATCCGCTCGTACCAGCGCAGGGTGTGTGCGGTGAGCCCGGTGAAGGCAACGACCTCGCTGATCGTGTAGCTGTCCTGCCCGTCGGGGCGGGGATGCGCACGGGGAGCGGATACGCAGATGTCCGTCCTTGCAGACGTGCTCTCGATCACCGTCATGCCCTCAACGCTAGAACCTTCGAGTGCACTCGAAGCAAGCAGAATCTGACGGCAGTTTCCGCGCAGTGCCGATTGGCCTCCTGCGCATGAGCCTCGCACGCCGCGCCACGCCCGCAGACGCCGAAGAGCTGGTCCGCCTCCGCAAGGTCATGCAGGACTCGCATCAAGGCCCCAGTCCCGACGTCAGCCGGCAGCCCGCCGCCGTCGAAACCCTCCGCAAGAAGCTCGCCGACTCCGACGCCGATCTGACCGCCTTCGTCGTCGAGCGCCCCGGAGGCCTCGCGGCCTGCGCGGTCGGCACCATCGAGTACCGGCTCGGCGGACCCGGCAATCCGCGCGGCACGAGCGGCTATGACGGGGGTCCGGGGGTGTCCCCCGGGAAAGCACAGCAGCGTCGCGACCGACCCGGATCTGCGGCGCCGCGGCTACTCCCGCGCCTGCATGGAGGCGCTGCTCGGCTGGTTCCGCGAGCGCGCCGTGTCCAGGATCGACCTGCGCGCCTCCTCCGACGGCGAGCCGCTGTACGCCTCGCTCGGCTTCGTCCGTACCCCTGATCCCGCGATGCGCCTCACCCTTTAGGCTCGTACGCATGCAGAGCCTGGCGATGATCGAGAACTGGCCGGTACCGACCGCGGCGGCCGCCGTCGTACGAGCGGACGGAACCGTCGCCGGTTCGTACGGCCCGGCCTCGCACCGCTTCCCGCTGGCCTCCGTCACCAAGCCGCTCGCGGCGTACGCGGCGCTCGTGGCGTACGAGGAGGGGGCGATCGAGCTCGACGAGCCGGCCGGCCCCGAGGGCTCCACGGTGCGTCATCTGCTCGCGCACACCTCGGGACTCGCCTTCGACGAGCACCGTGTGACGGCCCCGCCCGGTACCCGCAGGCTGTACTCCAACGCGGGCTTCGAGGTGCTCGGCGACCATATCGCCAAGGCGACGGAGATCCCGTTCGCGGAGTATCTGAGCCAGGCGGTGCTGGAGCCGCTGGGCATGGCGGCGACCACGCTGGACGGTTCTCCGGCCAGGGACGGCGTCTCGACGGTCGACGATCTGGTGAAGTTCGCCGCGGAAGTGCAGGCCCCGCGGCTGCTGGACGCCCGCACGGTCCTGGAGGCGATGACGGTCGTCCATCCCGGTCTGTCCGGCATCGTGCCCGGCTACGGCCACCAGAAGCCCAACGACTGGGGTCTCGGCTTCGAGATCCGGGACGCCAAGTCCCCGCACTGGACAGGCAGTTCGTCCTCGCCGCGTACCTTCGGCCACTTCGGTCAGTCCGGCACGTTCCTGTGGATCGACCCGGACGCGCGGGCCGCGTGCGTGGCGCTCACCGACCGGGCCTTCGGACCGTGGGCGGTCGAGGCGTGGCCGCCGTTCACGGACGCGGTGCTGGCCGAACTGCGCCGAGGGTGAACCGGGGCGCCCGCCCCGGACCCTGCCTCACACACCGGCGGGGCTTGAATTCGCCTCATTCAGCTCCCAGAACAGGACCTCGGCGGTCCCCGCCGCAGTCAGCACCAGGCCGTCCGCATCCGTGATGCGCGCCGCGTCACCCGGGCCCAACTCCTCGTCCCCCAGGCGGACTTCGCCCCGCACCACATGGACGTACAGCGCGGCCGCGTCCGGTACCGCCGTGCGCTCGCCCACGGTGAGGCGCCGTACGTGCAGCATCGCGCCCGCCTGCGGGAGCGCGTACGGCGTCGAGTCCGCGATGCCGTGCACTGTCTCGTACGACGGGTCGCCGCCCGGCGACAGCGGCGCGAGCCACATCTGTACAAAGACCAGCGGCGCGTCCCCGTCGTTGCGCTCCACATGCCGCACCCCGCCCGCCGAGCTGAGCCGCTGGACGTCCCCGGGCCGCACCACCGTCGCGTGGCCCGCCGAGTCGCGGTGTGTGAGCTCGCCCTCGACGACCCAGGTGACGATCTCGGTGTGGCTGTGCGGATGCTCGTCGAAGCCCGCGCCGGGCTCGAGCCGCTCCTCGTTGCAGGCGAGTATCGCGCCGAAGCGCAGGTTGTCCGGGTCGTAGAAGCGCCCGAAGGAGAAAGCGTGCAGGGACTCGATGCCCGAGGCGGGATCGCCGCCGCGGAAGCGGTCGGCGGAGCGCCGTACGTCAATCACGGGTCCACCGTAGCCCTGCGGCGCGGCCCGGGAGGGACGGACCGGAGCCCCCGCCCCTCCGCTCACCCGTCCCGATAAGGCACTCTTGTCCCCGTGCCCGAACCTGCAGCGAACCCCGCCCACCCGCATTCCGCGACCCTTCGCCGACTGGAGCAGTCCTCCGGCCGGCTCGCCGCGAACGCCATCGCACGTATGGACGAGACGCTGCCCTGGTACCGGGCGATGCCCCCGGAGAACCGGTCCTGGATCGGCCTGGTCGCCCAGGCCGGTATCGCCGCGTTCACCGAGTGGTTCCGGCATCCGGAGACCCCGCAGGCGATCTCGACGGATGTCTTCGGTACGGCTCCGCGCGAGCTGACCCGGGCCATCACGCTGCGCCAGACCGTCGAGATGGTGCGCACCACCATCGAGGTCATGGAGGCCGCGATCGAGGAGGTCGCCGCGCCCGGCGACGAATCGGTCCTGCGCGAGGCGCTGCTCGTCTACGCACGCGAGATCGCCTTCGCGACCGCCCAGGTGTACGCGCAGGCCGCCGAGGCCCGCGGTGCCTGGGACGCCCGCCTCGAATCCCTTGTGGTGAACGCCGTACTGTCCGGCGAGGCCGACGAGGGCGCGGTTTCCCGCGCCGCCGCGCTCGGCTGGAACTCCCCCGAACATGTCTGCGTCATCCTCGGCACCGCACCCGACGGGGACAGTGAGCTCACCGTCGAGGCGATCCGCCGCGCCGCCCGGCACGCCAAGCTGCAGGTGCTCACCGGAGTGCTCGGCGACCGGCTCGTCGTCATCGCGGGCGGCAGCGACAATCCGCTGCAGGTCGCCAAGGCACTGATCGGGCCTTATGCGGCCGGACCCGTGGTCGCGGGGCCCGTCGTCCCCGACCTGCTCGCCGCGACCAGGTCCGCGCAGGCCGCGGCCGCCGGGCTCAAGGCCTGCTGCGCCTGGCAGGACGCGCCGCGACCGGTTCTCGCGGACGATCTGCTGCCGGAGCGCGCGATCGCCTCGGACCCTGCCGCGCGCGAGCAGTTGGTGGAGGAGATCTACAGACCGCTGGAAGAAGCGGGGTCGGCGCTGCTGGAAACTCTGAGCGTCTATCTGGAACAGGCGAGCAGTCTCGAGGGCGCGGCACGGATGCTCTTCGTCCACCCCAACACCGTGCGCTACCGGCTGCGACGTGTGACCGACGTCACCGGATGGTCACCCTCCGATGTACGCTCCGCGTTCACTCTGCGGATCGCGCTGATCCTGGGGCGTCTGGCCGACGCAGATTCGCAGTCCTAGACTTTTGTCGAACACCAACAATTCCCCTGACGGTTCTTCGTCCCTGTCCCCACGGGCGGTTGGGGCCGTCCACAAGAGAGAGTGTGAGGGTGCTCGTACTCGTCGCTCCCGGCCAAGGCGCTCAGACGCCCGGCTTCCTGACTCCCTGGCTCGACCTCCCCGGCGCTGCCGACCGCATCGCGGCCTGGTCCGACGCCATCGGGCTCGACCTTGCCCACTACGGCACGAAGGCCGACGCGGACGAAATCCGCGACACCGCCGTGGCACAGCCGCTCCTCGTCGCCGCCGGGCTGCTGTCGGCCGCCGCGCTGGGTGAGATGTCGCCCGGTGCCGTCGCGGGTCACAGCGTCGGTGAGATCACCGCCGCCGTGTTCGCCGGTGTCCTCGACGACGCCGCCGCGCTCGGTTTCGTCCGCACGCGAGGCCTGGCGATGGCGGAGGCCGCCGCGGTCACCGAGACCGGCATGTCGGCCGTCCTCGGCGGCGACCCCGAGCAGGTCGTCGCTCACCTCGAGAAGCTCGGCCTGACCCCGGCGAATGTGAACGGCGCCGGCCAGATCGTCGCCGCCGGCACCGCCGAGCAGCTCGCCGCGCTGGCCGAGGACAAGCCGGAGAAGGCCCGCGTCATCGCGCTGAAGGTGGCCGGAGCGTTCCACACGCACCACATGGCTCCCGCGGTCGCGACCCTCCAGGAGGCCGCGGCCCGCCTCACGGTCGCCGACCCTGCCGTTCCGTACGTCTCGAACAAGGACGGGCAGACGGTTGCCGGCGGCGACGACGTCATCGCCCGGCTGGTCGGCCAGGTCGCCAACCCGGTCCGCTGGGACCTGTGCATGGAGACCTTCAAGGAGCGGGGCGTCACGGCCCTGATCGAGGTCTGCCCCGGCGGCACGCTCACGGGCCTCGCCAAGCGCGCGCTGCCGGGTGTGCAGACACTCGCGCTGAAGACCCCCGACGACCTCGACGCGGCCCGCACGCTGCTCACCGAGCACTCTGCCTGACAAGGAGCCGTAGAGCATGTCGAAGATCAAGCCCAGCAAGGGCGCCCCGTACGCACGCATCATGGGTGTCGGCGGCTACCGTCCGACCCGGGTCGTGCCCAACGAGGTGATCCTCGAGACGATCGACTCCTCCGACGAGTGGATCCGCTCGCGCTCGGGCATCGCCACCCGCCACTGGGCCTCCCCCGAGGAGACCGTGGCCGCGATGTCCGTCGAGGCCTCCGGCAAGGCGATCGCCGACGCCGGAATCACCCCGCAGCAGATCGGCGGCGTGATCGTCTCCACCGTCTCGCACTTCAAGCAGACCCCGGCCGTCGCCACCGAGATCGCGGACAAGATCGGCGCGATCAAGCCGGCCGCGTTCGACATCTCCGCGGGCTGTGCGGGTTTCGGCTACGGCCTGACCCTCGCCAAGGGCATGGTCGTCGAGGGCTCGGCAGAGTATGTACTTGTCATCGGCGTCGAGCGGCTCAGCGACCTCACCGACCTGGAGGACCGCGCGACGGCCTTCCTGTTCGGCGACGGTGCGGGCGCGGTCGTCGTCGGCCCGTCCAAGGAGCCGAAGATCGGCCCGACCGTCTGGGGCTCCGAGGGCGACAAGTCCGAGACCATCAAGCAGACCGTGCCGTGGGACGACTACCGCAACGGCACCGTCGAGAAGTTCCCCGCCATCACGCAGGAGGGTCAGGCGGTCTTCCGCTGGGCCGTCTTCGAGATGGCAAAGGTCGCGCAACAGGCCCTGGACGCGGCCGGGATCAGCGCCGACGACCTGGACGTCTTCATTCCGCACCAGGCCAATATGCGGATCATCGACTCGATGGTGAAGACTCTGAAGCTGCCGGAGCACGTCACGGTCGCCCGTGACGTGGAGACCACCGGCAACACCTCGGCCGCCTCGATTCCGCTCGCCATGGAGCGGCTTCTGGCGACCGGGGCGGCGAAGAGCGGTGACACCGCGCTCGTCATCGGCTTCGGGGCGGGTCTCGTCTACGCCGCGACGGTCGTTACCCTCCCCTAGGCACACCGGATCTTCCGGACGCCACACCCTCTGAAACAAACCGAAGGAGCGCCACATGGCCGCCACTCAGGAAGAGATCGTCACCGGTCTCGCGGAGATCGTGAACGAGATCGCCGGTATCCCGGTCGAGGACGTCCAGCTGGACAAGTCCTTCACCGACGACCTGGACGTCGACTCGCTGTCCATGGTCGAGGTCGTCGTCGCCGCCGAAGAGCGCTTCGACGTCAAGATCCCGGACGACGACGTCAAGAACCTGAAGACCGTCGGCGACGCCGCGGACTACATCGCCAAGCACCAGGCCTGAGCCTGAACCGCGTTTGTCGCCACCCGGCGGTGGCGCCGTGACAATTCAGCACCCTCTACACGTGGAGAAAGAATTCCTGTGAGCTCGACCAATCGCACCGTGGTCGTCACCGGTATCGGCGCAACCACACCGTTGGGTGGCGACAGCGCATCGACCTGGGAAGGTCTGCTTGCCGGGCGTTCCGGTATCAAAGCCCTCGAGGGCGAACGCTTCGCCGACCTCCCGGTCCGTATCGCCGCGCTCGCCGCGGTCGACCCGGGCGAGGTTCTGCCGCGCCCGCTGGCCCGCAAGCTGGACCGCTCGGCGCAGTTCGCGCTGATCGCGGCCCGCGAAGCCTGGGCCGACGCCGGCTACACCGCTCCGGCCGGTGAGGACGACAAGGTCCAGCCCGAGCGGCTGGGTACGGTCATCGCCTCCGGCATCGGAGGCGTAACGACTCTGCTCGACCAGTACGACGTGCTCAAGGAGAAGGGCGTACGCCGCGTCTCCCCGCACACCGTCCCCATGCTCATGCCGAACGGCCCCTCCGCCAACGTCGGCCTGGAGGTGAACGCCCAGGCGGGCGTGCACACCCCGGTGTCCGCGTGTGCGTCGGGCGCCGAGGCGATCGGCTACGCCGTCGAGATGATCCGTACCGGCCGCGCCGACGTGGTCGTCGCCGGCGGCACGGAGGCGGCGATCCACCCGCTGCCCATCGCGGCGTTCGCCAACATGATGGCGATGTCCAAGAACAACGACGAGCCCGAGAAGGCTTCTCGCCCGTACGACAAGGGCCGTGACGGCTTTGTCCTCGGCGAGGGCGCGGGTGTCGTCATCCTGGAGTCGGCCGAGCACGCCGCCAAGCGTGGCGCGAAGGTCTACTGCGAGGTGCTGGGCCAGGGCCTGTCCGCGGACAGCCACCACATCGCCCAGCCCGAGCCGACCGGCCGCGGTATCGCCACGGCGATGCAGAACCTGCTGGACGCGACCGACCTCAAGCCGTCCGAGGTCGTGCACCTCAACGCGCACGCCACGTCGACGCCGCAGGGCGACATCGCCGAGATCAAGGCCCTGCGCAAGGTCCTGGGCGACGAGCTCGACCATGTCGCGGTCTCCGCCACGAAGTCGATGACCGGCCATCTGCTGGGCGGCGCGGGCGGCATCGAGACCGTCGCCACGGTCCTCGCGCTGTACCACCGCACGGCTCCGCCGACCATCAACATCGACGATCTCGACGAGGCCGTGGACGCGGACATCGTGCGCGGCGAGCCCCGCAAGCTCCCCGAGGGCACCATCGCCGCGATCAACAACTCGTTCGGCTTCGGGGGCCACAACGTGGTCCTCGCCTTCCGGACCGTCTGAGTCCCCGCACTTTTCGTACGTAACCTTTCGTACGTACGGGAAAGGGCCCCCACCGCGTGGTGGGGGCCCTTTCCCGTACGTCCGTCAGACGACCTGGTGCAGCCAGCGGACCGGCGCGCCCTCGCCCGCGTACCGGAACGGCTCCAGCTCGTCGTCCCACGGCTTGCCGAGCAGCTTGGCGATCTCCGCCTCGAGATCCGTCTCACCCTGCGCCGAACGGGCCAGCGCGGCGCGCAGCCGGTCCTCGGGGATCAGGATGTCACCGTGGATCCCGGTGACGGCGTGAAAGATGCCGAGGTCGGGCGTGGCGCTGTAGCGCTCGCCCTCCGCCGTGGGGCAGGGCTCCGCGGTCACTTCGAAGCGCACCAGATGCCAGCCGCGCAGCGCGGAGGCGAGTTTGGAGGCCGTGCCCACCTCGGCACGCCAGGAGAACTCGGATCTCCAGGTACCGGGCGACGCCGGCTGCCGGATCCAGTCGAGCTGAACCCGCACGCCAAGAACACCCGCGACCGCCCATTCGACGTGCGGGCACAGCGCGCGCGGTGCGGAATGAACGTACAGAACGCCGCGTGTCGTCACCGGGACCTCCAGTGTGGGACGAGGATCGCCTTCCCAGCGGCCTCAGTAAACAGCATCGAGACTCAAACTCCACAAAAGGGACAGTATGTGACGTGATGTAATTTACCGGAGCCGACGGGCACGATGCCTCTGGGTCGACGGGGGAAAAGCTACCGTGAGTAGGCGGCCGAGGGGTGACGTAGTGTCGGTCCAGGGGCCCGTACGCACCAAGCTTTCACTCGACAAGACGCCATGGGCCGGTGATACGGAGGGAAACCGGGGATGCGGGAGACCAGCCGGACACGCCGCTCGCGCGGCGCCGCGGCAGTCCTGACGGCAGCTTTACTCCTCGCGACCGGCGCGCTGGCCGGATGTGACTCCTCGTCGGATGCCAGAGGAAACGGCGCGCCCTCCAAACGGCGGCCGTCCCCCCGCCCTACCCCGGTCTGGGACCGCAGCCCCGATTCGATCGCCGCCGTCGGTGACTCCATCACCCGTGGTTTCGACGCCTGTGTGGTCTTCTCGGACTGCCCGGAGGTGTCCTGGGCGACCGGCACGGACACCAAGGTGCGCAGTCTGGCGCTTCGGCTGATCGGCGAGCCGACAGCCGTCGCGGAGCGCAGCTGGAACTACGCGCGCTCCGGGGCCGATGTCGGTGACCTGCCCGAACAGATGGCGCTGGCGGCGGCGAAGAAGCCCGAATTGGTGACGGTGATGGTCGGCGCCAATGACGCCTGCCGGGACTCGGCGGAGAAGATGACGTCGGTGGACGGGTTCCGGGCGTCGTTCAAGGCGTCGATGGGACAGCTACGGCGTACGGCTCCGAAGGCGCAGGTGTACGTGTCGAGCGTGCCGGACCTGATGCAGCTGTGGTCGACCGGGCGCGGCAATCCGCTGGGCCGGCAGATCTGGAAGCTGGGAATCTGCGCCTCGATGCTCGGCAACTCGGACGATGTGAGCCCGAAGGCCCAGCAGCGGCGGACGATGGTGCATGAGCGGGTCGTGGCGTACAACGGGGTGCTGCGGGACGTCTGCGCCAAGGATCTGCGCTGCCGCTACGACGGCGGAGCGGTCTTCGAGTACCGGTTCAGCGGCGAGCAGTTGAGCCGCTGGGACTGGTTCCACCCCAGCAGGAACGGACAGGAGCGGCTCGCGGAGATCGCGTACCGCAATGTGACCGCCGCGCAGCCGCCGCGGGCCTGAACCGGGGGCCGGAGCCGCAGCCCTAGAGCGCCTCGCCTGCCATCCGTTTGGCGCAGCGACTCAGCAGGGTCACAGCTCCGAAGCAGACCAGCGCGATCGCGCCGGCCACGGCCGCCGGGACGAACGCGCCCCCCGTGCCCGCGCGGAACGCGCCGATCGCGCAGAGCACCATGATGATCGAGTACAGCGACCGGCCCACCTTGGCGCCCGCGGGGACGCAGCGCAGCAGCTGCGGGATGGTGCTCGCGGTGGCGAGACCGAGGCCGAGCGGCAGTGCGGTGGCGAGCATCAGGCCCGCGAAACCGAAGGAGTTGCCGTACGCGCCCCAGCCGGCGCCCGCGACCAGCAGCGTTCCGGCGCCGCCGAGAGAGAGCAGTACGAGCAGGCCGTTGATCCACGCGGCCAGGGTCGCCGCCTTGCGGACGCTCGCGAGGTGGGCGACCGGGGAACGCCAGGCGTCCGGCATGATCCGGCGCAGTTCACCCCGAAGGCCGATCAGCTTGAGGTACATGAACACCGCGCCGGCGAGCGCGGCGAGTCCGGCCAGGGCGGCTGCGAAGCCGAGCGGGGCCTCGGAGATGCCGTAGTGGATTCCGCCGAAGGTGAGCAGGATGCCGGGGACGAGGGCGAAGGCGAAGACCTTGGTGGAGTTCTGGATGCGGATGACCAGGTCGCGCTGACCCGGGTTGAGGTTCGGGTCGATGCGCATACGGGCATCGGCGAGCCGCTGCTGGGGCGGCTGGGGGTGTTGGGGCTGCTGCGGGTGCGGCTGGTAGGGCTGTTGGGGTGCATACGGCTGCTGGGGATAGCCCTGCTGCTGCGGCGGATAGGGCTGGGGCGGCTGTTGCGGGTAGCCGCCCTGCTGGGGGTAACCGCCCTGCTGGGGCGGATACGGCTGTCCCTGGTACGGGCCCGACTGTCCCGGCTGGCCCTGCTGACCTGGATACATCTGTGGTGCCTCCCCCGAACCCGACTGCTTCGGCGGGGAGTTTGCCATACAGCCCCCGGGAGCGGTGTCAAGGGGGCCCGCCACCCGCGCCGTACGGCCTGCTACGCCTGGGCGTCCAGCGTGGCGCGAAGGCGGCCGGCCAGATGGTGGGCGATGTCGACGGCAAGGCGGTCTCGACGGCCTCGGCCGGTTCTGCTGCGGCCTGTGTGGCCGGAGTGACGCGCTAGCCACGGCCGCGGCCATGAAGCGATACTTCCGCCACCCGACGGAAGGATTCTCGTGTCCCGAATACGCGTCCGCCTGCACGTAGTTGGCGTCGCCGTCGTCGCCCTCACCCTCGCCGGCTCACCGCTCGCCGCCGCCCAGCAGGCTCCCGCACAGCGGGCTCCGGCACAGCCAGGTCCCGCACAGCCGGGCTCCGTCGAGGAAGCGCGGCTCGAGCAGGCCGTCCCGCAGGAGATTCTGCGGCGCAGCGGATTCAACGTCGTGGCACCGGAGTTCATAGGTGCGCTGGCGGGTGCGAGGTCCTACCGGCAGGCCGAGCTGGCCGTAGAGCGGCAGGGATCCCGGCTGTGGGACCGCGCCGTGGACCGGGCGCAGGGACGCGGCCCCGCGCGCGGCGATCTGAGCCGCGACGACGACCGGCCGCTGTACTGGGCGCGGCTCGGGATGACGCGTGAACTGCGGCAGTGGCAGCCGGAGTTCGGGCTCCCGGACGCGCAGCGGGCGAAGCTGCTGGACGGTCTGGAGCGCTCCTCGCGCGGCCAGGACTCGATGAAACTCCCGGCGGGCAAGGGTTTCAAGCGCATTGTGATGACGGGCTTCGATCCGTTCACGCTGGACAGCGACATCCGCATCAGCAATCCGTCCGGCGCGACTGCGCTGGCGCTGGACGGGACGTGGATCCGTACGGCCGACGGGTTCGCCCGGATCGAGACGGCCGTCTTCCCGGTCCGCTGGCAGGACTTCGCGGACGGCACGGTCGAGCGGACGCTGCGCCCACAGCTCCCGAAGGCGGATCTGTTCACCACGGTGAGCCAGGGTCGGGTGGGCCGCTTCGACATCGAGCGCACCAACGGCGCGTGGCGGGGCGGGTTCCCGGACAACGAGAACCTCTCGCGCCTGGAGACGGTGCCGGTCGGCGACCCGATGTCGCAGCCGCAGTGGACGACGACCACGCTTCCGTACGCGGCGATCGTGGCGGCGAACACCGGGCGCTTCCCTGTGCTCGACAATACGTCGGTGACGGAGATCCCGGCGGGCGAGACGGCGCCGGTGGTACGCCCCGACGGCCCGACGCCGGGCTCTACGGCGCGCGCCGGCGGCGGCGGCAACTACCTCTCGAACGAGATCGCGTACCGCGCGACACTGCTGCGGGACCGGCTGGGGCTCACCATCCCGGGCGGCCATGTGCACACGCCGGTGCTGCAGTTCGGGTCGGGCAACACGACGGAGATCACGGACCCTGAGTTCGTGCAGAACAGGCTGGACATCATTGAGCAGGTCCGGTCGATCATCCGCGTGACGGCGGAAACGACGGGCTGACGGGCCCGGGGCGCCACCTTCGGCGCCGGACCCAAGGCGCCGGGGGGCGGCGGCCTCGCGCCGCGCTCAACTCACAGGCGGGGGCGGGCCCCAGCCCCAAAGGGCCTGCGCACCGCCCCCCGAAGACGCCGCCCCCGCCGAGACAAGGTGCGGCGCAGCCCCGAGCTGCCCCCGGCGCGCTCAACCAACAGACGGAAAAAGGCCCCAGACCCGACGCAGACGGCTTCGCGCCGCACCCCGAAGACGCCGCCCCCGCCGGGCAGCAACCCAGCACCCCGGCGGGGCGGGGGCCGACCCACCCCCCGGCGCGCTCAACCAACAAGCGGAAACAGGCCCCAGACCCGACGCAGGCGGCACGCCTCGCGCCGCCCGCGAAGACGCCGCGCCCGCCGGGCAGCAACCCCGCACCCCAGCACGCCGCACCCCGGCGGGGGCGGGGCCCCGGACGGACCCCGACGGCGACAGGTTGCGCGCCCACCCGCGAGACGGCGCGCCCGCCGCGGCACCCGCGGCTGCGCCTCACCCGACGGGAGCCGCCCCGCGGGCGGCAGCCTCGCGCCGCGGCGGGTAAGGCTGACCGGCCGGGGGTGCCAACGGCAGTCTCCCCACCCGCCGTTGAGGTGGCCGCCGCCGACGGCCTCACCGTCCCGCACGAACCATTGCCGGGCTCAAGCCTGCCTTGTACCGTTCAAGCGCGCGTTGCCCAGCTTTCCGCCAGTCGCTGTTCTACGCGCGCAGAATCGGCGCCCGCACCGCCTCTCCCCCACCCCTCATGGAGGTATGCCGGATGCTCGGATCCAGAAGCCCCAGAAGTTACAGACGTGGATTCACCAGCGCCCTGGCCCTGTTCGCCGCCCTGATCGCCGGAACCGCGGGCCAGGCAGCCACCGCCCCCACGGCGGCCGCCGCCACCCCGCACCGGGTCCTCTTCGACAACAGCAAGGCCGAGACCGCCGGCAACGCCGACTGGATCATCGGCACCAGCCAGCCCGACCCGCTGGCGCAGGATGCGACCCCCTCCGCCGAGACCGACTGGACCGGCGCCCTCTCCGCCTGGGGTGTCGCGCTGCAGAAGACCGGCAACTACTCCCTGAAGACGCTGCCTTCGGGCAACACCATCACCTACGGCACCAGCGCCGCGCTGGACCTGCAGAACTTCGACACCTTCGTACTGCCCGAGCCGAACGTCCTGCTCAGCGCCGCCGAGAAGACCGCGGTCATGAAGTTCGTACAGAACGGCGGCGGGCTCTTCCTGGTCTCCGACCACACCGGTGCCGACCGCAACAACGACGGCTACGACGCCGTCGAGGTCATCAACGACCTGATGAGCAACAACAGCGTCGACAGCACCGACCCGTTCGGCTTCTCCGTCGACACACTGTCGGTCTCCACCGACAACCCGAGGGCCATCACCGACTCCACCAACTCCGTGCTCAACGGCTCCTTCGGCAAGGTCACCGGCAGCATCATCCGCAGCGGTACGACCGTCACGCTCAAGCCGGCCGACAACTCCGCCGTCAAGGGCCTGGTCTACCGGACCGGTTACTCCGGCAACACCGGCGCCTTCTTCGCCACCAGCAGCTTCGGCAGCGGCCGGGTCGCGGTCTGGGGCGACAGCTCACCCATCGACGACGGCACCGGCCAGTCCGGCAACACCCTCTACGACGGCTGGAACGACACCGCGGGCACCAACGCCGCGCTCGCCCTCAACGCCACCGATTGGCTCTCCGGCGGCACCGGCGGAGGTGGCGGAGGTGGCGGAGGCGGCACCTGCACCGCCGCCCAGCTGATCGCCAACCCCGGCTTCGAGTCCGGCAGTACGTCCTGGTCGGCCAGCGCCGGTGTCATCACCACCGACAGCGGTGAGGCCGCCCGTACCGGCTCGTACAAGGCCTGGCTGAGTGGCTACGGCTCCGCCCACACCGACACCCTCTCCCAGTCGGTGACCGTCCCGTCCGGCTGCCTGTCCGCCACGTTCAGCTTCCATCTGCACATCGACACGGCCGAGACCACCACGAGCACGGCCTACGACACCCTCAAGGTCCAGGTCCTGAACAGCGGCGGCACGGTGCTGTCCACTCTCGCGACGTACTCCAACCTCAATGCCGCGAGCGGCTACGCCCAGCGCAGTTTCAGCCTCGGCGCGTACGCCGGGCAGACCGTCACCCTCAAGTTCACCGGCACGGAAGGCTCACAGCTGCAGACGTCGTTCGTCATCGACGACACGGCGCTCAATGTGAGCTGACCGGCGCGAGCGCTTCCGCCCGGAGGCGCTGATGGAGTTCGGCACGGTCGCCGCGGTCGACATGGCCGCGGCGGTCAGCGGGCGAGTCCGAGCGTGACGCCCAAGCCGACCATCACCGAACCGATCGAACGGTTGAGGACCTTCTGCCACCTGAGCATGCCCGTGCGCAGACGGGAGTTGGAGAAGAACAGCGCGACAAGACCGAACCAGCCGAGATGGGCGAGGGACATGAACAGCCCGTAGCCCGCCTGCTGCCACACCGGCGTTCCCGGGCCCACGACCTGGGTGAATGTGGAGACCACGAAGAGCGTTGTCTTCGGGTTGAGCGCATTGGTGAGGAAGCCTGTGCGCAGCGCGCCCAGCCGGGTCAGATCCGGCTTCGACTCCGGATCGACGGCGAGGTCGGCGCGGGCGAGGAAGGTGCGGACGCCGATATAGACGAGGTACGCCGCACCGACCAGCTTGATCGCGGTGAACAGCGCGGTCGACGAGGCGATCAGCAGGCCGACGCCGAGCATCGTGTACGTGACGTGGACGAGGACGCCCGCGGCAACACCGGCGGCTGCCAGCAGCCCTGTCGTACGGCCGTAGAGATAGCTGTTGCGGACGACCATCGCGAAGTCGGCGCCCGGGCTGATGACGGCGAGGACGGTGATGACGGCGACGGCGATCAGTTCGGTCATGCGCCGATGCTCGCCAGCGCCGTAAGCCTGATCAATCGAATTCGGCCTTCCTCCCGGATGGTGAGACAGAGATGATGGACCGCGTGATCGTCGCTGCAGCGCAATTCACGTCCGTACCGGGCGATATCGATGCCAATGTCCAGTCGATGCACGGCCTGGTCCACGCGGCGTCCGCGCAGGGCGCCCGGCTCGTCGTCTTCCCCGAGCTGGCTCTGACGGGGTACGAGCTGGAGCCGATCGCCAAGGACCCGGGTCTGTGGGTGGCCGAGGACGACCCGCGTCTCGAGCTCGTCAGGGACGCCTGCCGCACGACCCGCACGGCCGCGGTGGTCAACTGCGCGGCACGCACCGACGGCGCGCGGCCCACCATCGCCTCGCTCGTCATAGGCCCGGACGGCGAGCTGCTCACCCGCTACGACAAGCGGCATCTGCACGGGGTCGAGCTCGATGTCTTCACGGCAGGCACGGCGGACGGCCGGTTCACGCTCGACGGCATCCGGTTCGCGCTGGCGATCTGCTACGACAATCGCTTCCCGGAGCTCGCCGAGCGGGCACGTGCCGACAATTGCCAGGTGTATGTGGCAAGTTCGGCCCTCGATGCGGAGAACGACTCCTTCGAGGCGGTCTATCCGGTCCGTGCCAGGGACAACGGCCTGTATGTGGTCCTCGCCAACCCCGTGGGGCCCAGCGGCGCCGGCGACTGCTGCGGCCGCAGCACCGTCTGGGGCCCGGACGGTGCGGTGCTCGCCACGGCGGGCACCACGGCACTCGAGCTCGCGGTCGCGGACCTTCCCCTCCAGTCGTTCCGGTCGTTTCCGGTCGTTTCTAGTCCTTGCTGAAGCTGTACGGCGCCGGGGCCGGGTTCGCCGTCAACGTCGGCTCCGACGGCTCCGACGGCGCCTCCAGATCACGCACCATCAGCGTCGCGCCCGCCACCGCGCCCGGCATCAGGAACACCGCCACGAACGGCACGATGAAGGCCAGGGCCAGCGGCACGCCGAAGCCGAGAGTGAGCATCCGGCGGCCTCGCAGCAGCGCCAGGCGCTCCTTCAGCTCGACGCCGCGCCGCTGGAGCGCCACCGCCGTGAGCTCCTCCGCGAGGAAGAAGCCCGAGACGCAGAAGCCGATCGCCGGGACGACGGTCTGGCCGACGACCGGGATGAAGCCGAGTGCGAAGAGCAGCACGCCGTACAGCACCACCCGCGCCACAACCCGCAGCGAATCGCGCGCGGAGATCCACAGCTCCCGCCAGAGCGGCAGCCCGGACTCGGGGACGGCGCCGCCCTCGCTGCGGTCGACCTGCTCGGACAGGGACTCGTAGAAGGGCTGGCCGACCAGCAACGCCACCGCGGTGAAGGTGATCACCGCGAGGAACAACCCGAAGACGAAGACCAGCGCGGTGAGGAAGCCACGGAACAAGCCCTGCCAGGGCGAGGTCCAGTCGTCGGCGAACGGCGTCACCCAGGCGGTCAGATCGTCCGCACCGTAGGCGAGAGAGACGAGGGCGGCCGTGTACAGCACCAGCGTCACCAGGCCGGGCAGCAGCCCGAAGCCGAACCACCGGCCGTGCCCGCCGACCCAGCGCTGGCCTTTGATCAAGTAGCCGAAGCCCACCCCGAAATCACGCATACGCCCACCTTATCGGGGGCCGGAACCGGCATTCCGGGGAGGACGGCGGAGGGGTCTCATGCGTTCTCACGAGTTCCCATGAGTCCCTTTCCGCGCCTGCGAACCACAGGTCGGGCCGCACGCCGAGCCGGATGTCATATTCAAGCCCCCCTTGTTGTTCGGCAGTTGAACCGGTAGACCGCTGCGTACTGATCGTTGTGCCGATCGATCCCCACACTCCGGAGGCACGTACGCATGGGCCTGTCACGTCCCGTCCTGATCGCCACCGCCGTCCTCGCCGGGGCGGTGCTTCTCGCGCCCGGCGCGGCGACCGCCGCACCCGGTCGCGACGGCCCGCATCCCGTACGCGAAGGGGGCGGGCGCGACACCGCAGTCGCGAAGGCTCCGCTCTCGGCCGCCGCCAGGGCGCTGGGGACCGCGGCCCCCGAGCTCGCGAAGAGCGGTGGATATCCCCGCAGAACCGTCCTCGACACACCGCCCGCGAACCCGGCCGACAAGTCGATCAAGCTGGGCCTCGCGCCGTACCACTCGCTCGCCCCTCGGCTGAACGCCCTGCAGAAGCTCGGCGACCGGGTGAGCGTCGAGGTCTCCGGGCGGTCGGCCGGCGGGCACCAGCTGTATCTCGTCACCGTCACCGCGCCCGAGAGCTCCCACCAGGCCCGTGAGCAGGAGCGGATGCGGGAGCTGATCGAGAACTCGCCCTCGGCCGCCGCCAAGGACAAGCGGGTCAAGTCCTCGTACAAAACGCCCGTCTTCATCAACAACAACATCCACGGCAATGAGTGGGAGGGCACGGACGCCGCCCTGAAGCTCATCGAGGACCTGGCGAAGGCCAAGGGCGGCACGACCGCCGAGCTGCTCGCCAAGAACCGGATCTACCTCAATGTGACGGCCAACCCGGACGGCCGGATCGCCGGGACCCGCGTCAACGCCAACGGCTTCGACCTCAACCGGGACTTCATCACCGGCTCCCAGCCCGAGGCACGCGCCATCCGGCAGATCGCCATCGACAAGCAGCCGGCCGTCATGCTCGATCTGCACGGGTACGTCAACGGCACGCTGATCGAGCCGACGACTCCGCCGCACGGCGAGAACTACGAGTACGACCTCTTCCTGAAGAACGCCTATGCGAACGCGCTGGGCATGGAGAAGGCCGTCAACGGGCTCGGCTACACCCCGGCGAAGGACGGCGTCGAGCCCGCCGTCATCCCCTTCCGGGACCAGAAGGAGGGCTGGGACGACTGGCCGCCGATTTTCACCCCGCAGTACATGCCCTTCCAGGGCGCGATCGCCGCGCACACCATCGAGTTCCCGATGGCGGTCAACAACGAGGAGTACGACACCCTCCCGGTCGCCGAGCTGCGCCGCCGGGCCGGGATCAACAAGGACATCGCGGGGGCGGCCATGCGCGCGACCCTCGACTACACACGTACACACCGGGCTTCGGTGATCGCCGACCAGATCGAGACGTTCCGGCGGGGCGCGGCGGGCGAGGCGCAGCGGCCGGTGTCGGAGAAGACCGTGCCCGGGGTGCCGGGCATCGGGCCCGAGGACGTATACACCACGACCTTCCCGCGGGCGTATGTGATTCCGGCGGGACGCGGGCAGAGGTCGGCGACCGCGGCGGCCCGGCTGGTGGACCATCTGGTCGCCAATGACGTACGGGTGGAGCGGGCGATCCTGCCGTTCCGGCTGGCGGGCCGCGGTTATCCGGCGGGTTCGTATGTCGTCGACATGCGCCAGCCCAAGCGCGGCATCGCCAATGTGATCCTGGCCGCGGGCCGGGACATCAGCGCGGACGTCTCCACGATGTACGACATCTCGGGCTGGAGCCTGGGGCTGCTGTGGGGCGCGAGTGTGGACAAGGTCGCCGCCGGCGGGCTGGATGTGGTGGGGCATACGGTCCATGCCGCGGCGCCGACCGGATATGTCGCTCCGTTCGGGGATCTGCGGCTGCGGCTCGACGACCCGAAGGAGCTCGCCGCTCTCAACTCGCTTCTCGCGCGGGGCGTGACGGTGCGGCGCGCGGCGGACGGTTCGGCGATCGTGCCCGGCTCGGCCCGTCGTGCGGCGGCCGTACTCGCCGACCGTCACGGGGTCGCCTTCTCGGCCACCAAGGAGAAGGGCAAAGCCCAGCTGCACCGGACCAGGGTGGCCGCGGCCGTGACCCCCGGTGAGCTGTTCGCGCTGCGCGAGATGGGCTTCGAGACCCAGTCGGTCTCGACGGCCGTGCTGAACGCGGGCTATGACTTGTCGACGGCGGATGTCCTGTATGTGTCCAGCGGTCTGCAGTACGGGAAGCTGAATCCGGCCGCCCGCGGCGCGCTGAACGCCTTCCTCGCGGGCGGCGGCGCCGTGGTCGCTCTCGGTGCGGACGGCGCGGCCTTCAACACCGAGGCGGGGCTGCTCACGGCCAAGCCGATGGCGGGCAACGGGGACGCGAACGGCGTGGTCCGGGTGGCCAATGCGGCCGGCAGCCCGGTCACCGGCGGCGCGCCCGCACACAGCTTCGTGTACTCACCGCGCTGGTTCACCGACCTCGGCCCGGGTGTACGCGTCGAGCAGTCGTACGGCTCCGGGAACCCGCTCGTCGCGGGCCACTGGCGGTCGTTGGAAGACGGTACGGGTGGACCGAAGGACGCGGCCGGCAAGGCGTCGATCGTCAGCGGCAGGGCCAAGGCGGGCGCCCCGGTCGTGCTGTTCGGCACCGAGCCGCTGTTCCGCGACCATCCCAAGGGTGTCTTCGCGCAGATCGGCCGGGCGCTGCTGCTGTAGCGGCGGCGAAGTGACCTGGTGATACGGCCGAGGCCCCACTCCCGCGCGGGAGTGGGGCCTCGGTCTTCAGCTGTGCCGTTGTCAGGCGACGGCGAGCTCGACCTTGATGTTGCCGCGGGTGGCGTTGGAGTACGGGCACACCTGGTGCGCCTTCTCCACCAGGGCCCGGGCGGTGGCCTCGTCGACGTTCGGGATGGAGGCGGTGATCGCGACCTCCAGGCCGAAGCCGCCGGCCTCGTTCTTGCCGATGCCGACCGAGGCGATCACGGTGGAGCCCGAGATGTCGGCCTTCTCCTGGCGGGCGACGACACCGAGCGCGCCCTGGAAGCAGGCGCTGTAGCCGGCCGCGAACAGCTGCTCCGGGTTGGTGCCGGCGCCGCTGCCGCCCAGCTCCTTGGGCGGGTTGACGACCACGTCGAGGTTGCCGTCGTGGGAGGCGACACGGCCGTCACGGCCGTTCTCCGCGGTGGCAACGGCGGTGTAGAGGACGTCTATGTTCTGGATGGACATGCGGAAGGTTCCTCCTGAGGTGTCGCCGCGACTCGCGCCCACGGATCGCGGCGGTCTGGCGATGAGCCTATCGGGTGAGCGAAACGATCATCTTGCCGGTGTTCTCACCACGGAGGAGGCCGAGGAAGGCGTCGAAGCCGTTCTCGATGCCCTCGACAGCCGTCTCGTTGTACTTGAGTTCCCCGGAGGCGATCCAGCCGGCGACCTCCTGCACGAACTGCGGCTGGAGGGCGGCGTGGTCGCCCACGAGGACGCCCTGCAGGCGCAGTCGCTTGCCGATGATCATCGGCATGTTGCGCGGGCCGGGGGTCGCCTCGGTGTTGTTGTACTGCGCGATCATGCCGCAGATGGTCGCCCGGCCGTGCACGTTGAGCGAGGAGATCGCGGCCTCGAGGTGGTCGCCGCCGACGTTGTCGAAGTAGACGTCGATGCCGTCGGGGGCGGCTTCCTTCAACTGCTCGCCGACGGGGCCGTTCTTGTAGTTGAAGGCGGCGTCGAAGCCGTACTCCTCGACGAGGAGCTTGACCTTCTCGTCCGAGCCCGCCGAGCCGATGACGCGGGAAGCGCCCTTGAGCTTGGCCATCTGGCCGACCTGGCTGCCGACGGCGCCGGCCGCGCCGGAGACGAAGACCGCGTCGCCCTCCTTGAAGGAGGCGACCTCGAAGAGTCCGGCGTAGGCGGTGAGGCCCGTCATACCGAGGACGCCGAGGTAGGCGGAGAGCGGGGCGAGCGAGGCATCGACCTTGGTGGCGTGCTTGGCGTTCACCGTGGCGTACTCGCGCCAGCCGAGGCCGTGCAGGACATGGTCGCCGACCGCGAAGCCCTCGGCGTTCGAGGCGATGACCTCGCCGACGGCGCCGCCGTCCATCGGCTGGTCGAGCTTGAACGGCGGGACGTAGGACTTCACGTCGTTCATCCGGCCGCGCATGTACGGGTCGACCGAGAAGTGCAGATTGCGTACGAGGATCTGCCCCTCGCCCGGCGCGGTCACCCGAGCCTCACGCAGAGCGAAGTCCTCCGCCTTGGGCCAGCCGTGCGGGCGGGCGACAAGGTGCCATTCACGGCCGGATGCGGGAAGTGCGGACATGCTGCGTTCCTCCTAGAAAAAGCTTCATCTTCTGAAAGAACCATGCTCCTGGATATTTCATGTTGTCAAGTAACTGGGTATCCTGGTGCCCATGGCCACTCCACGAACTGATCCCCTGACCGTCGAGGTCGTCGAGCTCATCGGCAGCGTCGTGGCCCGTTACTACACGGAGTACGAGCAGGCCGCGGCCACGCACTCACTCACCGGTGCCCAGGCCCGGGTGCTGGGGCTGCTGGCCGTGGAGCCGACGCCGATGCGCCGTATCGCGCAGAAGCTGAAGTGCGAGCCGTCGAACGTCACGGGCATCATCGACCGGCTCGAGGCCCGTGGACTGGTGGAGCGACGCCCCGATCCGAACGACCGCAGGGTCAAGCTCGCCGCCCCGACCGAGGACGGCAGGGACACCGCGCGCAGACTGCGGGAATCGCTGAACTTCGCGCGCGAGCCGCTGGCGGACCTCTCCGACGAGGAGCGGACGGTCCTGCGGGACCTGCTCAAGCGGATGCTGGGCGAGTAAACTCCCGCCGCGCCCTGGCCAGCTAGCTGGAACAGGGCTCTTACAGGCACCACCAGAGGAAGCGGTTGCAGGTCTGCGTCGGGGTCGGCTCCGGCGGCGGGTCGGCCGCAGGAGGCTGTGTGGATTCGCCGGCCGAGGGCGAGGCGCTCGGCTGCCCGGAGGACGAGGGCTGCGCGCTGCTGGAGGGCTGATCGGCGGAGGACGAGGGCGACGCCTGGCCGCCTGCCCGGCTGCTCGCGGCCGGCCTCCCGCCACCGCCGCTGCCGTCACCGCTGCCGGTACCCGTGCCGGGCCCTGTTCCCGTGGGACGTACCGCAGTGGACGCGGACGCGGCCGTTTCCGTCACCGGATCCGGACCCTCGGGGGTCACATCGGCGTCCGTGGGCTCCGGTGCGGGCTCCGTCTCGGCGCTCGTGTCTTCCTTCACGGCGGTGGCGGCACCGTCGTCGCCCGGGTCCTCGATGGCCAGCTCCGCCAGACTCAGCGCACCTGCCGCCAGCACCAGGCCGACCGTACCGAGCAGCACCTTGCGGCCACGCCGCTTGCGCGCTCGGCGTGCGCCTGCGGCTTTGCGGCGCGGTGGAGCCTGCCGGCGCGCACGCCGATGACCCACGGGCTCGGACACCTCGTCCAGTTCGTAGACGTGGTTTTCCGCCGCGGGCATGCTGGGATGGTGACGCCTGAGCTCCTCGACGGGCGTACCGCATCCGGCGCAGGCCAGGGCCCCGTTGAGGTGCCGTCGACACTGGTTGCAGTAATCCATGGCGCCCGCAGATTATGCGGCGCGGTGGCACCAGAGGTGGATGGCCATGTGAGGATCCTGTGTGGAATCCCCACTTCCGCGGCGCGGCAGCTCGGCTGGGGACGACTGTGGCTCGCTGTTGCCGACGGGGCAGGATGTCGGGCATGACCACTGCCGCACCATTCGGGCCGCGCGACTTCCAGCTCGTACTGTTCCGCCGAATGGCCGACCACCAACCGGGGCTCGTCGAGGACGCCCGCCGCGAACTGGGCGCCTCGCTCGCCGAGATGCGTGAGGCCAACCGCCGCTGGCAGGCGATGGTCCGCTCCCCGAGAAAGCGCGGCGCGCTCGCACGCTACCGCTCGGTGCTCGGTGCGCCGGAACGGATCGCACGTCGGCGGATCGGCGACCTGGAGTGCGACGCGCTGCTGTGGCCCGTACCGCTCTGGCCCGATCTGCGCTTCGAGGTGCTGGCCACGGACGACGGAGCGGTGTGGAACGAGTGGCTGGTACGCGCGCCGGGGGCGGCGGCGCCCGAGCTGCGTACGGCGGAGGATCTGAGGCCCTGGTCGTGCACGGTGGACGAGGTGGCCAGAGCCTTCCCCCCGGCGAGGCCGATGGAGGGGTCGGCGCCGACCAGATCGCGGCTGGCGTTCACCCTGCCCGGCGGCGAGGCATGCGTCGCGGAGTTCACCTGGGGCTTGTTGCAGCGGCTGACGGTGGGCTGAGGCCGATCGGCCGAACGGATCTGGCGGGGCGTCAGTTCCGTACCCCCGACCGGCTCACCCAGCGCGCGCACCGCTCGCGGCGATCGCACGATGCGAACAAGTACCGCACTCGGGAGGATCCGCTGTGACCGTCAGCCTTGAACAGTTGCGCCGTTGCCATGTCGCCGTCGACCTGGGGGCAGCGAGGACTCGGGTGTTCGTGAAGGGGGCCGGGCTCGTCGTCGACGAGCCGAGCGTCGCCGCCGTGAACACCCGCACCGGAGCGCTGATCGCCGTCGGCGCACTCGCCGAAAAGATGACGGGCCGTACGCCCGACTACATCCGCGTCGCCCGCCCTGTCTCCGGCGGCACCGTCGTCGACATCGACATGGCCCAGCGGATGCTCCGTCATCTCCTCGGGGAGAAGCTCAGCCGCCAGCTGCGCCGCAAGCCGCGGCTGCGCGCCGCCGCCTGCACCCCGCACGACAGCGACCCGCTCGCGCAGCGCGCCGCCGTCGAGACCCTGGTGGGCCTCGGTGCCCGCCACGTCGAGCTGGTCGACACCCTGATCGCCGCGGCCGTCGGCTGCGGGCTGCCCGTGGAGGAGCCCACCGCGACCATGATCATGGTGTGCGGGGCGGCGACCACGCAGGTCGCGGTGCTCTCGCTGGGCGCGATCGTGACCGCCGAGCGGATCCCGGTGGGCGGTAACGCCATCGACCACGCGGTGATCCAGCACCTGCGCCACCAGCACGAACTGATGCTGCCCAGCCAGTCGGTCCGGCCCCTCCAACTGGCCCTGCACGGCAACGGCCTGAACACCCACGGGCCCGCGTCGACGGAGATCCACGGCCGGGACGTGGCCACCGGCCTCGCCCGCTCGGTGAAGGTCGACACCGCCGCCGTACGGGACGCCATCCACACTCCGCTCACCTCTGTGCTCGACGGCATCGGCAAGGTGCTGCGCGACTGCCCCCCGGACCTGGTCGCCGATCTCGCGGACCGCGGAATCATGATGGTCGGCGGCAGCGCGCTGCTGCCGGGCCTGGACCAGATGCTGCGCGATGCGACCGGGATGCCGGTGGGTATCGCCGAACGGCCCGACATCTGCGCCGTGCTGGGCCTCGGCGCGATGATGGAGGGCAAGATCCGGCCGACGGTCCTCGATCCGCTGGGCGAAGCCGGCTGACGGCGGGCGTGAGAGGTGGCTCGAGCGGTGATGTGAGCCGTGGCCTGATCGGTGACGTGAGCGCCGGGGTGCTCGGTGGCTCGAGCCGTGGCTCGAGCGGTACGGAACCGGCGCCCGGCTGTACGGCGCGCTCGGGGTCACCGACCCCGAGCGCGGCCGGATCAGCGGGCTGCCGCGCTAGCGGGCGGACCTCAGTGCGATCCGGGTACTGGACTGGGCGACCCCCGCCTCGCGCTTGAGCCGGCGCAGCAGGCCGTCCAAGGCGGGCGGATCGGCGGCTCGGGCTCGCAGGAGATAGTCGTGCCCGCCCGTCACATGGACGACTTCGGTGATACCCGGAAGCTTGAGCACGGCCTTCTCGAAGTCCTCGTTGGTGGTGTCGAGGCGGAGCGTGACATCGATGAAGACGATCAGGCCCGCGCGGGTGTCGGCGGCCGGGTCGACCAGCGTCGTGAAGCCCCGGATCACGCCCTCGCGGCGCATGCGACGTACCCGGTCGGCGGCGGCGTTGGCGCTCAGCCCGACCCGTACCCCCAGATCACGGTAGGAGATCCGCGCATCCTCCTGCAGGATGCCGAGGATTTCGCTGTCCAGTCGGTCCATACCGCGATTGTCGCAGTACGGACCGGAATTCGGCCGCGCGGACCACAGGCAGGGCGTGAGGGTGTGCGGCATGAGCGAGATGTGGACGACGGCGATGGCGGGCGCGGCAGCCGGCCTGGGGGTGGCGATGCCCGTGGGGGCGATGGGTGTGCTGCTCATCCAGGAGGGTATGCGCGACCGCCGGGGTGCGGTGGCCGCGGCCGCCGCAGTGGCGGTCGTCGACTTCGCCTACGCAGCCGTGGCGACCGCGCTCGGCCCGCTGGTCGCCTCCGCGCTCTCCGGCGTGGAGGCCCGGGTCAGGCTGGTGTCGGCCGCAGTGCTGGCGGTGATCGCGGTGCGGGGGCTGCTCGCCTCACGGGCCACCGGGCCCGCCGCGCCGGGAGAGAGCACGGGCGGCGCCGGGCCGGTGCGGACGTTCACCCGGTTCGCCGCGCTCACTCTGATCAACCCCACCACCGCGTTGTACTTCGCCGCCCTGACCACCGCTCAGGGCGCGGATCTCAGCGACGGCGGGGCCGGGCTGGTCTTCGTGGGCGGGGTGTTCGTCGCCTCGATGGTGTGGCAGCAGCTGCTGGTGGCGGCGAGCGGCCTCGCGGGGGCGCGGATCTCGGACACGGCCCGCGCCTGGACTTTCCGGATCGGATACGGCCTCGTCGCGGTGTACGCGGTCAAGGTGGCGCTGCCCCTGCCGTAACCGGTCGTCCCCCGGGCTGACGAGTCCGGTACGCAGCGCCAACACCGCTACCCCCTCACCTTGTTACGTCCGAGTAGCGGGGAGAATGATGCGGTGCGGGAGCGCGGACGAACAGTCACGTGAAACGACCCATGGCGACAGATGGCGACAGATGGAGGACGACGAGTGAGTGACCTCTTCCCGGTGCTGGCGGCCGGTACGGACCGGCGAGCCCTCCGTTTCGGCGAACGTGCGCTGACGTACGGCGAGCTGGCCGGTGCGGCGGGTTCGCTGGCCGGCCGGATCACCGCCGCGCGGCGGGTCGCCGTCTGGGCCACGCCCACGCTGGAGACGGCGGTGGGTGTGGTGGCTGCGCTGCTGGCCGGTGTGCCTGCCGTGCCACTGAACCCGAAAACGGGTGAGCGCGAGCTGGCGCATATCGTCGCGGACAGCGCGCCGTCGGTGGTGCTGGCCGGGCCGGACGACGAACTGCCTTCGGCGCTCGGCGCGTTGGAGCGGATCGACATCGAGGTCGCGGGTACTGCCGGCCCGCTGCCCGCGGAGCAGGACCCCGAGGCGCCCGCCCTGATCGTCTACACCTCGGGGACGACGGGCCCGCCCAAGGGCGCCGTACTGCCGCGCCGCGCGATCGCCACGACTCTGGATGCGCTGGAGGACGCCTGGCAGTGGACCGCCGACGACGTCCTCGTGCACGGCCTTCCGCTCTTTCACGTCCACGGACTGATCCTGGGCATCCTCGGCCCGCTGCGGCGCGGCGGGGAGGTGCGGCACCTGGGGAGGTTCACGGCGGAGGGCGTGGCACGCGAGCTCGCGAACGGCGGGACGATGCTCTTCGGTGTACCGACGATGTACCACCGACTGGCCGAAGTGCTCGATACGGACCCCCGGTTGGCGAAGGCGCTGGCGGGTGCGCGGCTGTTGGTGTCGGGTTCAGCGGCGCTGCCTCTGCACGACCACGAGCGGATCGCGGCGGCGACGGGACGGCGGGTGATCGAGCGGTACGGGATGACCGAGACACTGATGAACACCTCCGTACGCGCCGACGGCGAGGCGCGTCCGGGGACGGTCGGGGTCCCGCTGCGCGGCGTCGAGCTGCGGCTGGTCGACGAGAGCGACGGCATCGGCGAGATCCAGGTGCGCGGACCGAACCTCTTCACGGAGTATCTGAACCGGCCCGACGCGACCGAGGCGGCCTTCGACGGCGACTGGTTCCGTACCGGCGACATGGCGAGCCGCGACCCGGACGGCTATGTACGGATCGTCGGCCGCAAGGCCACCGACCTGATCAAGAGCGGCGGCTACAAGATCGGCGCGGGCGAGATCGAGAACGCGCTGCTTGAACATCCGGGGGTACGCGAGGCGGCGGTGACCGGGGAGCCGGACGCGGACCTGGGTGAGCGGATCGTCGCCTGGATCGTGCCGGCGGACCCGTTGGTGCCGCCCGCGCCGGAGGAGCTGTCCGCACATGTGGCCGCGCAGCTCGCGCCGCACAAGCGCCCGCGCGAGGTCCGCTTCCTCGATGCGCTGCCCCGCAACGACATGGGCAAGATCATGAAGCGGGCGCTCCATGGGTGAGCGGGTGACGGCCCGCGAGGCGATCGCGCTGGTCTGCGACGACTTCGTGGAGGCCGAGCCGGTCGGCCGGCCTTGCGTGCCGGACGGCCCGATCGCCTGGGAGGGGTACGACGCGGCCCGCGCGAGGGCCGCGGAGCGTACGGGCTCGAAGGAGTCCGTCGTGTACGGCGAGGCCACGCTCGGCGGCCGCCGGTGTGTGGTGGTCTCCTTCGAATTCGGCTTCCTGGGCGGCTCGTTGAGTATTCGCGCCGGGGACCGCTTGGAGGCCGCGTACGGCGCGGCGCGCGAACGGAGGCGACCGCTGATCTCGCTGATCGCGACCGGCGGCAGCCGTATGCAGGAGGGCATGGTCGCCCTCTCCCAACTCCAGCGCGTGGCTCATGCGTCGGTGCTGCTGCGCGACGCGGGAGTCCCGCACATCGCGGTCCTCCGCGACCCGACGACGGGCGGCGGCTGGGCCACACTGGGCGCGGGCGCGGACGTGATCCTGGCCCTGCCGACCGCACAGGTGGGCTTCGCCGGCTCCCGCGTACGCCCGCCGGAGGCGGATCCGGCGGCGTACACGGCGGAGGGCCAACTGGCCTCGGGTCAGATCGACGCGATCGTGCGCGGTGAGGATCTGCGGGAGGTGCTTGCGTACTGGGCGGGAGCGCTGGGCGCGGGGCTCGCCGGAGCGGAGGCCGAGGGCCACGCTGCGGGCGGGCCCGGGGTCCCGGGCGCCGCGACGGGAGCGGGCACCCCGGGAACGGGCAGCGGCGCCGGGGCGGGGCTCACCGCCGAGGGCGAACACGCCGGCCAAGCCGCGAGCGCCCCCGAGAGCGGGCCCGGCGACACGCCCGGTGACACGCCCGGTGACACGCCCGGTGCCGCTGGGCCCCAAGCCGCCCCGGCGGTCGCCTACCCGCCCCCTGTCGAGCCCGCTCCACCTCCGTACGCGCTCGGCGGGTCTCCCCTCCCCCTCACCGGATGGGACGCCGTTCAGCAGGCCCGCGCGCCCGGACGGCCCCGTGCCGAGGCGTATCTCGATCAGTACTTCACGCACCGCCGCCCCCTCCACGGTGACCGCTGCGGCGGCACCGACCACGGGCTGCTCTGCGGTGTAGGGCTGCGGGACGGGCGGCCCATCGCGTACGTCGCCCAGTGCGGCACCCCGACCCGGCCCGCCGGGTACCGGACCGCCGCCCGTGTCGTACGGCTCGCCGACCGGTCAGGGATTCCCGTGCTCACGCTGATCGACACCCCGGGCGCGGCCAATGACGCCGAGGCCGAGCGGGCCGGTGCGGGCGCGGCGATCGCCGAGCTGTTCTCGGCCATCGCCGCCGCCCGTACTCCGCTGACCAGCCTTCTCATCGGTGAGGGCGGCTCGGGCGGGGCGCTCGCGCTCGCCGCTCCCGGCAACACCTGGGCCACACCTGACAGTTACTTCTCCGTCATCGCCCCGGAGCTCGCCGCCGCGATCCTCAAGCGCGGGCCCGAGCAAGTGCCCCGGACCGCGGACCAGTTGCGGCTGCGGCCCCAGGACCTGGTGGAGCTGGGCGTCGTACGCGGGATCGTCGCCCCGGACCCCGTCAACCCGAACGCAGCGCCGACGGACGGTCCAGCATCCCCAGCAGGCTGACAAAGCTCGACTCCAGGAACGCCGCGAGCTCCTCGCGCGCACCCGGCTCGTCCACCGGCCACCCCGTCACCGCCTCCTCGACGAAGGCCATCCACGCCCGCGCCGCGAGCCCGAGGCGCGGCGAGTCGGGCATGCCCAGGCGCCGCTGACCGTCGGCGACCCGCTGGGCGACCCGCTCGCGGGTCGCCCCCACGATGTCGGCCACCGCCGGGTGACTGCCCGCCGCGCCCCTGACCAGCGCGAGATAGACCTGTCGGTGCTCCAGTACGTGCCCACACTCACAGCCGGGCCCACGCCGCTGGACGAGTTCGTCCTCACCGACGTCGAGGTGAAGGCCGAGGAGATGTGGCGCGGCACCGGCGCACCGGCGTTCACCGGGTACTCCGCCGTCGACCCGCTGCACGAGATCCCGGTCGTCGAGCCGGTCGAGTCCGTGCTCGGCATCAATATGACGCTCACTCCGGCGGGCATGGAGACGGTCCCGGTCAAGCAGGCCTGACCGCAGGTCAGGGCGTCGGGGTGCGGGCGTCGTACCGGGCGAAGCCGCGCCAGCGCAGCGCGAGCAGGGCGATCGCCAGCACACAGGCGATCCCGCCCCCCGTCACGGTCGCGGCCGGCGAAGTCAGATCGGCGACGCTGCCGGCCAGGAAGTCGCCGAGCCGCGGGCCACCCGCGACGACGACGATGAAGACACCCTGCAGCCGGCCACGCATCTCGTCCGGGGCGGCCGTCTGCATCATCGTGTTGCGGAAGACCATCGAGACGGTGTCCGCGAACCCGGCGAGGGCGAGGAAGAACAGTCCGAGCCAGAGGTTGCGGGTGAGCCCGAAGACGGCGATCGCCGTACCCCAGGCGCCGACGGCGAGCAGAATCGCCAGCCCGTGCCGCCGGATCCGCCCCTGCCATCCGGAGAACACCCCGCCGAGCAGCGCCCCGAGAGCGGGCGCGGCGGCCAGCAGACCGGTGGTGCGTGCGTCGCCGCCGTACCAGACCACGGCGACGGCCGGGAAGAGCGCCCGCGGATGGGCCAGGATCATGGCGCAGAAGTCGGAGAAGAACGTCATCCGGAGGTTGGGCCGGGTGGCGAGGAAACGCAGCCCGTCCAGGACGGACGCCTTCTTGGCGCCTGCGAGACGGTCCGGGCGCATCGAGGGCAGTCGCCACATCGCGTACAGGGACGCGGAGAAGGCGACGGCATCGATGAGATACGCGGTCTGATAGCCGGCGAATCCGACGATGAGCCCGCCGAGCATCGGCCCGAGGAGTGTCCCGGAGGTCATGGTCATCGAGGAGAGCGCATTGGCTGCGGGCAGCTGCTCGGGCGGCAGCAGCCGGGGGATCATCGCGCTGCGGGCCGGGGAGTTGACGGCCGCGCACACGGCCTGGAGCGCAACGACGGCGTACAGGAACCAGACGCGGTGGAACTCTGCGAGGGCGGCGGTGGCGAGCCCGGCCGACAGCACGGCGGACCCGCTCGCGGAGACGAGCCCGAGCTTGCGCCGGTCCACGGTGTCGGCGATCGCACCGCCGTAGAGTCCGAACGCCAGGAGCGGCACGAGGGAGCAGAGCCCGACGAGGCCGACGGCGAAGGTGGAGCGGGTGATGTCGTAGACCTGGAGGGATATCGCGAGCGCGGTCATCCCCTGACCGACCCAGGAGATCGTGTTGCCGAACCAGAGCCGCCGGTAGTGGACGGAGCTGCGGAGGGGAGTGAGGTCGGCGAGTATCCGACGGCGCGGAGGTCGGGCGGTCTCCGTCATATGGCGTGGCGGTGGCGGGCCCGGCGCGTGTGGAGGGCAGTGCGTCCGGTGAGGCTGGTCGTCGGCATGACGGGCAGTATATGGACGCGCCGGGAGCGGGCCCCTTACCTGTCGGCCCCTCACCCGTCGGCCCCTTACCTGTCCGGTTGTCCGTCCGGGCAGCGGTGCGGGTGGGGACGGTGGTCCAGGCGCCGGCCGCCGCTGTACCGGCGGTGATGCGCAGGGCCGGGCGTACGCTGGTGACACCGAGGACATTTCGCACACCGGCCGTCGTGCCGGTGCGGTTTTCGGCGGTTCACCCACATCGGCGCTTCAACAACGCCCGGCCGGTTCGCGCCGGTCCGGGGCAGGGTGGGAAGTGAGGTCATGGACAACCTCGTCACCGTGCTGGCGATCCTCGCGATGATCATCGCGGCCGCGCTCGCGATCCATCTGGTCAACGGCTATCAGGACGAACGCATCGCCGCATTCCCCTTCGGCGGCCGCACCAAGCCGGCCGTCCGGCACCATGCGCGCCAGGAGCGCCGGCACACCGCACGCGAGTGGCTCCGGCTTCACCGTCACGCGGGGAAGTGACGGCCGCGGCCCGTACCCCGGAAGTGCGCCCCTGGCCGGGAGCCGGCTCGACGCGCGCCGACACTCATCGGCGAATAGCGTGAAAGAACGGGAAATTTCCTCGAGCTGGAGGCTTGGACCATGGCCGCGCAACCGGAAGGCACACCCTGTTGGGCCGACGCGATGTTCCCCGACCTGGAAGCCGCAAAGAGCTTCTACAGCGAGCTGATGGGCTGGACCTACGACGAACTCTCGGAAGAGTTCGGCAACTACACGCAGGCGCGCTCGGACGGCAAGCTGGTGGCCGCCGTCGTACCGCAGATGCCCGGCATGGAAAGCCCGGCGGCCTGGAACCTCTACTTCGCCTCTCCGGACGCGGCCGCGACGGCCGCGAAGATCCGTGAGAACGGCGGAACGCTGCTGATGGAGCCCATGCAGGTCGGCGAGTTCGGCACCATGGCGACCGCCCAGGACCCCAGCGGCGTGTCCTTCAGCGTCTGGCAGCCGGGTGCCCACGAGGGCTTCGAGAAGACGGGCGAACCCGGCTCGTTCGCGTGGGCCGAGGTCACCACACGGGACGCCGCCAAGGCGGACGCCTTCTTCACCGCGGCCTTCCCCTTCGAGGTGCAGAAGATGAAGCACGAGGTCGTCGACTTCCACCTCTGGAACATCGGCGGCCGGCCGGTGGCGGGCCGGATGAAGATGACCGACGACTTCCCGCCCGATGTCCCGCCGCACGTCAATGTGTACTTCGCCGTGGCGGACTGCGACGCCGCGATCGCCACGGTCAACAAGCTCGGCGGGCAGGTGCACTTCGGCCCGATGGACAGCCCCTTCGGCCGCTTCGCGACGGTCGCGGACCAGCAGGGCGCGGTCTTCTCGGTGATCGACCTGCAGACCACGAAGGGCGAGATGCCTGAGATGACTTGACCGCGGGAAGGCACAGGCGGCCCGCGGACAAACGGTCGTCATCCGGCGGCGTGACCGGACTACGCCCGACCGGCCACTGCCCGACTGGTTTCCGCCCGACCCGCCTCCGCCCGACTGGTTTCCGCCCGACCGGCCTCCGCCCGACCGTGGCGCGGCCGCGCGGTGTCGGCCCTGTCCGGGAGGCGCAGGCCGGCCGGAGCCGGCTCCAGCACCTTGGCGGGGCGCAGCCCAAGAGCCGTTCGCACGGGCCGGTCGTGCCGCTTCTCATCGGCCGAACCATTGCTGACACGCCGCAGGCTGGACTGGGGCTGCGCGGCGTACGGGTCCGACGGCACCGAATCCGGCTCCGTCCGGCCCGCGGGCAGCGGGGGCGGCGGGCAGCTCGGGGAGGCGCAGTCCTCGCCGGTCTGCGGTGAGGTGTTGACGTCCTTGGTGAACGGTGAGCCCACATCGGCACTCGGCCGGACCTTGGGGGTGCCGGCGGCAACGTTGTCAGTCACCCATCGCTGCGCCGCTGATCCGTCACGGACCTTGACCACCACGGTCGTTGCCGGATCCGGCGAGATCGGGACGAGTGCCAGTCCGTCGTTCCACCGGGGGATCACATTGCCCTGGATGGTCAGGTCGTAGCGTACGTCCGCGGCGTTCGCCGCCGACGCCGCCGTGCAGACGCTCAGCACGGCCACACCATCCATCTCGTGGGAGTTCAGGCACAGGTCCGGGGCGGCGGAGCTACGCAGCAGCCCGTCGTCCTCGTACACCCACGTCTGCGTCACGGTGGTCGAGCACACCGCCATCATCGCCTCGGCACCCGGCGCAGCCCTGCGGCCACGGATGTCGAGACAGAGACCGGCGTCGGCATTGCGCAGTCTGGTGTTCAGCGGGCCCGCCGGGAGTCCGGCGGATGTGGTCGACGGCTGCGGTGCGTGGCCGGACGGCACCTGGGATCCGGCTGCGGGAGGCGCGTCGGTGGTGACCGCACCGCTCGGGACGGACGGTCCCGCGTAGTCGCTGTCGTTCGACCAGAACGCCGAGACGGCGGTCACGACGAGCGCGCCGGCCACCAGCAGCCCGAGACCGGTGAGGACGACCTTCGGCCGGGCCAGCATCAGGTGCCGGCCGGGGAAGGTCATACGGGGCAGTGCGCGCGGGCGCCCGGCCTTCGAGTGCCGGCCCGTACTGCGGACCGTACTTTCTCTGCTCTGCGCCCGGGCGCTGTTGCGGGCCGGTCGCGATTCCAGGTAGCCGCGGGCAGCCTGGCCGAGCAGGCCCTCGGCCAGCAGCACGGCCAGCCGGCCGTCCAGGTGGTTGAGCTGTTCGGCGGCGTAACGGCAGTACTGACACTCCGCCAGATGCTTCTGGATGTCCGGGATCAGAGTGCCGCCACGGCGCAGTGACACATCGAGGAGACGGCTGTAGTGGCGGCAGTCCTTGTCCGGCGCGAGTTCCACATGAGCCCGCAGACAGCCCGCGCGGAAGAGCTCACGCGCCTGTTCGAGTTGGACCGCCGCACCGCGCGGGTCAATGGCCAACAAACCTGCCGGTACGGATATGCCCTCCGCCTCGACCTCCCCATGCCAGAGCAGGCATTGGAGGGGACCCGGCATTGCGTGGAAAGCGCGGGAGACCAACTCCCGATTCTCCGGCAGGGTGAACATGTCGACTCTGAGGGTGCGACCGCCGTCCGGATACTGGAGTTCGGGCAGCGCGAGGACGTACTGGTCGTTCGCCCACCCCTTGGCTATTTGACGCGCAGTCAACAATAGAAGCGGACGAAGAGCCGCGGTCGACCTTGCCTTCCGGAGATTCTCCAGCACCTTGCTGAACGCCGCCGTGGCCAGCATCGAGGCGGCTTTCGCCGACGGGGTGCAGATCGAGGCGTAGTCGAACACCGATTGCCAGTGCCGCGCCAGCAGCACTGCTACGGGCCGCGCCTCGTCCTTCCCGCCGCTGGTCCGCAGCGCGGCCGCGAGCCCTTCGTCGGAGTCCCCGGAGCTGAGGCCGGTATGGGAGGGAGGGACGGGACCCGGGGTACGGGGATTCTGCATAGAAGTCTTTCCATCCAGGGCATTGCATGGGGGGTTGCAGGCTCTCAGTCCCGGTCAACCGCCTGTGCTTTCAGGGCAGTTGAAAGGGCACAGCTGATTGGTACATACCTTCCAGAGGGGCCACACCGATGTTTTCGCAGTGACTTACCGCCGGGTAATTAGAACGGTTGAGCAGAATCGTCATGTTAGGACGTGAGGAAGCACACCCTTACACAACCCACCTGCATGGAACAAGAGTTCCGGACAGCATCCATTCCCGGTGCACCAGAACAAGAAAGGACCACACTTCACGGCGGCGCACAGCGCGTGGCCGGGGTGCGCAAGTGCATCCGGTTCCGCGCCCGCCCTTGATCAGAATTGAGCGCTTTTGGCTGTCGAGTGTGGAGTACAGACCGCGACGAGGTACTCCCACTGACGTGGCAACACGGCTCGTTCCAGCTCGTCGGAAACAGCCACAACTGGGGCTGCGGCCCGGGCTCGGACTGCGACCGGGCCGGGCTGCGACTGCGCAATCACAGCGTCACGGTGACGACCTCCGTCGCCTTGACGCTGGTCCATACGGAAGTCCCGTCGGCGAGGCCCAGTTCGGCGGCGGCCTGCGGAGTGATCTCGGCGACGAGGTCCGGTGCCTGATCCGAGGTGACCAGGATGCGCAGCCGACTGCCGGTGGCGGTGATTTCTCCGACGGTGCCCGGCCAGACGTTGCGCGGGCTGCCGCCAGGCCTGTCGCGGTGTACGGACACCGCTTCCGGAGCGATGATCGCGAGGGCCTCGGTGCCCGCGGGCAGCGGATCCGCGGCGACGAGCAGCCCGCCGCCGGAGAGCGCGAGACCGTCCGCCGTCGCGATCCCGGGCCAGGCGTTGCGGCCGAGCATCCGGGCGACCCACGGGGAGCGGGGATGCCGGGTGACCTCGGTGGGCGGCGCGTCCTGCAGGGCGCGGCCCTCGTCGAGTACAAGAACCCGGTCGGCCAGCGACACAGCTTCCACGGGGTCGTGGGTGACGATCAGGCAGACGCCGCCGAAGCCGTCGAGGTGGGTGCGCAAGGTGTGGCGCACCTGGGCGCGGGTGGTCTGATCGAGTGCGGCCAGGGGTTCGTCCAGGAGCAGCAGGCGGGGCCGGGCGGCCAAGGCCCGTGCCAGGGCGACGCGTTGGGCCTGGCCGCCGGAGACCTGGGCAGGTTTGCGGTGTGCGAGGTTTCCGACACCGAGCCGGTCGAGCCACTGCTGGGCGGCGCGGCGGGCCTCGGTGCGCGGGACGCCATGGGCGCGCAGCCCGTACGCGGTGTTGGCGAGGGCTGTGAGGTGTGGGAAGAGCGCGCCGTCCTGCGGGACCCAGGCCACCCCGCGGCGGTGCGGGGGCAGTTCGGTGACGTCGGCGTCGCCGAGGCGCAGGGCTGCGTGCGCGCGGGGCGTGAGGCCGAGGAGCGCGCGCAGCAGGGTGGTCTTGCCCGCGCCGTTGGGTCCGACGACGGCGATGGTGGTGCCCGGTTCGGCGTCCAGGGTGAGCCGGTTGAAGCCGGTGACCTCGGCGTGCAGCGACCAATGCTCCTGCGAGGTAGGTGACTTGAGGTCTTCGGGGGTCACCGCCGGTGGCGGTTCTGCGTCGTCCGCCGGAGGTGCGGGCTTGCGTGAACGGTCGCTCGGCGTTCCGGTCCAGCGGCCGCGCAGGGCGATGAGCACCATCATGGCGATGGCGAGCAGCAGCAGGGAGACGGAGGTCGCCGCTTCCGGCTGGTCCTGGAGGAGCAAGTACACCTGGAGCGGCAGGGTCTGCGTCGTGCCGGGCAGATTGCCGGCGAAGGTGATGGTCGCGCCGAACTCGCCGAGCGCCCGCGCCCAGGTGAGGGCGGCTCCGGCGATGAGTCCGGGGGCCACCATGGGCAGGGTGACGGTGAAGAACACCCGTACCGGCGAGGCTCCGAGGGAGGCCGCGGTCTCCTCGTAGCGCGGCCGCAGCCCTGCCAGTGCGCCTTCGAGGCTGATGACGAGGAACGGCATCGCCACGAACGTCGCGGCGACGACGGCGCCCGAGGTGTGGAAGGGCAGGGTGATGCCGAAGGTGTTTTCCAGCCAGGGGCCGAGCAGGCCACGGCGGCCGAACCCGAGGAGGAGCGCGACGCCTCCGACGGTGGGCGGCAGCACCATGGGCAGAAGTACGAGGGAGCGTACGAGTACCTTGCCGGGAAATTCGACGCGGGCCAGCAGCCAGGCCAGCGGCACCCCGAGCAGCAGCGAAAAGCCGAGCGCCCAGAAGGAGACGAGCAGCGACAGCCGCAGGGCCTCGGTGACGCCGGGACTGGTCAGATGACTGCCGAGGTCGCCCCATGACGTACGGGCGAGGATGCCGATCAGCGGCATCAACAGGAACGCGATCGCGAGGAGCGCGGGCACGGCGAGCGCGACAGGGGGGCGGTTGCCGCGGGTGCGGAGGCGTCTCATCGGGTGTTCCTGGGGTATCGGGGGTTCCTGGGGTATCGGGGGTTCCTGGGCTCGAGTGACGGTCGTGGGCTGCCCGGTCTCCCGTACCGGGCAGCCCGCGCACGGCGGTTACGGCTGCTGGAAGCCCGCGTCCTGGAGGATCTTCTGCGCCTCGGGCGTGGAAAGCCACGCCACGAACGCGGCGGCGGCCTCACTGTTCTTGGACGTCTTCAGGGTCGCGGCCGGGTACTGGGCGACGGCGTTCTGCGCGTCGGGGATCTCGACGGCGTCGACCTTGTCGGTGGCCGTGGCGGCGTCCGTCTTGTAGACGAGACCGGCATCGGCTTCACCGAGCTCGACCTTGCTGAGCACGGCGCGGACGTTGGGCTCCTGCGAGACCGGCTTCACGACGATCTTCTGCGCGTCCAGGATCTTCTTGCTGTAGCGGCCGACCGGGACCTCGGGCGCGGCGAGTACGACCTTCAGCTTGGTGTCGGCGAGGTCCTTCAGCTCGTCGACCTTCTTCGGGTTGCCCTCGACGGTGGCGATGACCAGACGGTTCTTGGCGATGACCGTCGGCGTGCCCGTGTCGGACTTCAGACCGTCCATGGTCTTGGTGTCGGCAGTGACCAGCGCGTCGGCCGGGGCGCCCTGCTTGACCTGTGCGGCCAGTTCCTGGGACCCGGCGAAGGAGAACTTCACCTTGGTGCCCGGGTGCGACTTCTCGTACGCGGCGCCGGCCGTCTTGAAGACGTTGGTCAGCGAAGAGGCGGCCAGCACGGTCAGGTCAGCCTGGGGAGCGGAGCTCGCGCTGTTCTTCGAACCGCCCGCGCTGTCCTTCTTGCTGTCGTCGCTGCCGCAGGCGGCGAGCGGCACGAGCAGGGCCGCGGTGAGTACGGCGGCGGCGGTACGGCGCCCGTTGAAGGCGTACGACATGGCGGGTCTCCTTGGTGAAGCGGTGGGAACAGGCCGCGTCGGGGACGGGCGACGCCGCTGCAAGGGCTGGATACGGAGGGTGGTTCAGGCGCGGTCGATGTGCACGCTGGTCGACTTCACGCGGGCGGTGGCCTGCATTCCGACTTCCAGCCCCAGCTCCTCGACGGCTTCCCGGGTCAGCAGGGAGACGAGTCGGTGCGGGCCGGCCTGGATCTCGACCTGTGCGGCGACATCGCCGAGCTTGACCGCGGTGACGATGCCGGGGAATGCGTTACGGGCCGAGGTGTACGAGGCGTCCTCCTCACCGGTGCCGCTCTGGGCGACCTCGATGGAGAAGGCGGCCAGGTCACGGCCGTCGATGAGCCGTCGGCCGCCTTCGTCGCGGTGGGTCGCGACCCGCCCGGCATCGGCCCAGCGGCGCGCGGTGTCGGGGCTGACGCCCAGCAGACGCGCCGCCTGGCCGATTGTGTAGGACTGCATATGCGACACGGTAGGCAGCATCAGCCAGCATTTACAAGCCATCATGTTCCACTCCGTAGCAAATGCCAGAGCGGCTGGAGGAAACCCCAAGCGCGGCGCCCGACCGCTGCCCGGTCCCGTGGCTACGGTGGATTCATGAGCCTGAGCATCCGCAATCAGATCCCCGGCACGGTCGTCTCCGTCACGCCCGGCGAGGTGATGGCGACCGTCAAGGTCCGGCTCTACGGCGGCCAGGAGATCACAGCCGCGATCACGCTGGAGGCCGTCAAGGAGCTGGGCCTCGCCGCGGGCTCCTCCGTACGCACCCTGATCAAGTCCACCGAGGTCGCTCTGGCCACCGGCGCGATCGAGGGCCTGAGCATCCGCAACCGGATCCCCGGCACCATCACCGAGGTCACCACCGGCGGCGCCATGGCAGGCGTCAAGGTGACCGTCGCCGGCGGCGAGCTGACGGCCGCGATCACCAAGGACGCGGTCACCGACCTGGGTCTCGCCGCCGGGTCCTCCGTCATCGCCCTGATCAAGTCGACCGAGATCTCCCTCGCGAGCGTCTGAGGTCGACTCTGGAGCGCCGGCTCCGCGGGGACAGCGCAGGCTCCCACCCGGACGCTGGTGATCGCGCTGATGCAGAGCGCCCCGCACCGGCCGAACGGCACGGTCGAACGGCACGGTCGAACGGCCCCACCGGCAGGCCGGCCGCCTCGTCGAGGCGCTGCCGTCCATCGCGGTGACTCGAGCCGATGTGCCGGGTCGCGGCGTTCGTCGAGCTGCGGGTCTCAGCGCCTGACGCTCTGTCGGCGTCCGCCGGCTCCCCCTCGGCAGGTCGAGGCAACTATCACGGTGGACAGCGTCGCCCAAGCCACTGCCCGGGTCAGGGAATTGGCTGTCCAGGCCTCCGCCGGGCGCAGAGCGTCGCTTCGCCCCCGCCGGCTGAAACACCCTTCCTTCGAGACCCGCCGGATCGCCGGAGCGGCACCCTGTTCGAGGTGCCCTCAGGGGCGGGTGGCTCACCACACCCGACGAGCAGGAGGGCGAGTACATCACAGGGGCGAAGAGAATCACCGCACCGAAGAGGACGTTCAGCGCTACGGGGTAAACGCCGTTGACTCGGGGTGAGCCGTGGCTGTCGGCTCGGACGCCGAAGCGGGTGGCGCTGGTGTGACCAGCCGCTACCTCCAAGGGAGTTGCGTGCCCCACGTTTCAGCCGCTGATTGAACACTGCCTCGCTCCGGCCCGTTGACCTCGGTAACCGGTGCCCCGCCCAGACCGGCGAGTAAGTGAGGTTCGCACATGCCAAGGATCCTTCCGAAAGACACCGAGCGGCGCCTTCCGGCCGCCGGCTGCCGCCCAGCCTGGTCGGCCGACCACGGTTCCTTCCAGCGACTCACGCACTGAGCGGTCGAACCCATGGACTATTGCTCCCCCTGCCGCCGTGCCCTCAACGGCGCCGTGACGTGCCCGGAGTGCGGGGCATACGACTCCGACATGGCACCGCCGAGCGATCGTAGCGGCGGTGCTCGGGCAGCCGACCTGGCGGTGCTGGATGCCCTCGTCATCGAGGGACCGGGCACCTTCGAGTCCCCCGACGTTGCCTGGTCCCCCACTCCCTCAGCCGATGCGCCCGCAGCCCGGCGCCGCTGTCCGCCGCGACTGAAGAAGTACGGCGGTCGGACTCTTGCCGCAGCCACCTTGGCCATGCTCGGCGGCCTGGCCGCTGCATCGCTGCTGCCCCAGCAGTCCGCCGGCACCCCACAAGCAGCGCCGAGCCCGGAACAGGCATCCCCCGACGAGCCCTATGTCCCCGTCACCGAATCACCCAGGGCCTCACGTCCACCGGAGCGTCCGGCCACGCACCCGGCCAGAGGAAGCGTCCGGGACCGCAACGGTGGTGCGACTCGGCGCCCTCGCGCGACGGCCACTCAATCACCGGCTTCCCGCACTCCCGCAGCCCCCACCAGTCCACCCGTGAAAGCCCGGCCGACGCCCCGCCCCTCCAGTGGCCGCCCCGGCCACTCGGCCTCGCCGACGGCGCCCCCTTCCGCAAGTCCTACCGGCAGTGCCAGCACCTCGCCCACGAGCAGTCCCGCGCCGAGCACCACGGGTGTGCCATTGACCGATGTACATGGGGAACGGACGGAGCCGTTGCTGCCTGAGCGACGCCGAAGCGGGGCGGTCGGTGGCACGATCACCGGAAGGTGACCGATGCCATCGCCGAGCCAATCCCCCTGTCTGTGGCCCGTAACGCCCTCGTTCGCCGTCAGAGTCGGCAGCTGATCTCCATGCCGTCCTCGACGGGGAAGGTCACACTCTGATAGCCGTTCGCAGGGGCGCGTACGTAGTCGAGATAGGGCTGCAGACTGCTCAGGTCGACGTCGTCGGCCACGACGAGGGTGCCGGGCTCCATGCGCGGTTCGAGCAGGCGCAGTACGGGTAGGCACAGGTCCTTCCAGCCGTCGAGCAGGACGAAGTCCGCGGAGCCGTCGATCCCGCTGAGGGTCTCACGGGCGTCTCCCTCCAGCACGGTGATCACGTCGTCCAGGCCGGTCTCGTTGAAGGTGCGGCGGGCTGCGGCGATCTTGTGCTTGTTCAGTTCCGTGGTGATGACGCGTCCGGTGCCGTTGTCCCGTACGGCGGCGGCCAGGTGCAGCGTGGAGATCCCGAAGGATGTGCCGAACTCGATGACGGTGGCCGGTCGAACAGCCCGAATGAGGTTGTAGAGCAACTGCCCGCCCGCGGCGGAAATCGGCATGTAGATCTCCGCCGCGGCATCGGCGTGCTCCTGCGGTGTTCCGAAGTCGCCGGGCCGCTCCGCCCTGACGCGGGCTGCGGTGGCTTCGTCGTGGGCGGCATGCGCGAACATCCGGCTGAGGGCGGCTTCGACCCGGGGGTCGGCGAGCGTGTGAGTGACTGTCATACGAGCTAGAGTAGACGCAACGTTGCGTTGAATCCAGGGTGACTACCCTGAGGCAAGGGAGGCGACATGGGACCTGCAACAGGAGCCGCTGAGGAAAGCGCCACGGGCCGAACAGGGCGGCGTCACCACGGCAACCGCCACGGGCGCAGCGAAAAGGCCCGGCAGGCGGTCCTGGAGGCGGCCGACGACCTGCTCGCCGAGAAGGGCTTCGCGGGCGTCACGATGGAGGGCATCGCGGCGAGAGCCGGAGTCGCCAAACAGACCATCTACCGCTGGTGGAACTCCAAGACCGACGTCCTCGTGGACGCCTTCCTGCAGGACCTGGCCGAGGAGCTGACCCCGCCCGATCACGGCGACATCGCCCTCGATCTACGCGCCTATCTGCGCCAACTGGGCCATTTCCTCAGCCAGTCCGACGCCGGAGCCGTCTTCAAGGCCCTGATCGCACAGACACAGCACGATCCGGCATTCGCCGAGGACTTCCGGGCCAGGTACCTCGACGAGCAGCGCCGCCGCGACCGCCTGCCACTGGAACGGGCCGCACGACGGGGCCAACTGCCCGCCGACCTCGACATGGCGGCCGAGACCGACCAGCTCGTGGGCCCCCTCTACTACCGCGTCCTGGTAACGAACGAGCCGATCGACCAGGACTTCACCGACCGACTTGTCGATGCCTTCCTCCGCCGCATGCGCTGACCACACTCGACGCCGCCCGAACCTCACGGACACCGGAGGACGCCGGCGCACCGCGGGCAGAAGCGGTGGAGTCGGACCCCACTGACCGCTGGTCTCAACACCGGCGAAGGCCACGGCATGCGGTGCGACCCCCAGAGTGCTCGCGGCGGCGCTCGTGGCGCGAGCCGGCTGTTCGCAACCGCCCGCACGCTGTGGGCTTTCACAGCCGAAGTCACCGGCACCGGCGCCCAACTCCCCACCGCCGCCGCCTGAGCGACGTCCTTCACTACTTGGTTCGCAGCATGAGGGCGAGGCGCGTGTTGTCGCCGTAGACGCCCGTCTCGTCACCGCGGACGCCGTACCACTGCTGGAATCTGGCCACGGCCGCTCGGACCTCCTTGTCGTAGCGACCATCGATCGCGCCGCCGTCGTACATGTTCGGGACCTGGAGCAGACGGACCTGCAGCTCGTACACCCCATGACCGCTGTCGCCCTGGCGCAGCAGGCCCGTGCCCGGGATCTCGGGGAGCGTGGGAGCGGGGTTGTCGGGCAGCGGCGGCCGGGCCAGCTGCTCGGAGGGCGCGGACGGGACCGGCGGTGCGGGGTTGTCGCGGACCAGCAGCGAAGAGGCGAGGATCAGTCCGCTCAGGGCGCCCAGTCCGAAGACCCCGGCGACACGAGTGTCCCGCCGGTCGGTGAAGCGCCGCCATCCTCGGCCTCTGTTCCTCGCATGCGCGCGGACGGGTGGCGGTGGCGGTGGCACCTCCGAGGACGGGGCGAGGAGTTGGTCCGAGGGCGGGGCCGGGCGCCCGGGGTTAGCCGACCAGTTGGCGTACGAGCGCGGGCCGGTCCGGCCGCGCGCGCCCTCCTGCGCGAGGGGGAAGGTCAGCGGCGGTGCAGCGTACGTCGAGCCTGCGCCACTCTCCATCGGCGGCCTTCCCACCGGCGGTGGCGTTCCTAATGACGGGGGCGGAACAGGCTCCAGATTCGTGGCGCGCAACCACAGCGGCTCCACCACGACATCCTTCGGAGCGTCGACCGGCCGTTCGCCACCGGTCCGCGGCGGCTCCACCACGTACGGCTCGACGGCGTGCGGAGGATCCGGATCCAGGCACTCGGGCCCAGGCCCCACCGGCTGTGTCCGTCGGGGTGGGGGTGGAGCCGGGGGCAAGGACGGGGGCGGATGAGTGAAGCCTGCGTCCCCGGTCGGTTCGCTGGGTTGTTGCCAGGTCGGCGGTGGGGACTCGGGCCAGCCCTCCTGCTCGTCGACCGCGTAGAGGTCGGCGCGTGCGGCGTCCAAGGCGTCCAGCACGGCCTGGAAGGAGTCCCGTATCTCCTGCGGGAGATCAGGACCTGGACTGTGAGCTCGCTGAGGTTCGGTCTCGTTGAATCCCACCGGCAGTCCTCCTCAACCAACGTCCCTGGAATGTCTTGTCACGGACAGGCCAGCGATGTCTTTCATGGGCGGATACGCATCAAAACGTCGGATGGTGGTCGCAGGGGTGGGCCTGTGATGGAGAGCCGGGCGGCACGGGTCGGGCTTCGCTGTTTCGTTGTGAGGCGATACGCAGCCCGTGCGGCCATGTCTCAACCTGCCTTCCGGGATGTGGCCCACATCTCGTCGATTCCTCGAGGTGTTGACGCCTGCTGCAGCCCGCCGAGCGCCGACTCAAGGCGCTCGACGCGGAGCACGGGCGCTGACGGACGCACTCACTCCTGCCCGGGTGCCGGCAGCAACCCGCGAGGTGCGGACCGGCCGGACGGTCACGCCGGCCGCGCCGGTGGGGACGTTGCCCGGTCCGGACAATCCGGAGCCCGCGAGGCATCAAGGTCAGGGCTTGCGGGGCAGCACGATGTTCTCCAGCGGCTCCCCGGCCAGGTAGCGCAGCAGCTGGGTGCGGATCAGCCGCAGCGCCCGGGGCAGAAAAGCCGAGCTGTTGCCTCCGACATGAGGGCTGATCAGCGTGTTGGGCGCGTGCCAGAGCGGATGCCCGGCCGGGAGCGGCTCGGGGTCGGTGACGTCGAGGGCCGCGCTGAGCCGGCCCGTCCTGAGCTCGGCGAGCAGCGCGTCGGTGTCCACCACCGCGCCCCTGGAGACGTTCACCAGCAGGGCGCCGTCCTGCATCAGGGCGAGGAAGCCCGCGTCGACCAGGCCACGGGTGTCCTGGGTGAGCGGGACGGTGAGCATCACGATGTCGGCGCGGGGCAGGAGCTCGGGCAGATCGATGAGGGCGTGGACGGCCCCGCGTGCAGTGGTGCGGGCGGTCCGGGCGACTCGCAGGACCCCGCACTCGAAGGGGGTGAGCCGGTCCTCGACGGCAGCGGCGATGGAGCCGTAGCCCACGAGCAGGACGGTACGGTCGGCCAGCGCCGGGCGGAAGCCGGTCCGCCACTCCTCGGCGTCCTGGGCGCGGACGAAGTCGGGGATGCCGCGGAGCGACGCGAGGGCGAGTGACACGCCCAGCTCGGCGGTGCTGGCGTCGTGAACTTTCCTGGCGTTGCAGAGCACGGCACCGCTGGGGACGTACTTCACGACGTCGTCGACACCGGCGGACAGGGACTGGACGACTCGCAGTCGCGGCAGGCGCGGGAGCACCGCTACGGCAGCATCCGCAAAGGCGTAGGGGATGACGAAGAACTCCACCGCCGCCAGGCTCTCGACGCCGGGCGGACCGCCGGTACCGTCCCACACCGCGACGGGCAGACCCTCGGGCAGGCCGCCGACCCGCGAAGCGGGGTACGGGAGCAGGAACCGGGCGGCGCTCGCATCGGCGGGACGCTCCATGGGGCTCATGGGCCGAATCTAGCGTTTGACCAGCGGGTTCCCCTGATCTCGTCGTCTGACTTCACCTAAAGTACGACCGAGAGGGTGTTCAGGTCCGTCGTCACACACGGGTCTGGAGCCTGCCGGGGCTCGTTCAGGTCACGTACTGCCGGCTGGAGGATCGGGGAAGTCCACCGTGGGTGGACTGCTCTCGCAGCGGCTCATGGTGCCCTTTGGGAGGCGGACGACGCCGACACCATACGGTTCGGCGACGACCCGATGAGTTCGGCCCTCGACATCGATTGCAAGGCCCACGACCTCGACAACCTCTACGTCGTGGACACCAGCTTCTTCCCCGGCATCGGCGCGGTGAACCCGTCACTGACCGCCATCGCCAACGCCCTGCGGGTCGGCGATCGCATCGCCGACGGCTGCGCCGACGGGGATGTCGCACGTCCGTTGCGCGAACCGGCGGAGCGCCGCTACAGGTTGTCCCCGGGTGTTCTGGCGGCCCCGGTGTCGGTGTCGGTGAGCGGCTCCAGCTCACCCATTGTGTCGAGCCGGTAGAGCAGCACCAGCGCCGGGCCGACCAGCACGATCGCGATGACCGTGACGAGCGCCAGCCAGCGCAGGGTGTGAGCGGCGCCGGCCGCCTGGGCCACCGTCAGCGAGGTGGGCAGCACGTAGGGCCGCTGTGCGAAGCCCCAGGCGCCGACGGTCAGGGCGACGCTCGCCACCGAGGTGTAGCGGGTCCAGCCGTAGGACCGACATACCAGAAGCAGCACCGTGGCCAGACCGCAGACTCCTGCCAGGACGATCAGCAGCAGTCCCAGGCCTCCGGTGAGGCCCTCCCAGACGTGCCGGGCATCGTCGTGGGTGACAGGCAGGGCGATGAGCGCGAGGATGACGATTGCGGCGAAAGCGAGGAACGCCCGCAGACGGAAGTAGTCGACGAGGTCTTCCGCGCCGAACCGTCGGGCGTCGGAGCAGAGGAACACCGCCCCGAGAAACGCGGTGGCGGCAATGGCCAGCAGACCTGTCAGGACTGAGGTCGCGTTGGCCCAGGCGTCCGCGGAGGCAGTCGTCCCGACCACGACCCGACCGGCAGCAATACCGCCGAGCACTGCCCCGAGGAAGAACGGCGTGAGCAGCGACGAGATGGCGAACGCCGCGCCGTAGAGCCGTCGTTGGACCACTCGGCGGGAGGGCTTGCGCAGGGCGAACCCGGCGCCGCGGAGCACCAGGCCGACGGCCGCGAGGGCGAGCGGCAGCCACATTGCCTCGAAGACGGCCTGGAACATCGTCGGAAAGCCGGTCCACATGACAACGAAGACGAAGATCAACCAGACGTTGTTGGCCTCCCAGACCGGTGCCATGGCGTGGTCGATGAGCCAGCGGGGCCGCTGGCCCCGCTCCGCCCCTCCGGCCAGGAGGTCCCAGAAGCCGGCGCCGTAGTCGGTGCCCCCGGCGCAGGCGTAGGCGGCGATCGCGAGCACCATGACCCAGGCGATGAGATCGGCCATCATGACGCACCGCCCGGGGTGCGGCCGGAGCCGCCACCAGGCGGGGCCCCGGTGGCTGTGGGTTCGGGCTCGCTTCTGGGCCCGTAGGGGGTGTCGGTCTCAGGGGCCAGTGCGGCGCGCGCGGCGGCCGAGCCCTCGTCGGCGATGCGCCACCGAGTTCGCATCTTCAGGACGATCGCGAGGAACGCGCCGAAAACGGCCACGTACACGGCCATGACGATGCCGAGCATCGCCCACAGCGATCCGGCGCGGGTGGCGGTCACCGCCTCCGAGACCCTCATGTGGTTGTAGACGATCCAGGGCTGGCGGCCGACCTCCGTGGTGATCCAGCCGCACTCCACGGTGACCAGGCAGGCGGCTCCTGCGATTGCGGCGCAGCGGAAGAACCAGCGGCTGCGAGGGAGGTCCCGGTGTCGCAGCCAGGACCACGCGTACCAGAGCGCGAGCAGGATCAGCAGGCTGCCGATGGTGACCATGATGTCGAAGGCCCAGTGGGCGATGGTGGCCTGGACGGTGGTGGGGCGGTCGGCGGCCGGCACCGACGTCAGCCCGGTCACCTGGGTGCTGGGCTTGAAGCCGGCGAGGATCGAGTCCAGCTGGGGGATCCTGAGTCCGCCCGAGATCGTCCCATCGCTGTTCAACCGTCCGAACATGTACTCGGGCACGTGGGTGTCTGTCTTCCAGACGATCTCCGTGGCGGCGAACTTGATCGGCTGCTTGTGGAAGACGGCCCGGGCAGCGGAGTCGCCGAGCATGAACTGGACCGGCGTGAGGATTGCGGCAACGGTGAACGGCAGCGTGAAGCCGAGCCGGTGGTATCGGTCGCGGCGCCCGCGCAGCCAGCCGACCGCGTACACGCCGGCGACCACGTAACCGGCGGTCAGGAACATCGCGACCACGAAGTGCCAGTACTCCGGGCCGAACATCGGTGTGAAGACCGCCTGCCGCACGTTGACGTCGACGGGATTGTCCTGGGCGTCGAGGCGGAACCCCTGCGGGGTGTTCATCCAGGAGTTGGCCGCGATGATGCCGAACGCCCCCATCAGGGCGGCCAGCGGCAGCGGTACGGCCAGCCAGAAGTGCGTCCAGGGCTTGAGTCGACGCCAGCCGTAGAGGTAGATCGCGATCAGGACGGCCTCCAGGAAGAACGCCCATGCCTCAACGCCGAACCCGAGGCCGAAGACGTCGCCCCAGCGGCCCATCATGCCGGGCCACAGCAGTCCGAGCTCGAAGGACAGCACAGTGCCGGTGACGACGCCGATGGCGAACTGCACGGCCATCACCGCCGACCAGCGCCGCGCGAGCTGAAGGGCGACGGCGTCGTTGCGGCGCAGCGCCCGGTGGTGCATCAGCACCGTGATGAACGGCAGCGCCACACCGAACGGGACCAGCAGGATGTGCGAGGCCAAGGTGAAGGCCATCAGCTCCCGAGCCGGCAGGAGTTGGGGCGGGGTGTCCGCCAGAAGGGCCGCTGTGCTGAGCATGTGCGCCTCGATGGTCTGCCCCGCGGGGCGCGGGGGGTGAGGAACGACAGGGTGCGTAAGGGGTGGCGGCCGGGACGTGTCGGCCGGGCGCCACGGTCAGGGAGGCGGCGGGGGCGCCTTCTGCCCGGGCGCACGGCCGGCCGGCGCGTCGGCGTCGGCGTCGGCGTCGGCGTCGGCGTCGGACGAGGTGAAGGCGCGCTCGCGTCGCGAGCTGGTGGCGAAGGCGACGGACCAGCTGAGCACCGCTCCCAGCCTGCTCCGGAATCCGGTGAGGAAGGCCAGGTGGATGAAGAGCCAGGCGAGCCAGCCGATCGCGCCCGACAGGTGCAGCGGGCCGGCCTTGACGACGGCCCGGCCGCGGGAGATGTAGGCGGCGCTGCCGAGGTCCAGGTACCTGAAGGGCTTCTGCTCCTTGGTCCTGCCCTCGACCGAGTGGCGCACGACCCGGCCGGCGTATGCGCCCGACTGCATGGCGACCTCGGCCAGGCCCGGCAGCTTGTTCAGGCTCATCACGTCGCCCGTGACGCGGATCTCCGGATGGCCGGGGACGGTGAGGTCGGGTTCGACGACGATGCGTCCGGCCCGGTCCTGGGTGGCGCCGGTTGCCCGGGCCAGCGCGGCGGCGAAGGGCGGTGCCTCGACCCCGGCCGTCCACAGCACGGTGTGTGCCTCGAACCGGGTGGTCGCACCGTCCTGGTCTTGTACCGTCAGGCCGTGCGCGTCGACGTCGGTGACCTTCGTGCCCAGGTGGAGCTCCACGCCGAGGCTCTGCAGGGTTCGGGCTGCGCGATCGGCCAGTGGGCGGCCGAACGCGCCCAGCACCTCGTCGGACCCCTCGAAAAGCAGCACCCGGGCCTGGGCGGAGTCGATCGTCTGGAACTCCCGGTCGAGCGTGTGGCCGGCGATCTCCCGGATCTGTCCGGCGAGTTCGACGCCGGTCGGCCCGCCGCCGACGAGCGCGAAGGTGAGCCACTGCTGCCGTTCCCGGGCGTCTGCGGCCGTCTCGGCCATCTCGAACGCCTGGTAGATCCGTCGGCGGATGTCCAGCGCGTCGTTCAGGGTCTTCATGCCGGGGGCGTGAGCGGCGAACTCGTCGTGCCCGAAGTAGGACTGACGCATGCCGACTCCGACGATCAGATCGTCGTAGGGCAGCTCGAGAGCTCCGCCGTCCGGTCGCCGGGCGTGGACCAGCCGGGCTTCGACATCCACGTCGGTGGCTTCAGCGAGCAGGCAGCTCACGTTGTGGTGGCGTCGCAGGACGGCGCGGAGCGGTTGCGCGATCTGGCCCTCGGACAGGATTCCGGAGGCGCACTGGTAGAGCAGTGGTTGGAAGAGGTGGTGGACACGGCGGTCGACCACGGTCACGGCGACCGGTGACTTACGTAGGGCGCGGGCGGCGAACAGCCCGGCGAACCCGCCGCCGAGGATCACCACCCGGCGGGGCGTGACGTGATCCTGCATCGGAGTTCAGCCTCCGGTGGCGAAGCCGGGAAAGAGCGTCATTCCGCCGTCGACGTAGAGCGTGCTGCCGACGACGTAATCGAGCAGGTCGGACGCCATGGCCACGACGGCGTTGGCGATGTCGTCCGGGTCGCCCACGCGGCGGTACGGGACGAGGCGCAGCAGGTCGGCCTCGGCCTCGGGGGTGGACCAGGCGTCGCGGTTGATCGGTGTGCGGATGGCGCCGGGTGCGATCGCGTTGACCCTGATCCGCTGGGGGGCCAACTCCTGGGCGAGGGTCTGCATCAGCATGCCCACACCGCCCTTGGAGGAGGCGTAGTTCACGTGCCCCGCCCACGGGACGATCTGGTGGACCGAGCTCATGCAGATGATCTTCCCGGCCGACCGGGACACCTCCGCCACCACACCGCGCCGCACGAACTCCTTGGCGGCCTCGCGCGCGCAGAGGAACTGGCCGGTCAGGTTGACGTCGATGACCTTCTGCCACTGGGCGAGCGTCATGTCCAGCACGGCCGCGTCCCGCTGAAGGCCCGCGTTGGCCACCATGATGTCGATGGTGCCGAACTCCTCGACCATCCGCGCCACCATGGCGACCACCTGGCCCTCGTCGGACACGTCGGCCTCGTGGGCGTAGGCGCGGACCCCGAAGTCCTTGATCTGCCCCACGACCTTCTCGGCCTCGTCCTCACCGACGACGTAGTTCACCACGACGTCCGCGCCGGCCCGGCCCAAGGCAATGGCGGTCGCCATACCGATACCCGAGTTGGCACCGGTGACTAGAGCCTTCTGGCCCCTGAGGAGCTGCGCGGACATCGTCCCGCGGTTCTCGTCGGCGCTTCCCGCCACCACGATCTCTCCTTCGGCGTTCTGGACAGCACGCACGCCGAGAACGGGTGACGCGCACAAGGAAGGCCGGGCGCCGGCCCGGCCGCCAGGACAGACACAGGAGCCGCCGCATGCCCGGCGCCCCGACCAAAGCACCCTGCGCGGCGGGTGGGGCAGACCGGCGCGCCACGCAGACGTACTAGGCCGGGCATGTCACACGGTCGGGCTACAAGCGTGCTGCGTCGGACCGCCCGCCGGGCTGGTGATCTCCAGGGTGCCGGCGAAGACCGCGAGGCGGCGGCGTAGCCCCGCAAGTCCACCGCCGGCTCGCACGCAGGCTCCGCCGCGGCCGTTGTCTTCGACATCTCGCCGGCTCACCGACCGAGCAACGCCCCGAGGTCCCACAGCCGCATACGGCGGTCCCGGCCCGCGGTGACGGCAACGGGACGGCCGTCGAAGTCGGTGACACGGACGGCGAAGACCTCCTTCTCATGCTCGGTGAGCGGCACCCCGAGCAGCCTCCGGCCCACCAGATCCCACACGCACACCGTGCCGTCCTCACCGCCGGTCACCGCCACCGGCAGCCCATCGACGACACCGACGTCCATGCACTTGATGTCGTCCCCCGGCACGGCGAGCGGTGCTTCCCATGCACCAGTGTCGGGATCGCCCATGACAAGCGCCCGGCCCCCGGCGGCGACCACGCGCGCGTGCCCGTCCACAGTCACAAGACCGACCCCGCGAACCACGAAGTCGAGATCGTCGAATTGAGTAAGTGGCTCTTCAGCGTTGATGTCCCACACAAGAACGCTGCCGTCATAGGCGCCGGACACCACAACCGGCCGGTCCCACAGCCTGCCCGCGGTGACACCGCCGACGCCGTCGCCGTGCCCGGCCAGCTGCACCTCGTCGGCAGCAGGATCGGGATCGCGCTTCGAGGCGTCCCACAGATGTACGGCCGGGCCAGTGCAGCCGCTGACGAACAGCGTCCGGCCGTCGAGCTCCATCGTGGCCGTCGAGGCCACCCCGCCGTGCACGTAGCGGGCGTACGTCCGTATCGCACCGCTCTCCAGATCCCACTGCGCGAAGGGCTGGTGCTCCCCGCCCCCGCCCACCACGACCCGCCCGTCGACGACCGCGGCACCTATCGTGAGGATGTCGCTGAACTCGTACTCGTCCTCCGGCCGCCACGGCATGTCCAACCGGTGCCCGGCCCACTCGTCCCGCAGCGGATCCCAACTGAAGACCTCACCGCCGAAGTCGGTGCAGACAAGGAGCGGGCGTCCGCCGACGACGACAATGTCGAAATCCAGGATCGGCGAACCGGAGGGGATCCCGCTGGCCAGCATGAGCAAGGATGTGGACATGCCAAGATCCTAGTGTGATGCGCCAGAATCCTGACCGCAACACCGACGGCCCGCCGGCGGAATCGAGCGGTGTCGTTCCCTTACGGGAAATCGGTGGCGTGACGAACCCCTACGGGAAATCGGTGGCGTGACGAAGCCGCTCGATACGCGCGAGGGCTCCTCACTCAATGCCACCTTCCACCGAGGGAATCCGGCGCTTCCGGAAGTTCGAACCAGACTTCCTTGCCCCAAGGTGTGGGGTCGGCGCCCCATTTGCTCGCCATCAGGTCAACCAAATGCAGGCCGCGGCCGAATTCGTCCGTCGTCTGCGCCGAACGGAGCTGCGGCAGTTGCCGGCTGCCGTCGCGGACCTGGCAACAGATGACCTCGCGGCGTACCACGGTGAGGCGGACGGGACCGTACGCGTGCAGCAGCGCATTGCCGACCAGTTCGCTGACCAGGAGTTCGGCCGTGTCCGCAAGATGGTCCAGGCCCCAGTCGGCCAGGGTGCTGCACACCGCTCTGCGGGCCTGACCACAGGTGTCCGGAGCCCGCGGAAGCCGCCAGGGGCCGGCGACGGTCAGCTCCCGGTCGGGGGCGAAGCCCAGGGGCGGGGCAGGGACGGGGCGCGTTGCGACGGTCGCGGCGGGCTGTACGAGGTGAGTGTGGTGCATGAAAGCCTCCACAAGGCCCTGGCCGGTTCTCCAGCCAGGGAGTCGATCACAACCGCATTTACTCTGGAGTAAAACCGTAATCCGGGTTTACCCGGAAGTAAAGTGGTGAACATGGCTGATCACCTGCCCGAGACCGGCCCCGCGCCACAGCGTCCAGCGGGCCGTCGCCGCCCCCCTGCGGCACGCCCGACCGACGACGACATGTTGGACGCGGCCTCCGCGGTCTTCAGCGAGGCCGGATTCCACGCGGCGACAATGGACATCGTCGCCGCGCGTGCGAGATCCACGAAACCCACGCTGTACGCACACTTCGGCAGCAAGGAGGACCTGTTCGGCAAATGCGCCGACCTCGCAGCCGACACCTTGAAAAGCGCGCTCTTCGAGGCCTACGCAGCAGCGGCCGATCTCCCGCTCGAACAGCAGGTTCGAGCGGGCGTGGCCTCGTTCTTCGACTACGCGGACGTCCATCCGTCGAGATTCCGGCTGCTCTTCGGCGCCCACGCGACAGGGGCGGCGGCCGAGGCCAGAGAACGGCTGATGTCGGCCGCCAGCCGGGAGATCACGCGACGGATCCGGTACTTCACCAAGCGCCACGGCCGTGGCACCTGGGGGACGAGTGCGGAGCTCTGCGCCGCCTTCGTCGTCGGCACGGTCGTCGAGGGCGCGCGGTACACGCTGGTCGCCGACTCGCTGGATCCGGCATCGGCCGCCGAGTTCACGACCCAGTTCGCCGTGGCGGCGCTCAGACACATCGACCCCCACCTCGCCGACGCGCTCGACGCACGCGATTGAGCAATGCGCGTCGGGGAGACGGCCCGGGACGGCGCTGCCACCCCGTGTTGTTTGCGTCGACCAAAGCATTCGGTACGTACTGCCCGGTGCCGGTCAGCTCAGGTCCGCGCCCGCCACCTGGTCGTGGCGAGGTTGAGCCGACTCCAGACGCTGACCGAGACGTTGAGTACCAGGAGTCCTTCACCTTCCGGGCGAACCGCCCACCGATCGAGCGCGCGGGGGCCGTTCGCATCGTCCGGAGGTTCCGCCCAGCACCCAACACCTTTTGCCGACGCCCTCGACGAAGGCGCGTCAGTGGTGGTGGCCGTGCCGGCCGAGGGTCTCCACGGGGGTCGCGCCGGGGCGGGTCCACTGCGGCACGGGCCGGCTGGTCGGGCCCCAGGTGGCGACGCCGTCGGCGTCCGAGCGCCAGTACCAGCAGGCCTGGCGGCCCTCGGACGGGTGCCCCTCGCGGACATCGCCGATCACGGGCCAGCCCTCGGGGCTGTCCTCCCACGCCTCGCCGCGGCCGTAGGGCGTCATGTCGAGCAGGCCGAGGGACCCGTTGACCGGCTCGTTGCCACGGCCCGTCGTGGAGTAGGTGAGGAACACGCGGTCGCCGTCGCGCAGGAAACAGACGATGTGCCCCATTTCTCCGCCGACCGGCGCCTCCACGCCCCGCACCGAGTACCAGGGCTGGCTGTAACCCATGAACTCGACGTAGGGAGCCACCTCGTCCCACGGGCCCGAGGTCAGGACGGCGAACGAGACGCCCCGGGCATTGAGGTAGACGGCGTCCTTCACGTGCCAGGCCGTGGTGGTGCAGCCCTCGCACTGCCCCTGGTGCGGCGCGCCGTCGTACCACATGTGCTGGTAGACCACGAGCTCGTCGCGACCCTGGAACAGGTCGAGGAACGGGACCGGCCCGTCAACGCCGGTGACCTCGACCGCGCCGTCGAGCTCGACCATCGGCAGCCGCCGCCGGGCCGCGGCGATCGCGTCGCCCTCACGGGTGTGCGCCTTCTCGCGGACCAGCAGCTCCTCGCGCGCCGCCTGCCAGGTGGCCGGGTCGACGACTGGCGGCTTGCCGGGGAGGTTGCTGCTCGCGTTGCCGGGCGTGGTCGTCATGGTGTCCTCCGTGGTGTCTCGTGCCGGGCAGCGTCGTACGACGTCCTATGACGGTCACCAGAACAGACTCGCGACCCGGCCGGAACTCATCGCGGCACGGGGCGCCCTCGGCCGCGCCTGCACGGACCACGTCGGGCTGACAAGTTCACAGACGCCTCTCAGTGATGTGGGACCGCACCGACCAGGTGTGTTCTCGGCCCGCGACCGCTCACCTTGTCCACGTGGCGCAGCACAGCCGACCGGTGCCTGGCGCCGCGAAAGCTCGCGTTCGGTGACATGCAGCTTTCCTGGATACGAGAGGGCCCCCGGTGGTTTGCGGGGCTGGTTCTCAGGCGAGGACGTTCACGGCTCGGGCGATCACGAGTCCCCAGGATGAGCAGGGAGATGAGGGACTGGACGGCCATGGCGATCTTGGCCCAGGGAGCCAGTGCACCAGGAGACCCGAGACCCGGCAGGTGCCGGTACGTCAGGCGCGGCTGCGGCCCGCTCACGGCGTTGGCCGACACCGGCCGCGCCACTCCCTGAAGCGACACCATGGGTGGTCTTCTCCGCCTCGATGAACGCGTACACCGCTCATCGATCGCTCTCCTCCGGAAGGAAGACCGCGGCTTTTCGCAGCACCTCAATCGTCCGGGCCTGCTCGGCGTTCTGCCTGCGCAGCCGCTGGAGCTCCTCGCGTTCCACCGTGGTCAGCTCGCCGGTCCGGCCCTCGAAAACACAAGCCGGGCCCCTCCGCTACTGGGAAAAGCCTGCTCTCTCACCGGCCCCAGAGCGTGACGTACACCGGCGGCCGGAACCGGGAGGGCGGGACGCCCGCGCCGGGCGCGCGCATGATGCGGGTCGCTGCGGGGGTGTGCGGGAAGTGCAGGAACGCGTCGGTGGCCGGGGAACGGTGCTCGGGCTGCAGGACGGTGGCGTGCCACGTGGCGTCCGACGGCGTGGCTGGGGTCTCCAGTATGCGCTGCTCGTCACGCCGGATGCGGGGCGATACCAGATGGGCCAACGCTGGTGCCACCCCCGCGCCCTCGGCGGCGACCGCCCAGGTCGCGGCCTGGTTGGGGAACACCCACACGTGCCCCTCGGCCACACCGAACCGACGCAGCAGCCGCCCGGAATCCGCGTCCGGATCCGTTCCGGAGGAATCGACCAGCCACGACCACTGCGGCGGCGGACCGGGCGGCCGCGGCGACCTGGCGCCGGTCACCACGACCAGCTGGGTGCGGAACAGCGGCTCGCTGACCAGTTCGCCCCTGCGGAACGAGGTCTCGGTCCTGCGCCCCGAGCGGCCGTCGAAGGCCTCCACGAGCGACGGGAGCACGAACTCGGCCAGCGTGCTCGTGGCGACGACCCGCAGCTCGTCGGGCGCACCCCGCGCCGCCCGCACTGCCGCCTCGGCATCCGCGCTCAACGCGACCATCCGCGACGCAATCGGCAGCAGCCGCGCCCCCGCGGGCGTCAGACGCATCCCACCGCCGCCGGTGCGCCGGATGAGCGGATCGCCGAAGTGGGTACGCAGCGCGGTGAGTGCCTGCGACACCGCAGACTCGCTCACGTCCAGAGTCCGCGCGGCGGCGCCCACCGAACCGAGCCGGGCAACCAGCACGAAGGTGCTGAGCTGTGTGACGGTCACGATCCGATTTTCCCGCGTTTACAGGGATAAGTGAATGCTTATCGACCCATTGCATGGCCTATGAGGAAGAGCGCAGCATCACTGCACCACGGGCACAGCATTCCAGGAGGGCCCGATGCAGGTTCCAGCTGCCTTCCAGTACGAGACGGCCACCAGCCTCGAGCAGGCGATCGAGCTGCTCACGCGGTACGGCCCCGAGGCCCGGGTGGTGGCGGGCGGACACAGCCTGCTGCCGATGATGAAGCTGCGGCTGGCCCAGCCCGAAGCCCTGATCGATATCAACGGCCTCGGCGAGCTGGCGTTGATCCGGGTGGACGGGCACGAACTGTCCGTCGGAGCGATGGTCCGCCACGCGGAGCTGCTCGCCTCGCCGGTCGTCGGCGAGCACTTCCCCATCCTGCGGGACGCGGAACGGGTCATCGCCGATCCGCTTGTACGCAACCGCGGCACCGTGGGCGGCTCGCTGTGCCAGGCCGATCCGTCGGAGGACCTGTCCGCGGCGTTCTCGGCACTGCGGGCGACCCTTGTCGCCCAAGGCCCCGGCGGCAGGCGCACCATCGGGATCAGGGAGTTCTTCCTCGGGCCGTACGAGACCGCGCTGGACGAAGCGGAGCTTCTGGTGGAGATCCGAGTGCCCATCCGTTCGCACGCCAGCGCCTACCGCAAGGTCGAGCGCCGGGTCGGCGACTGGGCGGTCGTCGCCGCAGGAGCGGTGCTGGAGATCTCCGACGGGGTCATCACCGAGGCGCGGGCTGACCGCAGTGGGTGCCCCACGGTTCGTGGCCGAGCGGACCGAGGACTTCCTGCGCGGCCGACGGCCGGACGACGAGGGCTTCGCCGAGGCGGGCCGGATCGCCTCGCAGGAGTGCAAGCCGACAGCCGACCAGCGCGGCCCGGTCGACTACAAGCGGCATCTGGCCGGGGAGCTCACCACGCGGGCGCTGCGTACCGCCGCCGCCCGCGCCCAGGGGCAGGAGGCGTGACATGCGGATCACCGTGACCGTGAACGGCGAGCAGCACACGAGGGACGTGGAGCCCAGGCTGCTGCTCGTGCACTTCCTGCGCGACGAACTCGGGCTCACCGGCACCCACTGGGGCTGCGACACCTCCAACTGCGGGGTGTGCGCCGTCTGGTTGGACGGGACGCCGGTGAAGTCCTGCACCGTGCTCGCGGTGATGGCCGACGGCCATGAGGTGCGGACCGTCGAGGGCTTGGCGCACGGGGCCGAACTCGACCCGGTGCAGCAGGGATTCGTCGCCTGCCACGGGCTGCAGTGCGGCTTCTGCACGCCGGGGATGATGATGACCGCCCGCTGGCTGCTCGACCACAACGCGGATCCGTCCGAGGACGACATCCGCAAGGCCATCTCCGGACAAGTGTGCCGCTGCACCGGTTACGAGAACATCGTGCGCTCCATCCGCTGGGCCGCCGAGCACGACGGCGGGGCGCGGACCGCCGATACGGGCGCCGAGCAGGCGCCCGGCCGCGAGGAGGTGCGGGCATGACGACCACCGGGGAACGGCCGGTCGGCTTCGGACGGATGACCCGCAAGGAGGACGCGAGGTTCGTCCGCGGCCACGGGACGTACGTCGACGATGTCAGGCTGCCCGGGATGCTGCACGGCGCCGTCCTGCGCAGCCCGCTGGCGCACGCCCGGATCATGTCCGTCGACACCAGCGCCGCCGAGGCGCACCCGAAGGTCAAGGCCGTGATCACCGGGGAGACCCTGGCCGGTCTCGGGCTGGCCTGGATGCCCACGCTCTCGCACGACACTCAGGCGGTGCTGGCCACCGACAAGGTGCGCTTCCAGGGCCAGGAGGTCGCCTTCGTCGTCGCCGAGGACCGTTACGCCGCCCGGGACGCCCTTGAACTGATCGACGTGGATTACGAACCGCTGCCGCCGGTCGTGGACGCCCGCCGGGCGCTCGACCCGGACGCGCCGGTGATCCGCGACGACAAGGAACAGCAGACCGACACAGCCGATCCTATGGAGGGCGAGCCCGGTGTCGGCAAGACCGAGGCGGCCCGCGCGCTCGCCGCCGTGCTCGACACCCCGCTGATCCGGCTGCAGTGCTACGAGGGACTGTCCTCGGCCGAGGCCCTCTATGAGTGGAACTATCCACGGCAACTGCTGGCCATCCGGCTGGCCGAGTCCCGCGGGGAGCCCCTGCGGGACGCCGACTTGTTCTCCGAGGTCTACCTGCTGCCACGGCCGCTGCTCGCCGCGATCTGCCACCCGGGACCGCGGCCGGCGGTGCTGCTCATCGACGAAGTGGACCGCGCCGACGACGAATTCGAGGCGTTTCTGCTGGAGCTGCTCGCCGATGCCGCGGTCACCATTCCCGAACTGGGCACCCGGACGGCTGCGGTGCCGCCGGTGGCCGTACTGACCTCCAACCGCACCCGGGATCTGCACGACGCGCTCAAACGCCGCTGCCTCTACCACTGGATCGACTACCCGGACACCGCACGAGTCGCCGCGATCATCCGCAGACGGGTGCCGGAGTCGGCCGAGTGGCTGGCCGCGCGCGTGGCGCGCGGGGTGGCGCGCCTGCGTGCTCGGCAGGAGCTCACCAAGCCGCCCGGCATCGCCGAGGCGATCGACTGGGCGGGCGCGCTGCACGCGCTGGGGCTCTCCGTTCTCGACGCCGACGCCGCCGACCGCACTCTGGGGGCGGTACTCAAGTACGCCGAGGACCTGGAGGCCGTGCGCCGGGCCGGACTGGCGGAGCTGGTCGACGCGGAGGCAGGCTCCGATGCCTGACCTGCCAGAACTGGCAGCCTCGTTCACCGGCGCCCTGCATGACGCAGGGATCGCGGTGGGCCCCGACCGTACCCGGAGCTTCGCTCGGGCGCTCACCCTGCTGGCACCGTCGACGACGCGCGAGCTGCGGCACTGCGCGCTCGCCACCCTGGTGTCCGACCGCGAGCAGATCGAGCCGTTCGACGCGGTCTTCCGCGAGGTCTTCGGCGGCCCGGCCGACCGCGGAGCACAGCGCGGGCAGCCCGGCGACCCGGCCCGGTCGCTCCCGGCCCCTGTTCCCGGCCGCGTCCCCGGCACCCGGAAGGCCACCGCGGACGGACACGATAGGGAGGCCGACGCACAGCCGCGGGAGGCTCCCGTACCCCTCGCCGCCAGTCCGCTCGACCGTCTCGCCAACCGCGACTTCGCGGACCTGTCCGCCGAGGAACTGGCGCGGCTCTCCGAGGTGATGCATGCACCCTTGTGCTTCGCACCCCGACCCGGCCGTCCCGCCGGCGCCGCACTGCGCACCACGGTGCGCGCATCGACGTGCGCCGCACCCTCTCCGTCAGCCGGCGCACCGGCGGATACCCGCTGCGGCTACGCCGCTTCGTGCCCCGCGCCCGCCCCCGCGACCTCATCGTGCTCTGCGACATTTCCGGATCGATGGATCCCTATGTCCGCGCGATGCTGCAACTGCTCTACTGTGCCGTCCGCGCCGCCCGCGCCGAGGTCTTCACCTTCGCCACCCGGCTCACACGCCTCACGCCCGCCCTCCGGCGGGCCGGGCCGGACGACGCCCTGGCACGGGCCGGACGGGCGGCCCCGGACTGGTCCGGGGGCACCCGGATAGCGGAGTGCCTTGCGGAGTTCAACGAGCGGTTCGGCCGGCGGGGCATGGCGCACGGCGCCGTGGTCGTCATCATCTCCGACGGCTGGGACACCGGCGCGCCCGCCGCCCTCGCCACCCACATGGCGCGGCTGTCCCGGGTCGCCTACCGCGTCGTATGGGTCAACCCGCGCACGGCAAGCCCGCGCTACCGTCCGCTCGTGGCCGGCATGGCTGCAGCACTGCCCTACTGCGATGCCGTCGTCAGCGCCCACAACCTCGTGGCCCTGGACGATTTCACCGCCGCACTGTCCGCCCCGCGCCACCGCCGATGACCCTGCCCGTCCTCGACGTTGCAGAAGGGCAGGGGGCTCCACTCTGCACCGCCGACACCGGGCGACGGAGTTGATGCCCGCATCAATCTGGACGCCGGGCGCTGTCCCACAGCCATCGCTGACACTCACGCGTCGGCGGTAGCGGTAGCGGCCGGATGCCCCGTCAGCAGAGACTCGTCGACCTACGGAACCAGCGGTGCGCAGACCGCCCTCGGTGCTCAAGCCAGGGCGCCACACGACCCAATCCGGTCAGTGCGGCACCCCGAGCCTTGAGGACGCCGCCCTGCACCGACGTACCGGGCTGTTCAGATTCGGGCCTCGCCACTCAGAGCCGAACAGGCCCTATATCGGGCAGACCTTGTCCCCTGACTTGTCCCCTGGCACACCATGGGCCGCCGAAGACCACCGCAAGGCCACCAGACGCAATCGCACAGCATGACAAAGCCGCAGGTGAGAACGTTTCTGCACCTGCGGCACTCGGTGGGGCGGGTGGGACTCCAACCCACGGCCGACGGATTATGAGTCCTTTGGGGATCGTGACGGTCCTTGTACATCTTGCTCAGTCTGTGGAGTTCTTGCAGGTCAAGCAGGTGTGCACCGGCATCCTTTGTCGGTGCTCCTCGATCCGTGCAGATCCTTAGTGGATTACAAATCTCTGCGCAGCGGAGAGCCTTACCGACGAGAGAGAACATGCCTTCTTCGCCCGTGGGTGGAGCCACACGACACGTTCGCACGTCAGCTGCCTACCTGCAGGGTGGCGCAATGCGCCTGGTCGCGGGCAAAGGGCTCGCCGAAGGTCTCGACAGCATCGGGAGCACGATGCGCCACCGGCGGTGTTCTCATGTCTCACAGTGAACGCGGTCGCGGTCGGCAGGGACAACCTCGGCCATCTGCAGGAGCGGACCGACTCCCTGGACATCGAAGTGGATGAGGAGACCGTCGACCAGTAGTGCCGCCTTCTTCGAAACCGCCGTCAGGGCTGCGGTGGGCTCAGTCATCAAGACTTTTGCGCGTTCTTCAGGTGCTGGGTCAGCTGTTGGAGCATGGTCCCTGCCTGGGCATTGGTGCCGTCGCCGAGGACATAGTGGAGGGCGGGGCGTGCTCGGCCGAGCTGGATGGGTTGCAACGCCAGGGGTGGGCGGCTGGCGTGGCCCAGCCCGATGTCGTGGACCGTGTCGATGCCGAGAGTGAAGGCCACAGGTATTGGGGGCGCCTCGAACCTTGGGGCAACGGTGAGGTCGCAGGTGGCGGGACGGAGCGAGGTGAGCATCGACGTCATGCGGTACTCGGCGGCCAGCGTCTCGGCGAGTCCTTCGATGGCGTCGAGGGGCGGTATCTCGCCGGGATCGTAGCCCAGAGCGAGGGTGATGTCCTCCTCGACACCAGCTGTGGTGCGCGTGATCTGGACGGTGGCGATGGCGGGGCGCTGGGGGTGGCCGATGGCGATGAGCCATGTGGGTTGAGGAGCGCGGTTGCGGGCGAGGTCGGTCAACTGGCGGGCGGACCAGGGAAGGTTGACGGGCTCCGCGGTGCTCCAGCCGGCTGGGGGCGCACCGGTGAGGTGCCGCCAGGCGGTTTCGAGGGCAGAACCCAGCACGAGGTCGGCTTCCGGTGCGTACCGCGTGCGGAGGGAAACGATGAGCTGGCGCTCGCAGGTGGTGGAGGTCTGGGTGAAGGCCTGTGCGACGGCAGCGGCGCCCGAGTCTGTTCGGGCGGGGGTGAAGGCTCCGTCGTGCCATTGCAGTACCGCGCCGGACAGGCCGTCGTAGTAGGCGCCTTCGGAGTCTTGCACGACCCAGCGGTTGGGGTGGCCGCGTAGCGCAATGCGGGTGGGGAGGGTGAGGCGGGAGGATTTGGGTGTGACGATCTGGAGGGCACGGTCGCTGGTGGTGGCGATGCGCAGGGCTTCGGAGAGCGAGCTGGTCATGGCCACCACGGGGCGGTCCTGGATGACAACGGCAGCCTTGTGGGTGAGCACGTCGATGCCCAGGGGTTCGTTGTCGGCGGGCGGGGTGGCGGCTGTGCCAGTGGTGAAGGGGACGACGTCGGTCGTTACCGGACCGGCCGGCCAGGTGGTGCCGCTCAGTACGGAGACGAGGCGGCCGGCGAAGGACTGGGCGAGGGGTTTGGCCTCGGGGGCGGTTGAGACGGCGCGGGCTTCGGTCCACCAGAGCGGGCTGTCCCAGTCGCCGGTGTCGGCGCCAAGGAGCCGTCTGATTTCGCCCGGGACTTGGACGAGGATCGGGGCTTCGATGGAGACCAGGGGACGTCCGCCCGGCGTGCAGAGCTGGACGACGGCCCCGTCGGCGGTGGTGTTGATGCCCACGTCGGGACCTCCGGCGTACAGGCCCGCGAGGATCGTGCGGATGTCGGGCATCTGCGGGGTGAGGGCGATGACGTCCTTGGTCACGGGCGCTCTGTTTCTGTTGCCTCAGGCACGAGGGCGGTCTGGATGAGCTGGTGGGAACGGCCGCGGCGGACCAGCGTGCCCCGGCCGGGCGGATGCGCGGATGCGTACAGGCCGGGGAAGAGCTGGCCCTCGGTGCGGTCGCCCGTCATGACGAGCGCGGCGGTGCCGGTCTCACGCAGGGTGGTCAGGAACGGCTCGTACAGGGCGCGCGAGGAGCCGGCGACGCGGCGGGCGACGACGAAGTGCAGACCGATGTCCTGCGCCGATGAGACATATGGCAGGAAGGGGGCGAGGGGCTGCTGCCCCGCGGTGGTGAGAATGTCGTAGTCGTCGACAAGGATGACGATACGCGGGCCGTTGAAGGCAGGGCCGTCGGGGAGGGTGTCGTGGTCGACGCTCTCGTCGGGAAGGCGTTTCTCCAGCTCGGTGGCGATTCCGGCGGCGAGCCCCGCGCTGATCTTGGCGTTGTGGGCATAGCCGCCGCGGTAGGGCTCGGGGACGGCGCCGCGCAGTCCCCGGCGCGGGTCGAACACGGCGAAGACCAGTTCGTCGTCGCTGTAGCGGTCGATGAGCTGCTGGACCACGAGCCCCAGCAGGTTGGTCTTGCCGCATTCGTTGTCGCCGAGGATCAGCAGGTGCTGGTCGTGTTGGAACAAATCGAGGAGCACGGGGCCGAGGAAGTCCTGGTCGACACCGATCGGGATCCGCTTCGGCTCGACGGCCGCAGAGGGCAGCCGCTGTGCAGGCAGCCGGGCGGGCAATACCCGTACAGGGGGGGCGAGTTCGCCGTGCCAGGTGGTGCGTATCGTCCGAGCGGCGTCTTCCAGGGCGGGTCCGAGATCGCCGGTGGCGGGGACGGAGTCGATACGGGGCAGGGCGCCCTGGGCGAAGAGTTTGCCGTCGGTGAGGACGCGGCCGGGAGTATCGGGTCCAAGGGTCTCGGATAGTTTGCGGTCGATGGAGGAGTCGGAGGGGTCGTTGAGGCGCAGTTCGAGCTGGGTGCCGAACATCGACTGGGTGGCGATCCGTACGTCGTTCCAGCGCAGCATGCCCGCCACGATGTGGATGCCGTAGCCGCTGCCGCGCTTGAGGAGGTCCGTGACGGTGTCGTCGAGGTCGGCGAACTCATCGCGCAGCGCACCGAATCCGTCGATGAGCAGCACGATGTCTGTGGCGCCGAGTTCGGGCAGTCCGCCCTGGCCACGCAGGCGGCGGAGCTGGTCGACGGAGTCGATGCCGTGCTCGCGGAAGGCTTCCTCGCGGGCGGCGAGCATGGCCCGGACCTCGGCGACGGTGCGCGCCGCGCGTTCGCGGTCGACCCGTCCGGCGATGCCGCCCACATGCGGCAGTCCGGCCAGGACGGCCAGGCCGCCACCGACGAGATCGAGACCGTAGAGGGCGACTTCGGCTGGGGTGTGGGTCAGGGCGAGTGAGAGCGCGAGGGTGCGCAGCAGGGTGGTCTTGCCGGATTGCGGGCCACCGATGACCGCCACATGGCCGCCGGCCACGGTGAGATCGAGGGTCCACGGTCCCTGCCACTGCCGGGCGGGGTCGTCGAGCAGTCCGAGCGGCACCCGCATCGCGCCCGATCGGTGGGCGAGGTGCATACCGCGCTCGGAGGCCTGGAGCGGACCGGCAGCCGAGTCGAGAGTGACGGCGCCGGGCAGCGGGGGCAGCCACACGCGGCGTACGGGCTCGGCCGCGGTCCGCAGCTGGTCGACGATCGTCGACAGCACAGTCGGTCCCGTCTCCCGCTCCCGCATCGTCGGCTCGGCTGCGGTGTCTGAAAAACCTTCTTCGGAAGCGGAGTTGAACGCGGGGTAAGGCAGGGCGACCGGCCCTTCGTCCGCCGCTTCGGTCAGGTCGGGACCCCGATAGGCGCCGGAAACGTACCCCGCCTTGAACCGTTCGTACGTGGATGTGTCGACCTTGAGATACCCGAAGCCCGGGAGCGGCGGCAGATGAAAGGCGTCGGTGGTGTCCAGCACCGTGCGCGATTCGTCGGCGGAGAAGGTCCGCAGGCCCAGCCGGTAGGAGAGATAGGTGTCCAGGCCCTTGAGCTTGCCGCCCTCGATGCGCTGGCTGGACAGGAGCAGATGCACACCGATGGACCGGCCGATCCGGCCGATGGACAGGAACAGGTCGATGAAGTCGGGCTTGGCGGTGAGGAGTTCACCGAATTCGTCGATGACGACGAAGAGATGCGGCAGCGGCTCGAGCTCCGGGCGCACCGCGCGCTGCGCCGCGTAGTGGCCGATGTCCGCCACATTGCCCGCGTCCTTCAGTACCTGCTGGCGGCGCTTGACCTCACCCGTGAGGCTGGTGTGGACGCGTTCGACCAGACCGGCCTGATTCTCCAGATTCGTGATCACCCCGGCGACATGCGGGAGTTCGGCGAACGGTGCGAAGGTCGCGCCGCCCTTGTAATCGACCAGGACCATCGCCAGATCCTCGGGCGGGTGGGTAGCGACCAGGGCGAGGACGAGAGTGCGCAGCAGTTCGCTCTTGCCGGAACCGGTCGCTCCCACACACAGCCCGTGGGGTCCCATCCCCAGCTCGGAGGACTCCTTGAGGTCCAGCAGTACCGGCTCGTGGCGGTCGTTCACACCAATCGGGACGCGCAGGAACGCCCGCTCCCCGCGGGGCGACCACAGTCGATCTATGTCCAGGGCTGCGGGATCGTCGATTTCCAGCAGTGCAGGGAAGTCGACCGGCCCGGACACCGGGGTGCCCTCTGCTACCGACTCGGCGGACAGCCTCAGCGGGGCCAACATGCGCGCGAGGCCCTCCGCTGCCGGGACAGTGACGGCATCCGAGGTGCCGGAGGCTGCCGGGGTGTCGGGCGTCCGCAGGTCCTCGATCATGACCTGGTCACCGTCGACCGTGATGCGCACGGTTACCTGGTCCGGCTCGTGCACCTGGTGCTGAAGCAGGTGCAGCACGGTGACACCCATGTCGGCCAGGGCGACAGCAGCGTCGGGGCGCGGCAATTCGGCTGCGGTCTCGCCGTACTCGTCGCTGATCACCAGGAGCCGGTCGATGAGCTTCAGCGCGTGTCTGTCGGACAGTCCACGCCGCACCTCGGCGGCGTAGGACGCCCGCTGCCGCAGATCGGTGCCGATGATCCTGGCCAATTGCGGCAGGCTCGGTGCGATCCGTCGCGCCGCGACTGGTCCGTCACTCTCCTGCGCATCCAGCACGTGCGGAAGCCACTTGGCCCACTCCCACTCCGTCAGCTGCTGGCCGGGCACACCGAGAGCGATCGCCAGATCATCGGGTGCGTGCGTGACGGCGGCCTGAATCAACAGGGCCCGCGCGACCCGCAGCACACCCTCCCGGTCCCCGACGATGCTGACGTTCCCAGCCCGGTCCAGCGGCACCGTAAGCGGAAAGTCGGTCGCCGTGGCGAACCGGGTCACCAGCGCGCGGGCCTCGTTGAGCATGAACGGGTCGGGCGGAGTCAGCACACCTCCGGCGCTGTTCTGGCCGATCGACAGCTGCTGTGTCGGTACGTCCCCGGTTCCGATGCGTACGCGCAGGAAGTCCGGATCCGTACGGCGGTGCTCCCACAGCCTTGCCGGATCCTGCACGAGGTCGTACAACGCCTGCGGCGGCGGAAAGAGCAGCCGGGCCGCCCGGCGCTGCTCCCGCTCCACTACAGCCAACTCTTCGCGCAGCTCCTCCAGATACTCCAGATACCGCTCGCGCTGGGTGCGCCGAGTGCGCTGCGCCTTGCCCCGCTGGGACAGAAGCAGCACCACGGCCCCCACCAGTGCGATCACCAGCACCACCGCACCCAGACCCGCGAACTGGCTGGAGCGAATCACGGTCATCATCACGACCGAGCCCATCACGCCGGCCATCGGCAGCAGCGCGGTCGCGGCGCTGCCCATTTTGCCCTCGGGCAGGTTCGGCGGCGGCTCGATCGTGCGTGGCTGTGCCGGGGCGAGCGGGCGGGTGGACCGTGCAGGGCGGTGGACCAGCCGCAGCGTCATCGCACTCTCACCGCCCGCTCCATCGCCTCGGCAGCCAGCGAAGTCGCCGCCCGCCGGGTGGCTTGACCGAGCTGAGCGGTGTGGATGGGGCCTCCTTGAGCGAGATGACGGTCATAGGGGAGCGCCACCACCGTGACTCCCGTCTCCCGCAGATGCGCGGTAGCTGCCTTGAGATCCAGTGTCATGTCGGGAGAGTTCGCGGTGAGCGCGACCACCGTGGTGGCGAGCGCAGAGTGCGGCAACCGCGCCAGCCAGTCCAGCACCACGCGGGTGCCGCCCACGCCTTCCGCGGTCATCGGGGCCACCACAACCCGGGCGTGCGCGGTGTCCATCGCGGTACGAGCCACCTCGCCCGGCAGGGTCTCGCAATCGACCACGGTGACGGCGAAGTACCGCCGCAGCGACAGCGACACCGTCCGGTACGTCGGCGTACCGAGCGGCGCACCGACCCGGCCCTGGCTCGCAGGGAGCAGCCAGCCACCGTCCGCCACCGGCACGAGATAGCCGGTGACATCGGTCAACTGCATCGAAGGGGTAAGGATTTGAGCGAGCTCCCGGCACGTCCACCGAACCGACTCCGCGCCGAGCCGGACTGGAAGGGTGCCGAGGGCGGCGTCTGCCTCCAGCGCGAGCACAGGGTCGTGCCGGTAGTGGTTGAAGGTCCGGGCGAGCAGGGCAGACGTCGTGGTCTTGCCCACGCCGCCCCGGATCGAGGTCACCGCGATCACGCGCCCGGTGGTCACCGGTTGCTGTACCAACCGCGCGAGGCGCGTCTCCTCGGCAACTTCCTGAGAGGCGGAAGCGGTGAGTTTACGCAGCGAGCGCCCGCTGCGTCGGGCCATCGAATCCCCCTGCAGCGGATGTCCCATGGCCCGGGCCAGCCGCGGATCGATAGTACGCATCGACTCCGGCGTGACGATCGGCAGCTGCGGATGGTGCGCGGCCGGGACGGCGGGCTGCTGTGAACCCTGCCCCGCCTGCGGGAACGGGCCCGCCGACCGGGCAGGGAGGTCGCCACGCGGCTCGATGGGCGTTGCGGTCGAGGCAGCGGGCGCCGTCGACGGGCTGAGCCCAGGCTGGTCGTGAGCGGGCGGCTCGCCGGCTGCGGCATCCTGCCTCAACTCGCGCAGCACATCGTGCTGCCAATCCCCCTGAGTCATTTCCGAACCCCTACGCGAATGTGCCGAGCAGACGCCCGTACACACCGAAGACCCCAAGCATCAATGGGACCAGAGCGATCACGCCAACCGACTCCAGCGCGTCACCGAACCGCCGTAGCCGCACTCGTACATGCTCGGCCGGCTGAACCGACAGCACCACGAGCGAAATCACCGCCAGCACCGACAGGAGGGCCAGCGGTCCCGCTGCGCTTGAACGCTCCAGCCACACCCAGGACAGCCGCAAGGTCACCAATGCGGCAGCCGCCAGCAAGGCCACGACCTCGGCGACAAGGGGGAACGCCCGCGCCCGCAGAGCCAGTACGACGGCGACGACTACGGCGAGCGGTACGGTCCACGCTGTCGGCACCTGCAGCACCAGGACTCCGGCGGCGGCTGCTGAGACCGCCATGACGACAGTGGCGAGCGTCAGCCCGCGATGGGTCGCTGCGAGCGCGGTGGACACCTCGTAACGGCTCACCGACACCCCGCCCGAGCGGCGGTCGTCGAGTGCGGAAAGTCCCGACGACATCAACGCCAGCCGGGGCAGCACCCCCAGGACCACCACCGACACGACCGCCAGCAGCACGCCCGTACGTACCTGGGCCGCCACCGTCCCGTCGCCCGACTGCAACGCCGCCGCGATCTCCCAGCAGGCCGTGCACCCGGCCACCGCCCCGGCGCCGACCAGCCCGCCCCGCCCCAGCGGCGACACCCAGCCCAGCAGGAGCAACGCCACGACCAGGGCCGCGGCCACACCGACGAGACGCATCCCACCGGACCAGTTGTGTGCATCCGCCAGGGTCCAGGCCCCCAGCACGCCAAGCGCCCCACCCATGACGATGAGCGTGGTGGCCAAGCCGCGTCGGCCCGTCCTTCCGAGCAACACACCCGTGAGCGCCGCCACGATGGCAAAGGCCGGCAGCACACCGCCGACCGCCGAAAGATCGAACTCGGTTCGGGCCAGTGCTCCGGCTGCGAGCACCCATCCGACGGCAGCGAGTCCCGCCACCGTCCGCCGAGCCGCTGGCTTCCAGCACCATGCCCGTACGTCCAGATCGTCTGCGGCCTCGTCGGTGACGTCGTGCACCACCGGCGCCGACGGAGCGTCCTCTACGCGCACCAGGCGTAGTACTGCACCGTCCGCTACACCTGCTGACTCCAGTGTGCTGTCATGAGCGAGCGCCGAACCGTCGGCTGTGACGAGATGCCGCAGCATGGGCCGCGCCGACACCTGATCGTCCAGCAGCCGCATCACTTCGGGCAACAGCAGCCCGACCGGCTCCTGCGAAGGGAGTACGAGATCAACACGCCGCCGCTCGCCGACCAGAGTGACCCGGCTCAACGCCGTACGGCTCAAAGATCCCGCAGATATCACGCGTTCGAACCTATCATCGAGAAGAAGGCGCTACGGAGGGTGGAGAAGACTGCTGCACCGAGGGTCCATACGGACTCTTCCCGATGAGCCGGTGAGAAATGAACGACCAGCCCACACACCCCGCACACAACACAGCCGCAATCACGATCCCAGCGAACGCCTTACCCAGACGTTCATCCACAGAGCGCCGCTGCCGCTGCGCACCGAACAACAGAGCATCCCGCAGCCGCCGACGCCGCACCGACACCGACTCCAGCAACTGACTGTCGTAATCCTGCGCTGCCACGGCTAGCAACCATCCGTTCTGCGCTGTCCGCCCGTCACGTCGGGAACTCGCCCAGCCAGCCGCGCTCGAGAAGTTGCTTGGGCAGGTAGTCGGACTCGACCTCGATGGGGAAACCGGCGTCATAGGCGAGGCAGGCGATGGCGAGGGGGCCGAGAGCGAGGTAGCCCTCGACGCTTCCTGCCCGGTCCTCGTCCGCGGTCCAGTACGCCTTGTGTGCTTCCACGGCTTCGAGCAGGGCCTGATTGAAGGCGTCGTGGTCCTTGAGCAGAAAGCGGTAGAAGAGGTTGATGGGCTGGTAAAGGATGTTCTGGAGGAGATCGCGGGGGGCAATGGTCGCGATCTCCGGGGAGGAGGCATTGATCGTCGTGGTCAACTTCTCGACCAAGCCCGGTGTTTCACGCCAGTACGTCTGGAGGGACTCCACCCAGTGGTAGACGTACTCGTCTCCCTGCGCCCCGGAGGCGCGCAGCAGATCAAGGGGGATTTCGCAGAGCTGCGTCATTCGTGCCTGGTCGCGGCAGACGATGGCGAACCAGAACGCGGTGAGCCAGTTGCCCGCGTTGGCGTAGAACTCGGGACCGGCGGCAGGAATGGTCCGCATTTCGTGGTCAATACGGCATTCCACGGTCCCCTCGCCCGCGCTAGCCGAGATAAAGAGGGCGGAGCCCACCTGCATGGCCGAGACCACGGCCTCCCACGTATCAATGCCGGAGCCGTTCGGGTTGACGGCGAGGCGCGCCTGCACATGCATGAGCGCCTCGTCCATCGCGAGGCCGAAGTTGCGCGGCGACTGTTCCAGGCTCCGGATCGTGTCCGCCAGTCCCTCGCCCAGATCCTGCGCATACTCTTCGTCGTCAGGCCCCGGGCTGCCGTGCCGCGCCACCTTGAAAGTCACCAATATCTCCCGTCACCCAATGTCGAAGCGCCGCATTTTGTAGCCAGCATACGTGCCCGTGTTGGGTTTCCCCTTTACCAGAATATACTCGATTTTTCCCTGCTTCAAGGCAGCACTCAGCTCCTTGTACAGCCTGCGCTCATTCATATTGGTACGCCCTCGTTTTCTCATCTCGCGCAGGATGTCCTCGAAATATTCTCGGGACCCCTGGCGAGCACTGAATCCATTCGGAAGATTTCGCTGACCGAGGTCTGTTTTGACGCTGCTCTTCGCTTCGACTACGACGAAACTGCCGTCTTCTCGCTTCCAGACTTGGTCGAACTGGTCGTTGCCGTTCGCAGGGCCGTCCAGGTCTTCCCATTTGGCACCCCGATAGTGCTCGGGGATCACGTGATGCCTGGCGATGGCTTCGCCATAGGCCTCCGTGTCCTTCGTCATCCTTTCGTGCAGTGGTGCGTGCTCGGCCTTCGCCGCCTTCAAAGCATCAATGTTCGCCTGAGTTTCGTGTGCTTTGAGTGCGTCCTTGGCATCATTGAGCGGGCCGTGGGCCAGATTGTCGGCGGTGACAGAGGTGTGACGCGTCTGAGCCGAGTCGTTGAGCGTGTGGAGGGCGTCAGGACTGCCCACCGTCTTCGGGGTACGTGTCACATCACCCCCGTCGATGTACTTCTCCGGGATCGGCGGCGGGGCGTCATCCTTGGATATCATGCTGCCTGGGTTGTGCGGGTCCCGGATCAGCTGAGGCGGCACGAGACCACTCTCATCCGGGATGTCATTGAACTTCCGGTAGCCGCTGGACCGTCCGGACTTGTAGTACCGCTCGAAGTACCCGGCCTCATTGTTCGCCCGGAAGACCTGGTGCCGCATGATGTCCTGTGGGCTGGCACCGTTCCACCTGCTTGGGCCGTTGTAGTCGCCGTGCGCTCCAGTGCCGCCGCTGCCGCCGTCCGCACGCTGGGCGGGCACATCCTCGCCGCCCCTGGCCGCGTCACTGTGTGCGTCGTGGCCCTGCCGACCAAGACCGTCCAGATCTGCGGTGCTGGGCGAAATGCCGGCCCGGCCGGGAAGCGCACCGGTGCCAGATCCACCGGGCGTGTCTCCCAGGCCTCGGAGGGCGTTACTACCGTCCCGGCCCGGGGGCTCGTGGTTGGTCCGAGGTGGGAGATTCTCGCCTGTGTGCGCGCTGGCTTCGGGGGCGCGGGGGTGCGCGCCGACCGTGGCGAGATCCCGTTGTGCGGGGACTTCCTCCGGTGTGGCGTGTGCACCGGCAGGCGCCTCCTGGTGCGGAGTGGTGGTGTTGATCTTCCCGTTGGCGTCGACGGGAATGAACTCGCCGTCTTTGATGAGGACCTTGGAGCCGTCGCCGAGTTCGATGACGCTGTGCAGGCGCTGCGAGGTCGCCGTGGTGTCGAAGGTGTGGCGGATCCGGGCTGTTACCTCGGAGAGCCTGGGCAGGGAGCCGACGGCCTTGCCGGTGACCTTGAGGCCGGCCGAGAGCGGATCGATCCAGGTGCCGACCTTTGCCGCGGTGCCGGCGGTCTTGGCGAGCGCGCCGCCACTGCCCGCCTTCGCGCCGGCGGCGAGGGCCCCGCTGCCGAGCGTGAGAACGGTGAAGGTGACGGTCGCGGCGGCGCGTGCGGGGTTCTCGTCCCACATGTCCCAGCCGACCAGGGCCTTGCCGAAGTTCCGGGTGGCCTGCTTCTGGCGTTCTACATCCGGGTCTTTCGGCTCCTCGCCGAAGGCCTGGTCCATGAGCCAGTTGTAAGGCGTGGCGGTGTACTGGCCGATGCCGCCGACGACGTCCCCGAGATGGCTCCAGGCGTCACTGGTGTCCTCATCGCCGATGCCAACCAGGGTTCCCAGCCCCTTGATGCCACCCCAGATGTTGTCGACGATGAGCCCGTCCCACACATAGCTCTTGGCCCAGTAGCCGACCTCCCACGCGTGGTGGGACTCGGAGACGGGGTCGCCCCAGGGCAGTTCCTTGGCACTCTTGAGGGTCTCGAGATCGTTGCCGTACATCACCGTCTTGTCGTTGACGGTGTGGCTGCCGTCGTCGAAGACGAACTTCGGGCCGCCGACGATCGCCGAGATCTTACTGGCGGCTCTGTTCTCGGCCTCCTGGAAGGCGGCCCGCGCGGCGCTCACGCCGTCGAGGAGCCCTTGGTGACGGTCGATCTTGTCTTCGTCGTACGTCCACTCGTCGTCACCCTCGACGCTGTCGAGGAACGCGAGGGCGTCGACTTTGAGCTGGGCCAGTTTCTTAGCGAGCGGGCGGGCCTCTATGGAGAACGCGTCCAGCGCATCCGCCACCGTCTCCAGATGCTGGGCGAAGAGCTCGGCCCTGTCCATCACCGGCCGGGTGGTCGCGAACAGTTGCTCGGCCTCGGGCGCCTGGTAGACGCCTCCAAGCGCCTGGAATCGGGAGTGCACGTCCTTGCCGCCGTTGCGGATGCCGATGGCGTCACTGCGCAGCCCGGAGACGTCCTTCTCCAACTGGTCGAGGTTTCCGACGAACTGCGGAATGCCCGACGGTTCGATCATGTTCACCTTTTGCCACCCTGCGAGCCGTCCGGCTTCGGCAGCTTGACTTCCGGCGCGGCAAGGGCGTTGTGCGCGACGGTCGCTGCTATGTCGAGATCCCCAGCGACGTAGTACGCGGTCGCCTCACGCGCGCCGTTCACGGACTTGGCGGCCCGTGCCCCGAGGAACAGCACATCCGTCGCGGTCTTCTCTACGAACAGCGCCAGCGCCGCCCCGATCGGCCCGGTCGGCGCCGTACCGCAGTACATCCCGCTGATCGTCCCGGCCGAGCTCGCCGCGCTCTGTACATGCGTCCCGTACGACTTGACGCTCTTGGCCACGTCGTCCATCGCGTCCCCGACCAGCGAAGTCACCGACTGGACTCCGGACGGAGTGATGTCCCACCCCTGCATACTCATCCCCCTGCTTTCCCCCGAGCACCCGCCACCGCTGCGCTACCGCGTCTCTTAGCCGATGGCGTCGACCGCTGCCTTGGCCCTGGCGAGCGTGGACTGTGCGGTCCCGTCGTTCTGCTCCAGCGTGCTGCGCACCAGCCGGATGATCTCGCGCACTTCGGCCGCCGCCTTGTTCCAGCGGATTTCCTTGCCGTGGTACTCGTCGGAGACCCCGTCGGCGGTGAACTCGGTCATCGCGGCCTTCACCGCACGGTCCCGGTCGGCCAGCACCCGCTCAAGCTGGCCGATGATCCCCTGCAGTCCGCCCTGCACCTCCACCGAGGCACCCGTGTCGTAACTGCGCCGGTCCTGGTTCTGCCCCATCGCGATTCCCCGTCTCTATCGCCCGGAGAACCGGGCCGCGTCGAAGTTGGCCCCGGCCATGCTCTGGTGGGCGTTGGACTCCTGCTCCTGATCACCGGTGCCGAACGCGGTGTCCATCCCGGACTGCCCGCCCAGGATCGAGTTCAGCGAGCCGTTCAGCGCATTCGTGATCTCATCCGCACGCGTCTTGAAGGAGTCGAACGCGGCCTTGCCGGCCCCGTTGAACTTCCCCTCCAGCGGATCGGCGGCCGCGATCAGCAACCGGATCAGCGTGCCCAGGTCAGTGGTGGACCCCACCGTGCTGTTGCCAAGGTCGGACAGTGTCGTACTGCCCATGTCGAACTTCATGCACCCACCCCCGAATAATCGTGTGCGCAGCGGCGCTTGACGCGGTGCTGTGTGCACCTGCACCCCATACGTCCCGTCGCGTAGCCCTCTTGTCTATCGAACAACGGGTTGCAGACGCAACGCGGTTGAGCGCCAAGTGGCGTGATCTTGCCCATGGCGGGGCAACCCAGCGAGATACCGGCGGGCCCGGGATGCCTCAGCTTGGTCGCAGGTTCGAGTCCTGGGCAGGAGCCGCGAAACAGGGGAACAGAAAGTCCGCAGGTCAGTTGGACCCCTGGCCGTTTCGGCCACTGTTTCGCTCAGACCCAGACAAGCTGGAGCGCCGAGGGTTCTGCGCAGATTCGAGTCCTCGGTACGACACACGACCAACTCCACGAGGCGGGCCACACCGCCCTCGGGCAGGTCTGTCTCGAACCTCCCGCCCTCCTTGGTTTCCCACAGCTGCTCGACTGCCGCGATGAATGTCGGGAACGTCCAGGGCCGCACCGTGGCCAGTTCGCCGTCCTCCAGTTGCAGAACTGCCGTAATCCATCGGCCAACGCCAGACCAGTCATGATGTGTTCTTAGTAGGGTCGAGGGCTGGCGCGGTGGCCGCTGCTGCGTTTCCAGTCCCCGACCCTACTAAGGTGCGCAGGCTGCGGCTGCTTCTCCTCTCAAGAGAGCAACGCGGGTTCGAATCCCGCCGCCGGCCCCGGCCGGTGTCGTCCAGTGGCCCAGGACGCTACCGTCGCCGCCGCCGATCTTGATCTCTGAACACCACGACAAAGGCCATCCGCCACGGGGGAACCAGGCGGACGGTTTCATCGCGCCTCGGCCAGGGGCAGCACGGACGGTAGCGTCGCGTCGGGTGCAGGAGTTGTGGGAGACCATGCGGTCGCGGACCGCCGCGCGGAGGACCGGGTCGACCGTGTTGAAGACGGTCCGTGAGGTGCTGGCCGCGAGTTTATGCGTGGTCGTCAGGCTGGCGATCCAGCTCACCGAGCTTGATGGCGCCGAGCGTCCGCTTCTCCCAGACATGATGATGTAGCAACGCCGTTGCCGGGCCGCGGTCTTGGCCGTTGAGAGCCTGTGCGAACGGACACCACCCGACTCGCGGCCCCCGCCGCCCTTTTCCGGCCCTCCGTGAACGGCGGGGGGACACCGAACCGGTGACACAGCGTGGATATGGTTCGCATCGACCAATTGGCTACGCGCCAGTAACAAGACAGTCAATCTGTCACGGGGAAAGAGGATCAGCGCGTCGGTGGACACCGACGCGCACCGGTCAAGGGATGCATGCACCACAATCTCAAATCAAGAATCGCGACGTTCGTCGTCGCACTGGCCATCCTGTTCACCGGCGGCATGGGCTCCGCCGCCCAGGCCACGGCCGCGGAACAGAGCCGCGTGGAGCGGCTGGCGGAGATCGCGCGGAAGGTGGCGCAGTACGCGAACTGCGACCGTCTGCCGCTGCTCGAACGGCCTCGGTGCCTGAAGGAGTTCGCGGGGAAGGCCGTCAAACTTGGTGTCGGCATGGGCCTGTTCCTGTTCATCACGCAGGACGCCATGAAGGACCACGGAGCGAGCTTCAAGGAGTTCGACTGAACGCGTCCCGAATGCACCCCAGTTGGACCGGCTCGAGGGACACGAGAGCGAACGCAACAGCTCAGAAGAACGTATCGAACCCGCGCGCAGCGGATTCGCCTTCCAACGCGCAGAGGCTCCGCCCCTGCACTCGGGGGCGGAGTGGCCCACGGGGCAGCGGGCGCCGAGGGAAGGCAGAATCCGGCTGCCTATGCGAAAACTCACCCAGCCTGTCGATGGAGACGAGCAGGGTCGCCGTCTCCCCGCTCATCCAGCTCATCCGCGCATCGGCAGGGGGACGCCTTCATCCACCCTGCACAGCGGGACAGTCTCACTGCCTTTCATAGATCAACGGCTCCTCTTCTCCGATTTCCCAGAGCTCGTCAACACCCTGCTGGCTTGACTGGGTCATGGAGACTCCGCCGACCTTCGGGCTCCTCGATCGGAGGAATCCCATGGTCACCGGGACAGCTCCAGGAACCGGGTAGCCGAAAGCCACGCCTGGTGGCCGTGATGGCACCTGGAAGCGGATCTTCGAGCAGTTGCAGGCCGAAGCCGATGCGAAGGGCCTGATCACGTGGGACATCAGCGTGGATTCCGCGATCGCGCGGGCGCACCAGCACGCCGCCGGGGCGCGTAAAGGACGACTACAGGGAGCGGCACGCGGTCGAGTGCGGGATCAACCCGCTGAAGCGCCACCGCGCAGTTGCGACGAGGTAGGACAAGCTCGCCGTCCGCTACCACGCGACCGTGCTGGTTGCAGCCATCAACGAGTGGCTATGACCAGCACGGTCGTACCTAGCCATTGATATCCAAGGCCGTCCCGTAGAGCCGCTCCACCCTCAACCGAATGACGATTCTGCGCTCGGCAACCAGCTGCTTGAGGAACGCGTCTTCGTCCTCCGGCTTCGCGGCCGTCGGGATCATCGCGAGCAGTTCCCGCCCGACTGCGTCGCCGGGAACCGTCGTGATCTCGGAAGCCTCCGCCGCACCCTCGGCGACGGCGAACGACCAAACGTCGCCACCCTGCACATGCAGCGCCGCGCGCGGGTTGCGCTGCAGGTGCTTGACCTTGATGCGGTCGGCCGTGGTGGACAGCCGCACGATGCGGGCCTCGGGGTCCCAGTTGTAGAGCATGGTGGTCAGGTGCGGATGCCCACTTTGCTTGACAGTGGCGAGGGTCCCGAACTGCTGCCTGGCGAGTAGGGCGGAGAGGGCTTCGTTGGACAGGGAGCGAGGCGCTGGTCCTTGAGTCATGCTGTGATCAACTCCCGTGACCTCCCCCGCATTCCACGCCCTCTTGTGCCCTACCATCCACTTTCGCAACACGCTTTAGGTGCCCCGGCCCGCACCGCCGCCGACGCCCCGGTGTGGCTGAGGCTGCTGTGTCCGCACCGGCGGACAAGGCGTCGGGGAAGCTGTGGGACGGCGCCATGGATGCACAGCACGCCTTCGGCGACCTCGACGGGCAACCGGCCCGCACTGCTGGGCATGTACGAGACCGTTGACGACGCCACCGCCTACCGGGCGGAGTTGTCGGCTCGCGTCGATCAGCCGGTTCTCTCCGACGACCCGATCTTGCGCCAGGACCAGGACCCCCTCGGCTCCTGGTAGGAGGAGCTCGCCGGGACGCTGGAGAAGCTGTCGGCCACTGGCACCGACCGCGCCGCAGAACGCGAGCAGTACATGATCCGGGCCATCCCCGAGTTTGTCGGGATCCCGGACCCTGCGGTGGCCTGCTGGACCACCGTCCACGGTGACCTGCACTGGGCGAACCTCACCGCACCCCTGCGGATCCTGGGCTGGGAGGGATGAGGCCTGGCCCCGCGGGGCTTCGACGCCGCGATGCTCTACGCCTACTCACTGCTGCAGCCGTCCACGGCCGCCCGCGTCCGCACCGTCTTCCCCATCCTGGGCAGCCCGGCCGGCCTCGCCGCCGAAGCGACCGTGTGCGCCATGCTCCTGCAGACTGTGGCGCGCGGGGACAACCTCGTCCTCGAAAGCCCGCTGAGGCAATGAGCCCGTTTCACCCTGAAGTTGCTGGTCGCGGGGCTGGTGTGAGGGCTCTTCCTGGTGCTCGCGCTGGTCGTGGTCGGCTGTCCGGGCTGTAGATCATCTGTCAGCGGGCGATCTCAGGGTTCGTGAGGATGAGGAGGGCCCGCAGGAGGGTGGTGGCGTGCCGGGCGTGGAGGCGGAGTTTGGTCAGGATGCGCCAGTTCTTCAGGTGAGCGAAGGCGTGCTCGCAGGCGGCGCGTTCGGCGGCGATCATTTTGTTGATCTGCTTCTTCGCCGTGGTGAGGGGCTTGGTGCGGGCGGCCTTGAAGCCGGTGATGATCACTGGGTTGTCGGGGTCGTCGTCCAGGCCGGTGAAGGGCGATCATCAGACCGTCTGCGCGGCGGCCTTGGCCTGGACGTGGGCGACGTAGCGGACGGTGAAGAGCATCGGGACGACGAAGCCGGCGATCTGGACGATCGTCGCGGCGGTGGAGTGCGCGTGTCCTCCGTGCTCCAGCACGGCGAGTACAACGGCGGTCAGGACGAACGCGGCGGTCCAGACGGCGGTGATGACGACGTTGACGCGGATGAACGCCGTGAGCCCCCACACCTCGCGCGGAGTGGTCCGCTTGGCGATGCCCAGGGTGAACGGCCTGCCAATGGCCAGGGAGACTCCGGCGATGACGGCGAGGGTGCCCGCCGAGAGGGCCGCGGAGTAGTTGTGCACGTCCGAGTCGTGGTGGGCGAAGGCGATGACGGCCAAAACGGCGAAGAAGACCGCGGAGCCGGCTTCGATGATGAGGGCATCGAAGGCGACGCCGGAACGCACCTGCTCCGCGATGACCGCCACGGCGATCACCAGCGCGGCCAGTGCTGCCCACTGCCAGTCTCCCGAAGGAGTCACGGCGAAGACGATCCACGGCAGGAAGGTGCGCAGGTAGGACATGATCTCCCCAATTCGTTATCCCTGTTTTGACATGTCGAAGATAGAAGGTTCAGGAGTGACATGTCAATAGTGGAATGTGACGGGTACGGTGAGGGACATGAGCCTCAGACACGCACTTCTCGGCCTGCTCTCGGAGCACTCCGCCAGCGGATACGACCTGCTGAAGCTCTTCGACACCTCGCTGGCCAACGACTGGCCGGCCACGCAGAGCCAGATCTACACGGAACTGACGAAGCTGGCCGCTGCCGGGCTGATCACCGTGGCGGCGGAAGGGCCCCGTGGACGCAAGGAGTACGCCCTCACGGACGAGGGGCTGGCCGAACTGCGGCACTGGATGACGGAGACCAGACCTCAGCGAGTCCTGCGCAGCGACATCTTGCTGCGAGTCTTCTTCCTCGGCGTGCTCACACCGGAGCAGGCGCGCTCCTACCTGGACGAACTCGCCGGCATGTCCGAGCGGGAGCACGACGACCTGCAGCAGCTCATGGAGTCCATCGAGTGGGGTGACGACAATCTCGCGGTGTACGGCCGCATCACCCTGGAGTACGGCCTGCGCTTCAACACGATGCGCCGCGAATGGGCGGAATGGGCTGCGGCGCAGATCAAGTGACGGCTGCCGGACCCGGCTCGATCCTCTCCGGATGCGATCCGCCCTTCTCCTCCACCGGCCACGGCAGGCTCCGGGCCGTGGCACACGGCCCGGAGCCTGCCGACGTGGAACCCATGACTCCCTGCTCCACGCCCCGACTTCGGGCCAGCTGAGTCTTTGGGGTTGGCGAGGGCGTCGGTGAGCGTTTCCCACTGAGCCCATTTCAGCCTGAAGTTGCTGGTCGTGGGGCTGGCGTGAGTGAGGTTACCTGTGCTCGCGCAGGTGGTGGGCGGTTGCCGAGCGTGATGATCGTCTGACAGTCGGCGGGATGGATTTCCGTGCTTCGGCTGCCGGAGTGTGCGGCGGATTCATACGCTCTGCCCGGATCTTCTAGGAGGGGCGGCCGTGGATGACGTGCTGGAGCGGATCACCGCACGGCGGGCGGAACTCGATGCGGCGGTAGGACGGCTGGCCAAGGAGCTGGAGGCGGTCCGGGCAGAACCGGAGGAACTCGCTTGCGCGGAGCGGGTGCTCATCCGGCTGAACGCGCAGGCCGCGGCGGGGGCCGACGAGACTTCCGGGCCGACTGCCGGGCAGGTCGCGGACCGGGCAGTGCTGCTGGTGCCGCACCGGGACAAAGGCATGGACGAGAAGGCTCTGCCGGAGGAGTACTGGAGGGTCTTCGACGTCGTCCGCTCGGCCGACGATCCGGCCATGGCCCAGGACGTGTGCCGGCTGCTCGGGATCAGTGCCGAGCCGCGGTTCCGTGAGGCAATGCGGAGCCGGCTGAACCGACCGGGCGGTTCATCACCGTGCTGTGAGCACGGGATACGAAACCCGGCATTCCTGCCGTAACTGGAGTGCCCCCGGCGGGAATTGGGGTTGTATGCGAAAGAACCTGAACTCCGCCGAGGGTACCGAGGCCCCTGTCTACCAAGTCCGCCTGCCGCTGTCCACGGCCACCATTTCCACCGTCACCCGGCTGATCCGCGCCCACCTCAAGAAGATCGGGTCGCGGTGGCGCAAGCTGTCCGCCGGCCGGATCGCGGTCATCGTCCTGGCCGTCCTCCGCCACGACCAGCGGCTTAGCGGCATGGCCGGCGGCAACAACATCTCCGCCAGCACGATGCGCCGCTGGGTGCTGGAGGCGACCGGTCTGCTGGCCACCCGCGCCGAACGCCTCGACCGGGCCCTGAAGAGAATCATGCGAAAGGGGGGTATGTCGTCCTGCTCGACGGCACCCTGGTCCGCACCCACCGCCGCACCGGGCCGGACACCCCGCGCAACTACAGCGGGAAACACAAATCCCACGGCCTGCTGTTCCTCGGCATCACCGACACCCGCGGCCGGCTGGTCTGGATCTCCGCCGCCCGCCCCGGGCGGTCCTCCGAGATCACCACCGCCCGCCACAACGCAATCACCCGCGAGGACCGGACCATCGGCACACAGCACCGCGTCGGTGAGCTCGAAGAGCGCATCCGCCCGGCTGTAGAGGCAGTCGTAGAACTGGACACGAAAGTGGGACAGGATGCCCAGCGCGGCGTCAGCAGACTGTTCAGGGGCGAGACTCTTCACCAGCGGCCGTTACTTCACGCGACGTTGCTGGACACTTCGGAGCGTGAAGAACGGCCTTCCTGTTGCCTCAGGAACAAACCAAGATCAGCAGGTCGGGTGACCGCGAGGTTAAAGATCAAGCTCAGACGCGGGCGGTCCCCGGGCGGGCGGCAGGGGCGACCGGAGTTTCCCAGTCGATCCGGTGTTCGAACATCCAGGCCATCTTCTCCGGCTTGACCAGCTTGGCGACCACGCGCATCAGCATGCCGTTGATGACGCGGCCGACCGGGCCGGCGGCCTTGTTGCTGTTCTTGTGGGTGGTCGCGGCGATGATCTTCTCGACGCGCGGGCGGCGCAGCTCTTCGTACGCGGCGAACGCCTCGTCGTAGGGCAGGTCGCGTAGGCACCGGGCCAGCTGGATGGCGCTCTCGATGGACAACGAGGCTCCCTGCCCTGAGCTGGAGGAGGGCGCGTGCGCCGAGTCGCCGACCAGGACCAGCCGGCCCCGGCTCCAGGCGGCCAACTTCGGCATGTTCTCCATCGGGCCGACGATCAGCAGGTCGGCCGGATCAGTCGCCCCGATCAGCTCCCGTGCCGGCGTACGGTCGTGCGCGAACTTCTCCCGGAGGAGCGGCAGCCACTCGGCGGCCGTCGTCAGCCGGGCCTCGGCTGCCGTCATCGGCTCGCGGTGCGGCAGGTTCACGAACCATACGGCGGAGGACTCGTCGAAGACCTGATAGCCGAAGAAGGCGCACTTGCCGAAACTCATGTTCATCTTGCCCCGGGTGGAAGGCACGCCAGGGTCGCGCACCCTGGCGCCGAAGCTGATCAGACCGGCGTAGTCGGGGCCGGGCGCGGCCGGGTCGATCAGCATGCGAACGGTGGAGCGGATGCCGTCCGCCCCGATCAGGATGTCGGCGCGCGCCTGCGTTCCGTCGTCGAAGTGCGCGATCACAGCGTCCGCGGTCTCCTCCGCACCGACCAGCCGCTTACCGTGCTCGGTGCGGATTCCACGACGGGCCGCCTCGTCGTGCAGCGCCCGGTAGAGGTCGGCCCGCCAGATGAACTGCATCGGCGGCACCCCCGGCGGATTGCCGAACTCGCCGAGCCGCTTGCCGGCCCAGTCCTGCATGACGATGCTCGTCACCGGAAGGCCCTGAGGCCGCACCAGGTCGCCGACACCAATCACGTCCAGGGCGTCCAAGCCATTGGGAGCGATGCTCATCCCGCCGCCAACCCCGTCGGCCGTGGGGCGGTGGGCCTCGTAGACGGTGGCCTCGATCCCGGCCTTCTCCAGGGCCATGGCTGCGATCGGGCCGGCGATGCCGCCGCCGATGACAAGGGCGGTACGGGTCTGCGCGGTCATGATTCCTGCCTTCGTCAGAGTGAGCGGATCCGGGAGCCAATAGTTGCAGTGAAACTAGTTACAGGTCAACTAGTTCGTTCGTGGTTAGAATCGTGGCATGAGCACCCACCGCAGCTCCCCGCTGGCCCTGACAGTCCTTGCTCTGCTCCACTACAAGCCGCTGCATCCGTACGGTCTGCAGCGGCTGATCAAGGAGTGGGGCAAAGACCTGGTCGTCAACGTGAGTCAGCGCGCGAGCCTGTACCGGACGATCGACCGACTGCAGGAGGCGGGCCTGGTCGGCATCCGGGAGACCGAGCGGGACCAGGCCTACCCCGAGCGGACCGTCTACGAGATCACCGACGCCGGACGCGAGGTCGCCCGCGAGTGGCTGATCGACATGCTCGCCGTACCGAGGCAGGAGTTCCCGCAGTTCCCCGCGGCACTGTCCCACCTGCTCATGCTCACCCCGGACGAGATCCCCGCCATCCTTGAGGAGCGGCTCCGCGCCACGACCGAAAAGCTGGACGGGCTGGAGGCGACACTGGGCGGCGAGGCCGCAGCGGGTCTGGCCCGGGTCGGCCTCCTTGAGATCGAATACCTGCGCGCCGTGACCGAAGCAGAGGCCCGCTGGCTCTGCGCGGTGATCGAAGACCTACGCTCAGGCCGCCTGTCCTGGTCACCGGAAGACCTGTCAGCAGGCGAGGTCGCGCCACCAACGCCCGCTTACTGAGTGCTCCGCCGCGGCCATGGCCGAGCGCCGGTCTCCGACCCCCGTCAGGCCCATTGCCCTGCAGGAGTTCGAGGTCGAAGGCCGAACTCCGGCAGGCTGACGTGCAGTCGGTGCCGCGCGGACCATAACCGGGTCCGCTCGGCCGGGGGATCGGGGCTTGAAGGGCAGGGCGGCACTGCCGCGCACCTCACCCTTCTCGAGCACAAGTTTGAAGGCCTGGTGTGGGTGAGCCACGTGCGGGTGACGATGGCGGGGGCGGCTACTCCAGCAGCCGTTGCCTGATCATCTCCATCACTTCCGCGCGGCTGCGCTTGCCGTTGTCGGCCGCATTGAAGTGGTTGCCGATGCGCACCGAGACGGCGAGCAGGCAGCGGACCTCGACCTCGTCCTCGTCGGGACAGAAGGAGGAGAACAGGGAACGCAGGTAGTCCATACGGCGGTTGTCGACGCGGCGCAGGCGCTCGGCGACGGCCGCGTCCCGGCGGGCCCAGTCGCGGATCGCTATATCGGCGGTGGTGCCCCGCACCGGCCCGTCGGTGGTGGCGGCGACGATGGCGAACAGCCGCTCCAGTCTGGCCCTGGCATCTCCCCCACCGCTTTCAACCTGCTCGATCACGCACTCGGTGACCTCGTACTCCCAGGTGTCGAGCATTTCGGCGAGCAGCGCGCCCCGGTTGCGGAAGTACCCGTAGAAGCCACCCTTGCTGACACCGAGTGCCTGCGCCAGCACCTCGATCCGGACGGCTTCGGGGCCGCCTGTGACCAGTGCCCGCAAGCCTTCCTCGATCCACTTGCCGCGTGGCGTGCGGGTCGCGCCCATGATGTGTGGCTCCTCACGTCCCTGCCGAGTATACGGGGTCGTATAGATGGGTCTACGCTCGATGTGTACGCCACCGTATAGACAGGGGCCTGCTCATGCGACTTCCCCGAACCGCCCACACCGACCGCCCCTGGCGAATCCACGAAATCGCCGACGGCTTCACGGTCGAGGACGTGTGGGCACTGCCCACCCCCGGCGGACCCGACGACCTTGTGTGGCTGGTGCGCCAGTTCGCCGAAGGGATGAAGGGCGGGGTGACGGGAGAAGGTCCCGTCGGCCGCGCGCTCTTCGCCATCCGCTGGAAGCTCGGAGCACTGCTCGGCTGGGACAAGTCCAGTGGCGGCGTCGGCACCCGGCTGCCTTCCCTGCGCGACCGGTTGCCTGCGGACCTTCGCGAGGGTCCCCAGGGGCCCGACCTTGGTTCGTCCTCGTTCACCTCCCTCTATCAGAGGGACGACGAGTGGGCCGCCGAGATGGGCAACAAGACCGTGCACGCGGTGATGCACATCGGCTGGGTCCCGGACGGGTCCGGCGGCTACCGCGGCCAGATGGCCGTCCTGGTGAAGCCGAACGGGCTGTTCGGCACCCTCTACATGGTCGCCATCAAGCCCTTCCGGTACATCGGGGTGTACCCGGCGCTGATGCGCTCCATCGGCCGGGAGTGGCAGGCGAACGCCGCCGGACGGAGCGTGCGCCGACCGGGTCCCAGAACCCAACGCTGATCACAACACAGGACACTCCCTAGCCTCGATCTTTCATGACGGTCCGTCGGTTTGTCCGGCGGGCCGTTTCGGTTTGTCGGGCTGGTGGTGGGCAGGCCGGTAGCCCGGCTGTCGCGTCGGGTGGGCGCCGGGTTCCACGGCTCCGAAAGTGGCGGGGCTGGTCGTTGGGGTATGGCGTTGTTGCTCGTGAGCCGGGGTTCGGCAGGGCTTGCAGTCGCTCGAACGCGGTGGTGATCACGTCGGTCCACGGCCAGTGGCGGGCGAGGCGGAGGTAGCGACGGCGGCCGGTGGTGGCGAGCCGGGCGGCGGCGGAGAACAGTCGCAGCCGGCGCAGGCGTCTGGGTTCCCACCGCCGTGCGTCGCCGGGCAGGGCGAGCATCGGCATCCAGGCCGGCAGGTCGAGCGCGAACTGGACGATCTCCAGCCAGACCCGGTTCTGGGCGGCGTCGTGGAGGGGGAGGTTGCGCAGGCCGGTAGCCCTGGCAGCGCTGATCCGGTCCTCGGCCCGGGCCCGCTGGCGGTACCGCAGCTCCAGCCGGGCGATTGGGGTGCCGGTGGTGTCGGTGGCGAAGCAGGTCAGCCGCATCCCGTTGGCATCGGTGAACCGCAACTGCGCACCCGGGTGGGGACGTTCCTTGCGCACGATCAGCCGCATCCCCCTCGGCCATCCCTTCAGGACGTCGCCGACGAGTTCGGCGACCCAGGCGCCGTCGCGGATCTGGCCGTCGGGCTCGACCGCCGGGGTCCAGGCCGCGGCCGGCACCAGCAGTACGGCCTGGTGGGCGGAGTCGGTGATGGTCATTCCCACCGAGTAGGACAGCCAGCGGCCGCGCACGGTGAGCCAGTTGACGAACTCGTGGGTGCCGCCGCCGGAGTCCGTGCGGATGAGGGTCCGCCGTCCGCGCTGGTACTTCTTCGGCAGCTGGGCCAGCGCGAGGCGGGCAGTGGTGACGTGGTCGGCGGCGGTGTTGCTGCCCGCGTTCCCCGGCCGCAGCAGGCCCGCCACCGGCTCCCCGGACCCCGCTGCCCCGTGGTCGACGAACGCCATGAGCGAGTGATGTCCGTAGGTCTTCTTCCAGGTCGCGGCGGCGGCTTCCTTTTCGGAGTGCGCGAGGACGAGCACCCCGTCGATGTCCACGACCACCTGCCCGTCCGCGTCCGGTGCCGCCTGTCCGGCCAGCTGCCACCGCGATCGCGGACATCAGCGCGGGCTCGCCGGGATGGCCGCGAGGGCGCGGGGACCGGCTGTGGCCAGCGTGTCGATGAGGCGGGAGACGGTCGGGCCGGAGGCGACCGGCCCGAACACCGCCGGTTCGGCCGCAGCGTCGCTACATCGGCGAGGCAGCCACCGCCCAGGGCCACGGCCAGCGCGACATCCAGCAGGATCTTGCCGGGATCGTGCACTGCCCGGGGCTTGCACCGCCACCCGAGACCCGGACACGCGGGTACGACCCGCTACGCTCGTTCACCTGGAGGGTGCCTCCGACAGTGGCAGGAAGGACCTCGACAATCCTCATTTTTGCTGGTCAGAGGCACTTTCTGCTTTCCTGACCACCCGTCGGACATCCCGCTTCATGAAAGCGCGAGGCCAGGGCGACGGCGAGCGGGAGGGCCCGATCGCCCGGGTGCAAGAGGCGGTCCACTCCCTGTGGCACAGACCTCCCGCCCGTTGAGGCGCAGAAGGGTAAGACGGGTCCGGAATGGCCTGGGTCGGTCCGCACGCCCCGTTGGCAGGTCGTCCCAAGCAGTTGGGCATGGCCACACCTGCGCGCAACGGAGTGACTTACCGATGAAAAGGGCCCCGACCTCATCGCGCGAGGGTGGAGCCGCACTGCCTCTTCACAGGTCAGCCGCCTCGCGTAACCCGGACGTCGCGGCGGGTCTCAAGCCTCATCGAGCCGCGAGGCGGCAACCTGACGAGTGCACCGCGGCGGCCCGGCAGCGTTCGGCTTTGGCCCACAGCCTCACCATGTTCCCAACCTGCCCCCCGCCTTCGCCTCGACAGCACGCTCCCCCGCGCTCGTACGCCCAGCCGGAGGAGCAGATGACCACACACGTCGGCACCGAGGAGGAGCAGGGCCCCGACCTTCTCGACTCCTGCGTATGGGAACTGACGGACCCTCTGCTCGGGGAGGGTTCCGGACATGCGGCCGCACCGGCCGATCGCCGGCTCATGGGGCGAAGGTAGGGGGCCACACAGCCCGCAGCTCCCCAATGAGACAGGCCGGTGGGCGTTTTGGCTGGAAGCGCGTCACTATTGCAATCGACTCGCTGATAAAGATGAAGATCTCATTGTCAGTGACGTAGGCAATGCTGGACACGGTCGACGGGACGTATCGACCAGGGGATGCATGGGGGTTGGTGTGACGGGGTGGGACATCACGCCCGCGGGGGTGCAGTCAGTGATCTCTCAGGTGAGAGAGGCCGCCGCTGGGTTGAACGCCGGGATCAAGCTGTACGGGGGAGGTGTTCAGGGGGCGATGGGGTCGGCGGGCACGCTGACGTTCGGTGGCGAGAGCGCCGGAGGCGGCGGACCGGCGGCCGGGCTGGTGGCGGTTGCGCTGGGGCAGTTCGCCGAAGGGACTGAGACAGACGTGGCGTTCCTTCCCCTGCGCGCAAGCAATTCGGCGAACGGCGCTATCGAGGCGACCAATGCGTACATCGCCGGGAATCTGGAGCAGGCGTGGAACGCGCAGCGGCAGGCGATGCTGGCGCCTGACGTGACGGCGTTTCTGGAGGCAGCCCGCAGCAGGGCGGGCGAGAGGTGATCAGCCCGGAGAAGATACCCGTCTTCAGCGGAGACCTGGTCGAGCTGGGGCGGGAGATCATCGCGCTGCGGCAGGCGGCGAAGGCGATTCGAGAGCACGGCGGCGACGTCCACACGCGCTTCCAGCACCTGGGCGCCTCGTACAAGGCTCCCGAGGCAGGGCAGTTGTTCGCCACGACTCAAGCCGTGCAGGACACCTCCGGTACCTTCGCCGACCGTTTGGAGACGGTGGCCGGGGCGCTCGAGACGTACGCGGTCGAGGTCGTCGAGATCATCAAGCAGCTGGACATGCTGCGCTGGCAGGCCACGGTGTTCGAGGAGTCGGTCAAGGACCACGACGGCCCGCTTGAGAACTGGCGGAAGGACGAGGACAAGGTCGCCGAGCACGAGGCGATCTGGGACGGGGTGAACGCGGCGATCGCTGCGTTCCAGCAGGCCGAGGTGACCTGTGCTGACAAGATCACCGCGCTGGTGGACGGCACTCGGTGGCACATCAACGACGGCAGCCCCAAGCAGGAGAACCCGTACGGTTTCAGCGCCGAGCAGCTGGCCCAGGCCGATTCTCTGCCGTGGGGCAGCCCGGAGCATGACGAGGTACTGCCGTTCGGGATCGACTACCACCTGGAGCAGCTGGGGATCAGTGTGTGGGACAACGCTTCCGGCTCGGTCGAGGGGCTGATCGATCTCTTCAGTCCCGGCGAGGAGGGAGGCGCCGCCCGCGAGGGACTGCTCCGAGTGGTTGTCGGCGCTGAGGGCTACCTCCTCGACCCGCACGGCGACCGGAAGGACCTCTCGCCGTTCATGAAGAAGTTCATGGGCGACAGCAAGCCGTATGCCAAGGAGTTCGGCAAGTCGTTCGTCGGGTGGGACGACTGGTCCACCAACCCGGGCAAGGCGATGGGCACGGTCATCTTCAACGGCCTCACTTTGGGCGCCGGGCCGTTGGGCGCAGTTTCGAAGGCTGGCTCGGCGGCCGGCAAGGCGGGTGCGGCTGCCCGCGTGGCTGGCGTCCTGGCCAAGGTCGGCGAGGTCCTGGACCCGATCGGCGCGGCGGCCAAGACGGTCGGTGTCGCCGCTCGCGTCCTGCCCCGGGTCGCCGACCTCACCGCGGGGGTCCGCGCCGCAACCGACGTCACCGCGGCCGCGGACGCCACGCACAGCTTCATCGAGTTCCCCGACGGCTCCCAGCTCCGCGTGGAGGACGGCCACTTCATACCCGGCAGCAAGGGCGTCCCCGACACCACCTCGGCCCCCCACGAACCGGCAGCCACCGACCGGACACCCTGGGGCGCGGACAACCCCCACGTGCCGAACCCGGTCCGCGAACCGGCTCTGGTCGGCGCAGGCGCGGCCCATGCCGGAGACCACGCGGGCGGTGCCATCCGCGTCGGCGGCAGCATCGGCGACGACTTGGGCGATGTAGGCCGGGCGGCGGACAACGCGCCGGGCGCCAATGCGGCCAACAAGGTGCCCGGCGGCGCCGCGGACAACACGTCGGGCGGAGGCCTGGGCGACAACATGCTCACGGGCCGCGCGGGCGACAACCTCCCGACGAACAACCTGGACAACGGCGTCGGCGGCGCGGGTCGGGCCGGCGATAACACCCCCACGAGCGGCGCGGGCCGCACGGACACCCCGTCCACGGGCGGCCGCGACATGCCGGGCGGCTCGACGGCCGACAACGGCATCCCGAGCTCCGGCCACCCGGAGACTCCGGGCACGGGTGGCGACGCCCACCACGAGCCCCCGGCCTCGGCCACTCCCGACGAGGCGACCCGCGCGGCCCACCGCGCGGAGTACGAGGCTTCCCGCGAGGTTCCGCCCAAGGAGCGGACCTCTGCGGAACGGGCGGCCACCACCCGAGAGCATGTATGGCTGGCCAACAACGACCCCCTCTGGCGCGCGGAGCACTACGACAAGTGGGGGCCGGGCAAGCGCAACAGTGCCGACGAACTGGTCGACGGCCAGCTCCTGCCGAAGCTGATCGAGCAGCCGGACGGCAGCTGGATAGCCGCATCCTCGATCCCGTACGCGGACCCGGGCGGGTTCCACCTCACCCCCCTGGAGAGGGGCCCGGAGACGGTTGCCCCCGATGACCTCACGCACCTGGACGAGGTTGCGGCCAAGCGGATGGCAGGCATGGACCTGACCAAGCGGGAAAAGGCCTTCGACGAGAATCCGAGCTTCGACAACGCGTACGAGCTGGCCCACGCACAGGAGCACTACGACCTGACGGTTGGCGAGGGTGTCTCGAACAACACTAAGCTCGGTGAGGCCCTCGGTGAGGAGGCCGCACGTCGGCACATGCTCCTGCAGAAGGAGTTCGAAGGGGCCCACGAGATCGCCGACCTGCCGGAGACGGCCAACGGTTCGAAGAGGTTCGACCAGCTCTGGCGTGACAAGGACGGCAACCTCATCATCGTCGAGGCCAAGAGCCCCAACGGGGTGCTGGAGTGGCGCCAGAGCAACGGTCATCCCGGCGGCAAGGTCATGGTGAAGCAGGGGAGCCTCGAATACGTCCGCACCATCGTGGCCGATATGAAGGACCGCGTCTTCGAATCACCGGGCGAGGCCAACTACATCAAGGAGATCGAGGACGCCATCAAGGCCAAGACCTTGCGCTACGTCCTCGTCCAGGCCACCGAGAACACCGGTACGTATGCTGGTTCCGTCCTCAAGCACTTCAAACTCTTCTAAGGAGAAATGCGTTGGTCGCGATCATCCCCCGCCACCCCGTTCCCACGGGTAACGCGGAAGCGGGCCTCGCCGTTCTACAGGAGAGTGCGGAAGGGTGGATTGACGGTCTGGAGGGCGACTCCACCGGTCTGGGCGAAGCCCTGGACACCACGCTCATGCTGGCCAAGGCGCACTGCCTGATGGACCCGAGGGGATCGATCTTCCCCACGTGGGATGCCTGGGTGATCGCGATGCAGGTCGGCTCCGCCGCGTTCGCCGCCGCGACCACGACCGAGGCCCACGTCCAGTGCCGCATTGCGCACAAGGACCGCACGCTCGAAGCCACCGGTCCGCAGCAGTACGTGACCCCGGGCACCTGGCTCACCGCCTTCTACCTGGCCGTGGTGTGCCGGGAGCGGGACCGGATCACGGCCCTGTGCCGGGTGCCGCTGTCCCTACTGCGCGAGAACGGTGCGCACTTCGACGAGTTCGAGTACGCCTGGATCGACACCCTCCAGACCTACTGGCTCGGCGGCCCCGACCTTGGCCGGAAGCTGGTGGCCGCGGTCGACGGCACCGACCCGGCAGCCGTGAGCACCGACCAGGAGGCAGTGGCCAAGGTGCTGTACCCGCCGATGGAGATGTTCCACCGGATCATCCGCGACGACCACGCGGGCTTCAACCGTGCCCTCGCCGCCGCCCTCCAGTGGCACAAGGAGTACTGGAGCGAGGAAGGCCGGGGCAGCCGCGTCTCGGGCCTGGTCGCGCTTGCTCCCCTCGCCGTGGCCTGCTTCGCACGCGAGGCGGGCATTCCGATCGAGGTCGAGTCCGAGTACCTGCCCGCCACCCTCCTGGGCGGCAACTGGTGCGGCGAATTCTCCACGTAAGCAGGCAGTTCATCATCGGCGGCCATGATCTCCTGGGCGGCGACACGGTCGACAACACAATCCCCGGCGCCGGTGGCCACGCGGACGCTCACGACACAGCCCGTTTCAGACAGTGCTGCAGTGCTTGAGCATTTCAAGTCCCCAGCTGAGGAGAGCTGATGGCAACGCGCATTCCGCGCCATGACTTCCGTACGGACAACGCGACGGAGGTCATGGAGCCGGTCGTCGCGGCCGCCCAGGAGGCCATCGAGGGGATCGAGGCGTCCGAGGACGACCGCTATGACGCGCTGACGTCTACGCGACGAGAACGGGAATCTGCTGTGACGGTGAGGGTGGCTCGGCACGGCGGGCCGGGGTCTAACGATCAGGCGTATGCGCAGTCCCTGGGCATGGGACTCTTGAGGACGATCTCGTTCTTGGAGGAAGCGCCCGAGATGTTCGATGGAGCACTGGACACGACAATGCTCCACGTCCAGGCGCGGCTGGCGGTGAATCCCGATGCGTCCGACCTCCGGACGTGGGAGGCCGTTGTGACGGCGATGCAGGTGGGCTCGGCGATGTACGCCGTGGCAAGCCGGACCGAGGGCATCGGGATTGTGCAGCACTACACGGGTGCGGGAACTGGCTCAACGAGTTCGAAACCTGATCTCCTGGCCATGCTTACTCGCCTAGACAGTTGGCCGAAGCCGCCCCGCCCCCGCCTCTGATCGCCGCCCGCCACGCCAAAGGAATTGTGTGACACAGGACGTCATCGCCCTGACTTCGGAGATGCCGGATGCCCGCAGTGTGCTTGCCGGGCTGTACGCCAGTGGGCCTGGTCTGCGGGTGAGCAGCAGCGCCGAGGGGGCTGTCGTCCATCTGCATGCGCAGGACGGACGGCACGTCGTGACGGTCGAGGTTCCGCTGTTCGTGCAAGTGCCGGGCGAGGTGCGCCGGTTGCTCGGCGACGCGGCGGTGGCGCCCGAGGCGCCTGTGTGGTGGACCGAGGTGCGGGCGACCACGGCGGTCGCGGAGGCCGGACGGCTGGCCGGCTCGGTGGCCGGGCGGCTGACTACGTTGTTGAGCGGGTCCACTTGGCCGGCCGACGCCGCGCACACCAGCGTGGTAGCTATCCCTTCCGCGGAGGGGGACAGCACCGGCATCGAACCGTTCGGCGTCGACGTGCTCACCCACCAAGCCGCCGTGATCATGCAGGACCGACCCGTAGTCGCCGCGACCACCTGGCTCACCGACCTGATACAGACCACCATCCCGTCGGGACGCGAACTGCAGATCGTCACCCCGCCCCGCACCCGGCTGACCTTTCCCGTCCGCACTCTGCTGACCAACGTCCCGGCCCGCTGGGTCGTCCACGACCCCGACTGCGGCTACTACGACGGTCTCACCGGCGACGTACTCCACTGGCAAGAAGGCTGCTTCACGCCGGTCACCGGAACAGAGGGCGGCATCCCGATCGCCGACGCCTTCCGCCCCCGGCCCGCCGCTCCAGACGAACAGCAACTCCACCTCTCCATCCGGACCACCCACCCCGCCGTCGGCGACCTCGTCCTCGGCGGCGCTCTGGAAGCCGCCTGGCAGACCCTCACCGGCACCCCACCCGCCGGCTGGTCCACCGCCGAACCCGTCAATCTGCCCTGGTCCCCGAGACAGCTCACCGAACTGGCCCGCACCCGAGCCCGGCGATCCGCCCCCACCTGGCTGGTCGCCGTCGGCGCCCCCGACAGGCCGACGATCGCCACCTGCCGCATCATCCGCACCCCGGCCGGTGTCGAGGAGTACATCACCCTCGCAGTCGGCCGTACCCCGGACCAGCCCCCGCCCCTCGACGCTCTTCCTGAGTTGGCCGAGACCCTCGCCACCGGGTACGGCCTCACCTCGATGCTGACCCATCTGCGCCCCGCTCGCGCCGACCTCACCACCCCGCCCCACCACGAGCCACCACCAGTGCCGGTCTCCTTCACCCTCGGCCCCGACGCTGTACGCACCATCGGCCGCACCCGCGCCGAATCTGCCCCGCACCTGCTCCCCACGCGTCTCGGCCCCGCGACACGACCAGCCCTCCACTACACCCTCGGCAACGGCACCAGCCCCACCGCCTGGCACCACCTCCAGCACCTCAACAAGCATCTGAAGAGCCGCCAGTGAACCTCGGCACGGGGCAACCGACGAAGGCCGTGCCGGTGACCGGCACGGCCTTTGTCAGCCGACAGCCCTCGGTAGCCTCGTGCCGCTCCGGGCAAGCGGTGCGTTCCAGCGCCATCTCCAGCACCCAGGGCTATTTTCAGTTCGGGCCGTTACGTGACGCTTCAGCACGCCCATTGCGGTCGCGATGCCCAACCCGGCACACCCCGGTGCCCGTCCCTTCGATGTGATCGTGGTCGGCGGCGGCAGCTTCGGAGCGGTGGTGGCCGCGCACCTGTTCAACCGGGACGCCGCCCGCCCCGGCACGGAGGCGAGTTCGTCTTCGGCCAGCCCGACACCTGGGGTACCCCGGACACCGAGACCGTCACAGACACGCGCCTCTATGGGACCGCGACCGCCCGCTCCTGGGACCGGCTCCATCCCAGGCAAGGGAGCCCGCTCCTGCTCACGGCGATCTTGGACGGCCAGCGATTCCTCGCGTCCACACAGCGTCCACACATCAAGGCAGCTGGAAGCCGAGGGGCTTCCGAATCAGCGGGGCCCGCGCCTTTGCCGCAGGTCACAGGCCTCACGAGTCACTACAGCCCCCTGGCACCAACCCCGAGCAGCGGATTTTCTCCGTTGAGGCAAAGTTCTCGACCCTGACCAGCAAGGGATCGTTTCCGCAGGTCAGAGCCGTTCATGGTGGGGCGGGTGGGACTCGAACCCACGGCCGACGGATTATGAGTCCTTTCATGATCGTCCGCGATCTTCCCGATCCTGCCTCGATCTTCCCGTTTTCACAGGTCAGACGGCTACACGCCATCGGCCCGGTCCGTGGGCTTCCCGGTCCTTCCTGATTCTTCTGTCCACTGCGTGTCCACTACGGGTCCACTCGCGCCCTTCCTCGAACCCCATGGGGACTTGCCGAGGACATCAATGCAGGCTGCGGCCCAGAGGACCGAGGGTTCCGAAGAGGCGAGCAGCGGAGTGCCCTACCGGTGAAAAGGGCTCCGCCCTCTTCACCCGAGGGTGGAGCCTGATGACCACTTCGCAGGTCAGCGCGCGCGATGCGGCCTAGCGACCGCTACTGACCCCCACCACCCGATGTCGACATCCATGCGGACAGGCCGGCCGCCGGGCAGGTTTACCGCTGGTCGGCGGGGGCTTCCTGGCCGGTCAGGGCGCTCAGCGTCATGCCGGCGATCCCATTTATGAGAGTGGCTCTCCGTGCGTCGCTCTCGGCCCCAGGGCCGTGGAAGACGAAGTTGCCCGGAACGCTTTGCGTCCCGGGCAGCATGCGTGGGCGGCCGCGAAGCTCCTGGGGGAGTTGCAGGTCTGAGCCGTCTCAGGCTGCGGCCGTTGGGTTCGCTGATTCGTCGGCGCGGCGGTATTGGGCGTTGATGCGCTGGGCTTCTTCGAGCTGGTCTTCGAGGATGACGATGCGGCAGGCGGCCTCGATGGGGGTGCCCTGGTCGACGAGCTCGCGGGCGCGGGCGGCGATGCGCAGTTGGTAGCGGGAGTAGCGGCGGTGGCCGCCCTCGGAGCGCAGTGGGGTGATGAGGCGGGCTTCGCCGATGGCGCGGAGGAAGCCCTGGGTGGTGCCGAGCATCTCGGCGGCCCGGCCCATGGTGTAG